>JAQGHY010000276.1 GCA_028291455.1 Rubritepida sp. | reverse complement strand
GGTGGCCGAGCGCGCGGTGCTGGAAGCGCTGAGGGCGCGCCGCGGGGAGATCGAGGCACGGGAGGTCGCGCTCGCGCAGCGCGAGATGCTGATCGCCGCGGCCGAACGGCGCCTCTCCGGCAGGCTGGAGGAGCTCACGGCCTTGCAGCGGCGGCTGGAGGCCGAAGGCCGCGCCCGCGACGAGCGGACGGAACAGGGATGGCGCCAGATGGTGCGTCTCTACGAAGGCATGCGGCCCCGCGAAGCCGCCGGCATCTTCGACGATCTCGACATGCCCGTGCTGATCCAGGTGGTCGACCGCATGCGCGAGACCAAGGCAGCCCCGGTGCTTGCGGCCATGCGCCCAGAAAGGGCGAGGCTGGTGACGACGGAACTCGCCCGTCACCGGTCGCGTCACAGCGACTGATTTCTACCGAAAACCATCTGCGAAAAGGACTGCACGAACATGGCGATGGACACGAACATGAACGTTCTCATTGTCGACGACTACAAGACGATGCTGCGCATCATCCGCAACCTGCTCAAGCAGCTGGAATTCGACAATGTCGAGGAAGCGACGGACGGGCAGGAAGCACTCGCCAAGCTGCGCGCGGGAAACTTCGGCCTCGTCATCAGCGACTGGAACATGGAGCCGATGACGGGCTTGGATCTGCTGAAGGAAGTGCGCGCCGATGCCAGGCTCAAGCACCTGCCCTTCATCATGATTACCGCCGAAAGCAAGACCGAAAACGTGGTCGCCGCGAAGCAGGCCGGGGTGTCCAACTACATCGTCAAGCCGTTCAACGCGGAGACGCTTCGCGAGAAGATCGAGAAGGTGCTGGTCCATGCTTGACGTCCATTCCAACGGGAGCAGCCCCGACGCGATCGAGCAGGCGGTGCGCCAGGTCCTGGGCAGCCTTGCGGGCGACATGACCACCACGGAGGCGGCGCTGCTTTCGGAGTTGGAGGCGCTCGGACGCGAGGTGCAGCGCGCCAAGACCGAGATCGCGGCGCTGCGCGTAGACGACATCAACGAGAGCCACATTCCGCGCGCCACCGATGAGCTGGATGCGGTGGTGGAGCACACTGCCAACGCGACCAACGAAATCCTCGATGTCTGCGAAGGGCTGGAGGCGATGCAGAGCCGGGTGCCGGCGGCGGAGAGCGAGAAGCTTGCCGCGGCCGTCACGCGCATCTACGAGGCCTGCAGCTTCCAGGACATCACCGGCCAACGCATCAGCAAGGTCGTCGCGGCTCTCAAGGCTATCGAGAGCCGGGTGGCCGCGGTGACGGCACGTTTCGGGCCGGGCGCGGATGCGCCGCCGGTCGTCGAGGTGAGCGCTCCCGTCACCCCGGTGACGCAGGGCCGGGCCCTGGCGAACGGCCCGCAGCTTCCGTCCTCGGCCAGCAGCCAGGCAGAGATCGACAAGCTGCTGGCGAGCTTCGACTGATGCGTGCGGCGGCTGGATTGTGGTTGAGCCTGCTTGCGATTCCCGCCGCGGCGCAGGACAGGATCGGGGTTCGGACCGGCGACCATCCCGGTTTCGGCCGCATCGTATTCGATTGGGCCGCCGCGCCACGCTATCAGGTGGAGCAGCAGGGCGAACGCGTCCTGCTGCGCTTCCCCAATGCCGATGCGATCGATCTTGCGGGTGCGCGCCGGCTCGCGCGCAATCTCCTGGCCGTCGGACGTGTGGAAGGCGGGATCGAGCTGACCTTGCGGCCGGGCACCCGGATCCGGCACTTCCGGAACGGACCGAAGGTGGCGCTGGATATCCTGGATGCCGCCGAGGGTACGGCCACGGCATCTTTGCCTCCCGCCATTCGCGAGGCGTCGACGGCGCGCCGCCCCAATCGCGCTGCCACCGCCGGAACGCCGCCGGCGGCATCCGCCGAGGTTCGCACGGCCGTGCCTCAGGCCCCGATGGTCGCGGTGCCGGCCAGCCCCGCGCCTCCAGCCATCGTGCCGCCAACAGAGACGCCGCGAAGCTTCTCCACCGCGCCGAGCCCGCTTCGTGACAGCGAGCGCCCCCTCGTCAGCGCTACCGGCCCCCGGCCGCTTCTGGAGCCGTCCCCGGTTGCCGTAGCATCCGCCCCTCCGCCCTCGCCGCCTCTCGCGAGCTTGGCGGGGCCGCTGCCCATCCGGGCCCGGCTCGTCGGCGAAGCGGGGCAGGGACCCACCTTGCGGCTTGCCGTTGGCACTGGCGTCGGTGCCGCGGCCCTTCGTCGCGGTGAACAGGCCCTACTGCTCCTCGACACGGAACGGTCCATCGAATTCGGCGCTGTTCTGCGCGAGCCGGCCTTCGCGGGCATCCAGGCGCAACGCCTGCCCGGCGCCACGCTGATCACCTGGACCATGGCACCGGACACCCAGCTCGCCTTGCGCCAGGAGGGCGGCGATTGGTTCGTCTCGCCGGTTCCAGGCAGCCATCCGGCTCCGGCCGCCGTCGCGTCGCTGCGGGCGGAATTCGCGGGCGACCGCGCCATCCTGCATGCCGCACGGCCTTCACGCGTCCTCACGATGAACGATCCGCTGACGGGTCTGCCGCTTCTGATCGGCACCGTCGGGCAGGCGGCACCGCGCCAGATGACGACGCGCAACCTCGCCGAATTCGACCTGATCGAAACCTATCTCGGCGTGGCAGTGTTAGCCCGCGCCGATCGCCTGGCGCTGCGCGCGGGAGCTGAGCGCTTCCTGCTCTCGGTGCAAGGTGGCGCCATCGCGCTCGCAGGCGAACCGCTCGACGGCGTTGTGGCGGCCATCGGCATGACGCGCAGCTTCGATATTCCGGGCCAGCCGGTGTCCGCTCTGCAGGAGCGGCTGCGGGCGCAGCAGGCCGGCGTCGGGGCCGCCGCACCGCTCCTTCGGGGGGAGCCGAGAATCGCTGCGGCGCAGACGCTGCTCGCGCTAGGGCTTCCGCAGGAGGCGCAGGCGATGCTCCGGCTGGCGGCCCAGGAAAATCCGCCGAGCGCGCTGGATCCCCGGCAGATCTTTCTCTCAGGGATGTCTGCCCTGCTCGCCGGACGTTCCGCCGAGGGCCGCGGTCTGGATGCAGAGCTGCCGACCTCCGATGAGGTGATTCTGTGGCGCGCCCTGCGCTCGGCCATGCAGGGCGACGCCAATACCGCCGCGCCGGGTCTCGCCGCGACGCTCCCCCTGCTGCTCTCCTATCCCGAGGGGCTACGCCGCCGCCTGCTGCCTATCGCCGGGGAAGCGATGGCCGAAGGCGGTCAGCACGCCGCGGCACGCCGGCTGTTGGATGCGGCCGGCGAAGATGCGTCGCTGCTGCTCGCCCAGGCGATGTTGGAGGAAGCCCAAGGCGACACCGCCCGCGCCCTCGAGACCTATGAAGCCGCCGCCGCCAGCCGGGATCGTCTGATGCGCGCACGCGCCACGCGGCGAAGCGTCGAACTTCGCCTCGCCAGCGGAGGTCTGGACGCGGCCGGCGCGGCGCGCGTGCTGGAGCAGACGCTTTTCGCCTGGCGCGGCGATGCGCAGGAGATCGGTGCGCGCGAGCGTCTGGCGGCGCTGCGCCGCGCGGCGGGCGATCCGCGCGCGGCACTCGCTCTGCTGCGGGAGACCGAGGCGATGTTTCCGGAACGCGGGCCGGTTTTGCGCGAGCTCATCCAACAGGCCTTCCTGCAGGCGCTGGAGGTCGAGCCCGCGCTGGGTGCCGTGGGCCTCTACGATGCCCATCCCGAACTTCTGCCCAGCGGCGAGGCCGGGGAGGCCATGCTCGCCCTCCTGGCGGACCGGCTCTCCGCGCTCGATCTGGCGGACCGCGCGGCGGGGCTGCTGCGTCGCGCGATGGAGCGCGCGCCGGCGGGCGAAGGCCGGGCCGGCCTGGGCGCACGGCTCGCAGCGCAGCGTCTGCGGGAGCGCGATGCCGAAGGCGCACTCTCGGCACTCGCGGCGAGTTCCGCGCCACGGCTGCCGCCCGCGCTCGTGGAGGCGCGCAGCCTCCTGGCCGCTCAGGCCGAGGCGCGGCGGGGCAATCGCGCCCTGGCGATGGAAGCTCTCCAGGCGCTTGGTCCCGCAGGCGACGAGACCTTGGCCGACATTCTCACCGATGCCCGGGATTATGCCGGAGCGGCTGCCGCCTTGTCCCGCCATCTGGCGGCAACGGTGCCGGGCGGCGACAGGGACGTTATGACCGAACCCCTCCAGCGAACGGCGCTGCGTAATGCCGCGCTCCTCGCCATGGCCGGCGACGAAGATGGTCTTGCCGCCCATCGCCGCCGCTATGCCGCGCGAATGGGCAAGCCCGAGCTTGCCGCGGCGTTCGAGGCTTTGACAGCCGATCCCGTCCGCGGGCTCGCGGACCTTCCGCGTCTCGCCCGGGAACTGAATCTGTTCCGTCTTTTGCCGCAAACGCTGGAGCCATTGCGGACAGCCCAGCACCCGGCAGGATGAGTCGTGCGTGAGGTGGGGGGGAGGTCCGCGATTTTTTCGGGGCAGTTTGTCGCAATTTCATTTGACCCCCCGGGCCCCAGGCTCCATATCCCCGGTCCGCTGACCTGATCGAACCGACGGCCGCTGTGGCCGCACAGCCGATACACCTGGTCATCTACTGGTGGGAAAGGGAACCCGACATGGACTCTCTCGTCCGACTGGGGATGGACTCGGATCTTCTTCCGAGCGACGCCCAGACGACTCATGCCTCTGCTTCGGCGGGCTCGATAAGTGAAGCGAAGGATTACTTCGTGGAACGCAACGGCGTCCGTTACGCCGGAACGCACCTGATCATCGATCTATGGGGCGCCACGAATCTCGACGACCCCGGCCATATCGATGCCGTGGTCCGCGAAGCAGCTTTGGCTTCCGGTGCGACGATCCTGCACGGACACTTCCACCACTTCTCGCCCAATGGCGGAGTGTCGGGCGTGCTGGTGCTGGCCGAAAGCCACGTCTCCATCCACACTTGGCCGGAGCGGGATTACGCGGCGCTGGACATTTTCGTCTGCGGCGATTGCGATCCGTACAAGGCGCTGCCGTCGCTTCGGCGCGGCTTCCTTCCGGAGCGCGTGCAGCTCTCCGAACACAAGCGCGGCCTGATCGGCTGAACCACCGCTGATGTGGATGTGAACGGGGCCGGGCGGCAACGTCCGGCCCCTTCTTCTTGATGGGGCCACTTGCGAAAGTGACCTCCTCAACGAACTGCACATGCTGACGAGGACGAGACCATGACCGATTCCTGGGTGAACGAGACGCTCTACCCCGAGTGGGGGCAGCGCTTCCTGGTGAAGCGTGAGCTTGCCCGCGTGAAGAGCGACTTCCAGGACATCATGATCTTCGAGAGCTTCAGCCATGGCCGCGTGATGCTGCTCGACGGTGTCGTGCAGATCACCGAGCGCGACGAGTTCGTCTATCAGGAGATGCTGACGCATGTGCCCCTGCTGGCGCATGGCGCGGCCAAGCGCGTGCTCATCATCGGCGCCGGCGACGGCGGCGTGCTGAAGCGCGTGCTGGAGCACCGTGACGTCGAGCGTGCCGTGATGGTCGAGATCGACGGCGAAGTGATCCGTCTGGCGAAGGAGTTCCTGCCCGGCATCGCCGGCGACGCCTGGAACGACCCGCGCGCCGAGGTCATCGTCGGCGACGGCATCGACTATGTCCGCCAGGCCGAGCCCGGTTCCTTCGACGTGGTGATCGTGGACAGCACGGATCCCGTCGGCGTGGGCGAGGTGCTTTTCACGGATGATTTCTATGACCATGCGGCTCGTCTGCTCAGCGAGCAGGGCCTCATCGTGAACCAGTGCGGCGTGCCCTTCATGCAGGCCGACGAACTGCGCGAGACATCGCTGCGCCGTGGGAAGTTCTTCGCGGACATCTCGGCTTATGTCGCGGCGGTCCCCACCTATGTCGGCGGGCTGATGACGCTCGGCTGGGCGGCCAAGGCCAAGGGTTTGCGCGAGGTGCCGGTGGCTGAAATCCGCCGCCGTGCCGAAGCGGCGGGTATCCTCGGCAAGACCCGGTTCTGGACGGCTGAAATCCATGCGGGTTCGTTCAACCTGCCGCCCTATATCGCGGAAAATCTTCCCGCGTAACGTTTCCGGCTGCCGCTGCGCTTGTGCGCGTGTTTGCGGTGAGGTCCCGGTCCCGCCACCGGTGGTCGCGGCCTGCGGGCTGTTTCCATCGGGTGTCCCCCTTTCAAGAGGGGCGCTGCGGACGGGTCTCACCTGGGTGAACGATTTCCACCCGCTCACGTCACGGCCGGCGGCGGCCGGTATTGTATCTGCCACCGCTCGCAAAGTGCCGCGCGAGCCCCATCTGGCATCTGACATGACGAAGCAAGATCGCCCCTGCATCAAGGTCTGTCTCTATGACGAGGAGAGCGGCTGGTGCCTGGGCTGCGGCATGACCAGGCTCGAGAAGAAGGCGTGGAAACACGTGCCCGCCTATCGCACCGTCATCGGCGACTCGCTGCCAGCGCGGGTCGAGGCGCTGGCGGGCGAGGGGTATCGCACCGGTCCGGATGCCGACGGAAAGAAGCGCAAGGGCTGAGGCGAAGCCCCGGCTACTCCTCGTCGAGAACCGGCGGCCCCGCGAGAACGCCGCCGTCGATCACCATGCTCTGTCCGGTCATGAAGCCCGAGGCCGCGCTGGCCAGGAACACGGCGGCGCCGGCAATCTCATCCGGCTCGCCAATGCGCAGCAGCGGCGTGTCGCGCGTGCGCTTCTTCAGGTTCGCCGGATCCTCCCACAATGCGCGGGCGAAATCCGTCTTGACCAACCCGGGCGCTATCGCGTTCACGCGCACGCCCTTGGGGCCCCACTCCACCGCCAGGGCGCGGGCGAGCTGCATGTCCGCCGCCTTCGACACGCCGTAGATGCCAAGCCGCGCCGAGCCCCGGAACCCGCCGATCGAGCTGACGATGATGACCGAGCCCTGGCCCCGTCCCGCCATCGCCGGGATCGCCATCTGGCAGAGCCAGAGATTGGAGCGGACGTTCGAGTTCATGATCCGGTCGTAGGACTCGTCCGGAATGTCCTGGGTAGGGCCGAAATACGGGTTCACCGCCGCGTTGCAGACGAGGACGTCGACCTGGCCATAAGCCGCGACCGTCTGGTCCACCAGCGCCTGAAGTTCCGGCTTGCGGCCGATGTTGCAGGTGATCGCCATGGCCGTGCCGCCTGCCGCGGTGATGCCGTCCACGACCTCCTGGCAGGCATCGAGCTTGCGCGACGAGACAACGACCTTCGCGCCGTGCTGCGCCAGCCGTTCGCAAATCGCGCGGCCGATGCCGCGGCTGCCTCCGGTGACGATGGCCACCTTGCCGGTCAGGTCGAACAGGTTCTGCACAGGGCTTCCTCCAGGATGATTTGAGGCAGCCTAACCTTGCTATTCCGCCGCAAGAAGGGGCCGGCCTGAACTTCCGCCTCAGAACCACACGCCTTGACAAAATAATACGGACGAACATATTAATTGGATGGCCAAACCGTCACACCGAGAGAAGATCCTCACCGAAGGTCTCCGCGTCGTGCATGAGCGCGGTTACGCGGGCGCGAGCGTTCGCGACATCGTCCAGGCTGCCGGAGTGCCGCAGGGCTCCTTCACCAATCACTTCACGTCCAAGGAAGCCTTCGGCCTGGAGGTGATCGACCGCTACTTCGCCAATGGCGAAGAGTTGTTCCGCCAGACCTTGCGCAACGACGCGCTGCCTCCGCTGCAGCGGCTCCGCGACTACATCGACGGCGGCAAGGACAGCCTCAGCTGCAACGACATGCGCAATGGCTGCCTCTTGGGCAATTTCGCCGCCGAAGCCAGTGAGCACAGTGAGGCCATGCGGCTGCGCCTCGTCGAAATCTTCGCCGAGGTGCGGGGGGCGATCGCCTATTGCCTCAAGGCCGCGGTGGATGCTGGCGAGCTGCCGCCGGAATTCGACTGCGACGACGTCGCGGGCTTCATCGTCTCCTCTCTGCAAGGTGCCAACCTCATGGCAAAGGCCATGCGCAGCCCCACCCCGGTGGAGCAGTGCAAGCGCATCCTCTTCTCGACGGTCCTTCGCTAGCCGTTCAGCTCCATCGCGGCGGACATCAGCATGGCGGAGAACTTCTCCACCATGGCCTCGGCCGTCCAATCGCGCGTCGAGACGGCGACGTTCAGTGCCGCATAGGGTTTGCCGTGCGCGTCGAGCACCGGCACGGCCAGCACCATTTCGGCCGGTAGCCACTCCTCCGCCTGGAGGCAGTAGCCGAGGTCGCGCGCCTTGCGCACCTCCGCCATGATCGCGTGGGGCTCGGTGAGGGTCTTGCGCGTATAGGCCTTGCGATCGGACCCCGCGATCAGCGCCTCGGCCTCATCCTCGGCCATGCCGGACATGATGGCCCGGCCGGCGGCGGTGCAGAACATCGGCACGCGCCGGCCGAACAGCGCCGGCTTGAAGGTCTCGCGCTTGGCCTGCATCCGCAGGACATAGACCACGGTATTGTGCTCGCTCAGCACGAGGTCCACGCGCTCACGCGCCACCCGCTGTAACTCCACCACCACTGGCAGGGCGCGTTCGATCAGCGGATGCGTGCGGAGGAAGTCGTAGGAGAGATCCAGCACGCGCGGGGCCATGTAGTAGCGCCGCGTCGCCGGATCCTGATGCAGGTAGCCGAGATCGCGCAGGGTGCGCGTGACGCGCTGCGCCGAACTCTTGTCTAGCCCCGCGCCGACGGCGAGTTCGTTGAGGCTCAGCATGCGCCCACGGCCGCGGAAGGACTCGAGCAGGGCAAACGCCTTCTCGATCGACTTCACCGCCGCGACGCCGCCGCCGCTATCCGCCGTGCCCGAGGCGAGTGTGCCGCCGGATGCCTTCGCCATGCGCCCCTCCCTTGTTGACATCTCCATGAGGGAGGAGAAGATATCGTTTACCACTACCGCGTATCGTATCGCGATATAGGAGCGCAAGCCTTATTGCGCCGCGGTGCCGCCGGGAGCCGAAGCGACCATGACCGAACAACGACTGAGCGGACGCGTGGCCATCGTCACCGGGGCCGGATCCTGCGGCCCCGGCTGGGGGAATGGCCGCGCGACGGCGGTGCTCTTCGCGCGGGCGGGAGCGACGGTGGCGATCGCGGATCGGGACGGCGCCGCAGCCGAGGAAACGGCGGAGCTGATTCGCGCCGAGGGCGGCAACTGCATCGTGGCCGAGCTCGACGTGCTGGATCTGGAGGCCACCGAGGCGCTGGCCGCGCGCTGCCTGGAAAGCTTCGGCCGCATCGACATCCTGCACTGCAATGTGGGGCAGGGGTTGCGCGGCGGCCCGCTGGAGATGAGCGTCGACCAGTTCCGCGCCCAGCTCGACATCAACGTCACCAGCGTCTTCATCGGCTGCAAGGCGGTGCTGCCCGCGATGATCGGCCAGGGCAAGGGCGCCATCAACACGGTGGGCTCGATCGGCGGGCTGCGGCACCTGGGGCACGACCATATCGGCTATTCCTCCGGCAAGGCCGCGCTGGTCCAGTTCACGCGCCAGATCGCCGCGCAATACGGGCGCCAGGGCATCCGCGCCAACACCATCATCCCCGGCATGATCGACACGCCGCTGCTGCAGGAGCGCGTGGTGAAGAGCGGCCATCGCGGTGACCTCGCGGCGCTGCAGGAGGAGGCGCGGCGGCGCGTGCCGCTGGGCCATCGCGGCACCGCCTGGGACGTCGCCCATGCCGCGCTCTACCTCGCCTCGGACGATGCACGCTATGTCACGGGAACCGAGCTGCTGGTGGATGGCGGCTTCATGACCCAGACCGTTTGATCCAGGAGAATCCCATGTCCAAGCCCCGCTTGCTGCTCATCCACGCCTTCAGCCTGACCGAGGGCGCGCAGTATCACGCGCGGCCCTTCTCCGGCGCGAAGGAGCAGGTGCTGATGAACTACGACAA
>JAQGHY010000274.1 GCA_028291455.1 Rubritepida sp. | reverse complement strand
GGGCATGGCCGCGCATTTCGACTTTTCCGGCCTTTCGATCGAGCGTTTCTACCACTTCGTCTGCCTCTCCGATCATCCGACTTTCGAACTGATGCAGGAGCTCGGCATCGGCGACGCCATGCGCTGGGTCCGCACCCGCATGGGATATTTCATGGGCGGGAAGATCCATTCCTGGGGCGATCCGATCGCGCTGCTGCGCTTTCCGCATCTGAGCTGGGTGGCCAAGTTCCGCACGGGCCTGCAAATGTTCCTGACCACGCGGGCGCGGAACTTCGAGAGGATCGAGAACCTCACCACGCGGCAATGGATCGAGGGCGGTTCGGGCCGTGAGGTCTATGCCACGATGTGGTCGCGCCTCATGCAGCTCAAGTTCCATGAGATGGCGGACGAGGTCTCCGCCTCCTGGATTGCCACGCGGGTCAGGCGCATCGGGCGCTCGCGAAAGTCGCTGTTCCAGGAACGGCTCGGCTATATCGAGGGCGGGTCGCAGACGCTGGTGGACGCGCTGGAGCGCGACATCCGCGCCAAGGGCGGGCGCATCCATACCAGCACGCCGGGCGAGCGCGTGACGGTCCAGGACGGCAAGGTCACCGGCCTCATAGCGGGCGGCCGCGAATTCTTGGCCGATGCGGTGATCTCGACGGTTCCGCTGCCGCTCGTGCCGCGCCTTGTGCCCGATCTGCCGGCCGAGGATTTGGAGGCCTATGGCCGCCTGCGCAATATCGGCGTGGTGTGCGTGATCCTTAAGCTGAGCCGCTCCGTCTCGAAGAATTTCTGGGTCAATATCGTCGATCCCGCGATCGAGGTGCCTGGCCTGATCGAGTTCTCAAACCTGCGCCCGACCGGCGATACCATCGTCTACGTTCCCTACTACATGCCGGTGACGCATCCGAAATGGGCATGGTCGGATGAGCGCCTGATCGCCGAGGCCTTCGCCGCCGTCCGCAGCGTAAATCCGCAGATTACCCACGCGGACCTGCTCGATGCCAAGGCCGGACGGTTGCGCCACGCCCAGCCGGTCTGCGAGCCCAATTTCCTGGACAAACTGCCGCCCTTCCGAACGCCGATCGACGGCCTCTTCGTGGCCGACACCTCGCACTACTATCCCGAAGATCGCGGTGTGGCGGAAAGCATCCGGTTCGGGCGGATGATGGCCGAAGCGGTCGCCAAGTGAGGCAACGCCTCGAAGCCCTGTTCCGTGCCGAGTTCGTCCGCTTCGTGCTGACCGGCGGCACCGCTGCCGCGGTGAATATCGGCGCCCGCATGTTGTTGTCCCTCGCCATGCCCTACGAAGCGGCGGTCGCGGTGGCTTACCTCATCGGCATGGTGACGGCCTATCTGCTCGCGCGGCGCTTCGTCTTCGCCGCCAGCGGCGGTGGCATGGGCAGTGAATTTAGCCGGTTTGCCCTGATCAACTGTGTCGCCCTGGTGCAGGTTTGGTTGGTCAGTGTGGGCTTGGCGCGGTTCGTATTCCCGGCCATCGGCTACATGTTCCACCCCGAAACGACGGCGCATGTGATCGGCGTTCTGAGCCCCATCGGCATTAGCTACCTGGGCCACCGCCGCTACAGCTTCGCGCGGCGCGGTGGCTGAGCGGCGCCATACGTTGGGCAGACGGAATTGAGCCGCATCCACGTGCTCCTGGCGACCTGGAACGGCTCGGCGCATCTCTCTGAACAGCTGGCGAGCCTCGCCGCACAGGAAGGTGTGGACTGGTCGTTGCTGTGGCGCGACGACGGCTCGACCGATGGTACGGTCGCGCTGCTGGAAGGCTTTGCCGAAGCACATCCGGGGCACGTGGCGCGGCTGGCAGAGCCGGTCGGCCGGCTCGGCGCCGGCGCGTCCTTCATGGCCCTGCTGGCCGCCGCGCCCGAGAACGGCCTCTACGCCTTCATGGATCAGGACGACGTCTGGCTGCCGCAGAAGCTGGCGCGTGCCGCGGCGCAGCTGGGCACGGAGGCCATGCTGGTCTGCACTCGGCTCAGGCTCGTCACCCCGGACCTGACGCCCATCGGCCTTTCGCACTTGCCGTCCCGCCCTCCGATTTTCGCCACCCTGCTCGCGCATAATGTCGCTGCCGGCTGCACCATGGTGATGAATGCGCGCGCCCGCGGGCTGGCGCTCAGTGCGCCGCTGCCGCGTGAGGGGCACCATGACTGGTGGTGCGTCCTGTTGGTAACGGGCTGCGGCGGTCGGCTGATCTTCGACCCGGAACCGGGGCTGCTTTATCGGCAGCATGGGGGAAACCTCGTCGGCGGGGCTGTGGGGTTACGCGAGCGGGCCCGTCGCGCGTTGGGAAGAGGCGCGGCGGGATTTCTGGAACCCTTAGCCCGTTATATCGAGGCGCTTCGATCCGCGCCGCTCACCGCGCAGGCCCGCCAGGTCCTCGATGCGGCCGAAGGGCTGCGCGCCGCCTCGCCGATCCGGCGTCTGGCAGCTCTGCGGCAAGCCGGCCTGGCACACCACGCGCGCGGGGCAAACTGGCTGCTGCGCCTCTGGGTGGCCTTGAATCGCATGCATTGATGGCCTTGGGCGCGCGTGGCCGTCCGCGCTATAGAGCTTGAGGGCCGAGTCGCTCGGCTCGGGGACGTTCTTGGAGGGCGGTGGCAGATAAGCCGGCGCCCGATTTAGTGTGAAGCAGCGCCGCCATCGGCCGCGTGACAGGGGTAGTTGGATGGGGTCGAAGGCCTGCGGAGAAGGCATCGTCCAAGGCGTGTCCCATGGGCAAGGAGCTGTGGGGCACTTGCACCGCTATCTTTTCGCGCGCGAGTTCGTAGCCGGGCGTCGTGTGCTCGACATCGGTGGCGGCGCCGGTGCGGCTCTTCTGGCTGAAACCGCGGCGCATGTGACCGTCGTCTCGGCTTCAGCGAATGAACTGCCGGCGGGCGGGATTTTGCCCGCAAATCTCGAATTCCTGCCGGGTGAGGCCGCGCGTCTTCCTCTACCCGATCAGGCCGTCGAGGTCGTGCTGTTCCTTGCCGGATTAGGGCCAACGGACGGGCAAGCGGCAGTCTTGCATGAGGTGCGGCGGGTGCTGCGCGCCGGCGGCGTGCTCATCGCCGCGAACGACCCCCCCGCCGATGCCTCGAATTTCGAAGCGATGCTGCGTAAGCATTTTACCCAGATCGCGCTGGCCAAGCAGAGCCCGGTGCGGGGCTCCGGCCTCTTCTTCGGCGCTGCCGCCGCCCGCAACTTCGCGTCCAACTGTATAAGTGAGGCGGAGGGGCCGCCGGCGATTTCAGGCCTTCTCGCCATAGCCTCCGACGCGGAGTTGCCGCCGCTCTTCGACGGCATATGCACGGCCGCCGGCTCCGACGGCCAAGTCGAGGAGCTGTCCAGGGAACTCGCCAGCCTACGCGACAGCCTTGCCGAGCAGGAGGCCCGCGTCCAAGCCATGAGCGCGCGCCTGGAGATCGAGCGCCAGCGCAGCAATGCGATCGAGAGCAGCACGATCTGGCGGGCGAGCCAGCCGCTGCGGCGGGTCCTGTCGAAGTTTCCGGGGCTGCGGCAGACGATCCGGCAGGGGCTGCGCCGGGTGTATCGCTCGCGCAACATGCTGCGTCACCGGCGCATCCGGCGGCGGCTCCAGCAGGATTACGAGCCGCTGGTCAGCGTCATCGTTCCCAACTTCAATCATGCCCGCTTCCTGCCCCAGCGGATCGAAAGCATCCTCGGCCAATCTTACGGGAATATCGAGGTGATCGTGCTGGACGACGCCTCCACCGACGACAGCGTCGCGGTGATCGAAGGCTTTCGCGCGGCAAATCCCGACATCATCCGGGTGATTGCGAATGAGCGGAACTCCGGCAACGTCTTCCGCCAGTGGCGTCGCGGGGTCGCGGAGGCGAAAGGCGAGCTGATCTGGATCTGCGAGAGCGACGATTTCGCCGAGCCGGACTTCCTGCAGGAGCTCGTGCCCGTATTCCTGGACGAGAGCGTGATGATCGGCTTCGGGCGCATCCAGTTCGCCGACGTCGACGGCAAACCCTATGCCGGGCTCGACGCATATCGCGAGCGGTCGCAGCCGGGCATCTGGAAGAGCCGCAACATCCGCTCGGCCAAGGCCTGGTTCGACACCGCCTTCGGCGTGCACAACGTCATACCCAATGTCGGCGGCTGCCTGCTTCGCAATCAGCCGATCGAGGAGGAGGTCTGGGAAGAGGCGGCCACCTACCGGATCCTCGGCGACTGGTACCTCTACGCCATGCTGGCACGCGGCGGGCGGCTAGCCTATGAGCCGGGCGCCGTCACCTATTTTCGTCAGCATGGGGGCAATACCTCCGTCGCGAGCTTCGACACGGCGCCTTATTATGTGGAGCACGAGCGCATCATCCGCTTGCTCCGCATGCGATGGGGTGTGCCGGAAACAACCGTGCGGCGCTTCGCCGAAGAACTTCGTGCGCAGTTCCGCCGCGCCGGCGGTACGGCCGCGCTAGGGGCGCTGGAGACCGTCTTCGACGAAGAGAGGGTGCTCGCCACCCCGCGCGAGGGCCGGCACGTGCTCATGGTCATCCTGGGCTTCTACCTCGGCGGCGGGGAGATCTTCCCGATCCATCTGGCCAACGAGCTGGTGCGGCAGGGGGTTACGGTTTCGGTTATGACGTTGCTGCCGCATGATTGGAACATCGGCATTCGGGCTCAGCTTGACCGGCGCGTAGCGGTCTACGACGCGGCGCTGGTGCGCCGGCAGGGCGTGCGGCGCTTCATAGCGGAGGCGGGCGTCGATGTGATCCATTCGCATTTCGTGGGGGCGGAAGGGTTCTTCTTTTATGAGGGCTACGAGACGCCAGACGTACCCTATCTGGCGACGCTGCACGGCTCCTACGAAGCGACCGCCGTCAGTACCGGTTTCGTCGAAAAGGCGGCACAGAATGTCAGCCTCTGGGTGTATTTGACGGACAAGAACCTGGACCACCTGCAGGTGCTGGGCTGCGAGGAGCGGGCGCGGATCGCGACGCTGCGTGTCCCCAACGGCATGCCTCTCGACCCTCGGCCTTTCGGCCAGAGCCGCGCCGAGCTCGGCATCGGCGATCACGACCTGGTTTTCGCACTCGCCTCGCGCGCGATTCGGGAGAAGGGCTGGGAGGTGGCGATCAACGCGTTGCTTCTGGCCCAGCGACGCACCGACCGCCCGCTGCACCTTCTGCTTTGCGGAACGGGTCCGGAGGCAGACAGGCTCCGCGCGATCCATGGGCGCACGCCCGGCGTCATGTTCCTAGGCTTCCAGGACAGGGTACCCGGCCTCTATCGGCTAGCGGATTGCGCTATCCTGCCGACGCGGTTTCATGGCGAATCCTTCCCCCTCGCGCTGGTGCAGGCGATGCAGGTCGGCAAACCGATCATCGCGACGGATGTAGGCGAGATCTCCCGCATGCTGATCCAGGGCGAACTTGCCGCCGGGATCGTGATTCCGCCGGAACCCGACGATGCGTTGTTCGCGGAACAGCTTGCCGAGGCGATGCTGGCGATGATGGATGACGAAGCGCGCATTGGTTTTGGCCGCGACGCCGCAGTTCTGGGCGAGGCCTATGGAATGGAGAAAGTCGCCGCCGCTTATATCGCGAATTACGATGGGGTTATCGCCCGTCACGGCCAGTAGCATCGGGCTGTACTTCCGCGCGTTGACAAGGCAAACGCCCTATGGTCTGAGCCGCGATCGCCGGTCCGTCAGAAAATCAGTGCCTTGTCGACCCGCTATAGCAGGATGCCCGAGTGCACGACGTCGTTTCCCGAATTTCAGGCATCTTTGGTCGGTCGAGCGGACCTGATTCCCATCCCCGGCTCACGCTACTGGCTTGGCTCGTCGCTGCCGCTGCGCTGGCCCATGCGGGCTATATACTTGTCGGCTGGTTGAACGATCCGCTGCTCGACCAGCACCCTTTCCGCCAGACTCAGACCGCCCTCTCGACCTATTGGATCATGCAGGGTGGCCCGATTCTCGCCTACGACACGCCGATCGTGGGCTCGCCCTGGGCGATTCCCTTCGAAGCGGCGGTCTATCAATGCTTCGTCGCTGTCCTAGCGCTGCTGGGTGTCCCGCTGGATGCCGCCGGCCGGATCGTCAGCTTCGCCTTCCTGCTCGCCGCGGCTTGGCCGCTGCGCATGCTCTGGCGCGACCTGAATTTGCCGCCTGTCGGCTATCCGATGGCTTGCGCGCTGCTGCTCGCCTCGCCCCTGTACCTTTTCTGGGGCCGGACGTTCATGATCGAGTCCTGCGCGTGGTTCTTCGCGCTGCTGTGGCTCGCCTTCTTCGTCCGGTTTTTACAGTCGGGCCGCGTCGCGCCCGCGCTGGTGGCGATCCTGGCCGGCTGCCTCGCCATCCTCGCCAAGGCGACGACCTTCCCGGGCTTCGCGCTGGTCGGCGGGCTGATCGGCCTTTGGTATGGCTGGCAATGGCTGCGTGAGGCCGGCTTGGTTCGGCTCATGCGTCGGGTGGCTTTGGCCGGTGCGGCCATGTTCCTGCCCTTCGTTGTCGGTCTCGCCTGGGTGAGCTTCAGTGATGCAGCGAAGAGCGAAAACCCCTTCGGGCGCCTGCTGACCTCCGCCGCATTGGGAGGCTGGAACTACGGGACCATGGCGCAGCGCTTCAGCGCGCCACTATGGCAGACAGCCGTGGCCGGTCGGATGCTGCCGGATATCTTTGGCGTTCTAGGCGCCATGACTCTCGTCCTGCTGCTAGGGGCGGTGTTTCGTCCGCGCGGATTGCTTGCGGTGGGGATCTGCCTTCTTGGCTTCCTCGTACCGATCCTGGTCTTCACCAATCTTCACATTGTCCATAATTACTACCAGTACGCCAATGGCGCCTTTCTGCTGGTGGCACTGGCCATTGCGCTTGGTTCGCTGCCGCGGATGCGCTTCGGTTCGGTAGTAGCCGGTGCGCTGCTTGTGGTGGTCGTCGGCTCGCAGGCCGCCCAGTTCCGGAGGCAGAACGTGCCGTGGATGTCACTCGGTTCCTACGGCAACGGACCACAGCAGATCGGCCTGATGGCACGCGCCAATACGCCGGAGGATGGATCGCTGCTGATCTTTGGTGAGGACTGGTCCTCCACCGTGGCCTACTATTCGCGGCGCCGGTCCTTTGCTCTCCCTTACTGGACGCCACCGCAGTTGTTGGCGGAGGTTCTGCAAGACCCGCAATCTCACCTGACGGGGACGCGGCTTTCGGGCATCGTCGACTGCATGCTTCCTGGCCCGCGCTACAGTGCCCTGCAGGCTGAGGTGGACGCCTTCGTGGCGGGGCGGCGTGTGATCGGCCAAGCCGGCCACTGCCGGCTGCTCTCCATGGAACGGGACTGATTCCAAGGGGTCGGCGGCTGCGGACTTCGTGCCGCCAGGTAAGTGCTGAGGCTGCCTTCAACCTTGAACCCGACTGCGCAGCGCTTGCTTGACACCTCGCGAGCATGGAGAGAAGAGATACCGTCTATGCGCTACTTTCCCGCTTCACTCCCCGCATTGCTGCGATCTTATATTGCGCACCGCGATCTTATATCGAGGCTTGTCGGGCGGGAGATCTCGCTCCGGTTTCAAGGCAGCATGCTCGGAGTGGGTTGGGCCTTCCTCCTGCCGCTGCTGACTGCCGCGGTGTACACCTTCATCTTCAGCGCCGTGTTCCAGTCCCGCTGGGGCGGGAGCGACAATCACTTCGACTTCGCCTTCATGCTTCTCATCGGCATGGCGGTGCACAGCATTTTCGCGGAGGCGGTTGGGCGGGCACCACAGCTCGTCTTCGGCAATCCGAGCTATGTCACCAAAGTGATCTTCCCACTGGAGGTGCTGCCGGTGGTGACGGTGCTGGCCGCCCTGACCAATGCCCTGATCATGCTGAGCATCGTCATCATCGGACAGGCGCTACTGAAGGGTGTCCTCCACTGGACCATTATCTTCATACCCGTGATCATCCTGCCTTATCTCGTCTTCGTCACGGCGGGAGTGATGCTCTTCGCGGCGATAGGCGTTTTCATGCGGGACCTCTCCCAGATCGTCGGCCTGCTCGTGACGGTGACTTTCTTCCTCACCCCGATCTTCTATCCGCTGCAATCCGTTCCGCCGCGCTTCCAGTTCGTCATGCGCCTCAATCCTCTCACCGCCATGGTCGAGCAGACGCGCACGGTCACGATCTTCGGCGGCCTGCCGGATTTCCTGAGCTTGTTCCTTTACTCGCTCTGCGCACTACTCAGCCTCGCCATTGCCTTCTGGATCTTCCAACGCATGCGGCCGGGCTTCGCTGATGTGCTCTGACATCGCGATCCGCGTCTCCGGGCTGCAGAAGGCCTATCGCATCTACCCGGCACCGGCCGACAGGCTGCGGCAGTCGATCTATCCGCGCCTGAAGCGCCGAATTCGGCGGTTCTTGCCATTCCTCAGCGGCCTCGTCGAGGAACGCAATTACTTCACCGACTTCTGGGCGCTCCGCGACATCTCCTTCGAGGTCGCGCGCGGCGAGACTGTTGGCATCATCGGCCGCAACGGCTCGGGCAAGTCGACTTTGCTGCAGCTGGTCTGCGGCACGCTTTCGCCCACGCAGGGCGAGGTCAGCGTCAAGGGGCGCGTGGCGGCGTTGCTCGAACTCGGCTCGGGCTTCAACCCCGAATATACCGGCCGCGAGAACGTCCTGCTCAACGCAAGCGTCCTTGGACTCAGCCACAAGGAAACGCTGGGGCGGATGGATGCCATCCTCGCCTTCGCCGAAATTGGCGACTTCATCGACCAGCCGATCAAGACCTATTCCTCGGGCATGGCGATGCGGTTGGCCTTCGCCGTGATCGCGCATGTCGACGCCGATGTCCTCATCATCGACGAGGCCTTGGCGGTCGGCGATGTGATCTTCCAGCAGAAGTGCTTCCGCTGGCTGCGCGAATTCCAGGCCCGGGGAACCTTGCTGTATTGCGGGCACGATACCGGCGCGATCCTGGGCCTCTGCAATCGGGCGATCTGGCTGGATCGCGGCGAGCTGCGCTTGCTCGGCACGGCGCGTGAGGTCGTGGACGGCTACTCGGTATTCACCCAGACCGGCGAGCTTCCGCCGATCGCCGGTGCGAGCGCTTCGTCACCGGCCCTGACGACGGGCATCACGGCCGAGGCGTTGCCCGCCGATCCCGCTTCGAACCGTATCGCCATGCAGGGCGAGCGGACCAGCTACGGCTCCGGCCTCGCTGAGATCACGGCAGTCAGCCTGAGCTGGACGAATAGCGAGAGTCGCGCCTGGTTCGAGGGTGGCGAGGAGGTGGAACTCGCGTTGCGCATCGAGGCGCGCAGCGAGATTCACGAGGGCATCGCAGGCTTCATTATCAAGGACCGGCTGGGCCAATCCCTACTGGGCGACAACACGACGGACTTGGCCGCGGCCCAGCCGCTCAGCATGCGTGCGGGAGAGGTGGCCGAAGCGCGCTTTCGTTTCCGGATTCCCCGTCTGTCATCCGGCCACTACACGATCAGCCCGGCCTTCGCGTCCGGCACGCAGCAGAACCACGTGGCTCATCACTGGATCCACGACGCGCTCGTGCTCGACGTACATTCGCCACGTGAAATCGGCACCGTCATGATCGCCGATTCGAGCAGCCGGACCATCGCGCTGTTGGGCGCGGAGAACGTGGCCGGGTAGGTGCCCCTTCTTCCTTGTCATCTGTCTTTGATGCGGGTAACGCTCCGTTTTTCGCCTGGAACATGACCTTGTCGATATTTACTTTTCCTGATGTCAGTAAAGAACTCGAATGGTCTGGCGAGCGGTTTGTCGTCGGTCGTACCGGCGATATCGAGTTCGAACACTATCACCGGTACCTTTTTGCTGCCCAGTTCTGCGCCGGCAAAGAGGTTTTAGACATCGCTTGCGGCGAGGGATACGGCTCGGTACTGCTATCGCAGGTCGCGGCGAGCGTCTTCGGTGTCGACGTTGCTGCTGAAGTCGTGGCGCTGGCAACGGCGAACTATGCAGCGCCGGGTCGCCGGTTCGAGGTCGGCTCCTGTCTCGCCATCCCCGCGCCTGACCACAGCGTCGATGTCGTCGTTTCCTTCGAGACCATCGAACACATCGCCGAGCATGAGGAGTTCCTCGCCGAGATCCGCCGCGTGCTGCGGCCGGGCGGGATCGCGATCATCTCGACGCCCGATCGCCCCATCTATTCGCCTCCGGGATCGCCGCCCAATCCGTTCCATGTCCGGGAACTGACCCAGGCGGAATTCACGGAATTGATGCAGGCCGGCTTCACGCATTTGCGCATGGGCGCGCAGAAAGCGACGGCCGGTTCCTTCATGATGCCGGTAGATGGTGGGGGCGGGCCCATCGAAGTGTTCCGCCGGGTCGATGCACGCTCGTTCGAGGCGTCGGCGCATCTCGCCGCGGCACCCTATCTCGTCGCCGTGGCTTCCGATGCGCCGCTGCCCGAGCCGCGCTGGGGACTGCTCGACGACGCCATCTTCCTTCGCGCCATACAGGTGCGCGTCATGGATGGCGAGGCGCGCCTCAATTCGGAGGTGGGACGCCTCGGCGCCGAGATCATCCGGCTTTCGGATGCCTATTCGGAGCGGCAGGTGGAGGTCCAGCGCCTTAACCTCGCCTATGCGGAGGTGACTGCCGGCCGAGCGGAGGTCAGTGCGCACCTGGCGGAAGTCAGTGCCCGCCTCGCGGAGGTCGGTGCCCGGCTGAAGGAAACCCGTGAGGCAGCCATGCGCCGGGAGGCCGATCTTACCGGCGAGATCAACGATCTCCGCGGTCGCCTGCAGGCGGTGATGACCTCGACATCCTGGAAGCTGACCCGACCGGTTCGTTTGATCAAGCGAGCTTTGTTCGACGGCGCGGAGGGCCGAAGCCAGCTGCTCTCAAGGGTTTCGCGCCAACCATCGATGAGCCCAGCGGCCGCACCGGCCATTGAGGGTCCGCGGAACGCTACAGCTAGCGCTGTACCCGCGCCCCCGCCTGCCGCCCCGCCCCCGGTCGTTCACACGGATCTACGGCCGCTCCTGTTGATCGTCACGCACGACTGCTCGCGGACCGGCGCGCCTGTCGTCGCCCTCAACCTGGCCAAGGAGATTTCCCGCCGCGGCGAATACCGGTTGGTCTGCATCGCCCGCAGCTCCGGTGAGCTCGCGATGGATTTTTCCCAGATCGCGCCGCTGCACGTGCTCGATGCACGCGGCCAGGATCAGACGGAGCACGAGGTGCTTCGCCGCATCCTCGCCGGGCTCGGTGCGCGGCCGGTGACCGCTTTCTGCAACACCATCGTGACCTCCGCCTTGCTGCCCGTTTTCAGCGAGGCGGGAATCCCCGTCGTCAGTCTGGTTCATGAATTGCCGACGTCCATCGCCACTTTCGGCGAGCAGACGATCCTCACCATCCAGAAGATCGCCACCGACGTCGTTTATGGTTCGGACTACGTGCGTAGGCGCGTCGAGACCGCCTTCGGACCCTTTACCGCGCGGCAACATGTCATCCCGACGGGCTATCCTTCACCGCTCAAGCCCGGTTACGAGGCGCCTGCCGCGCGCACCCGCATCGAGCAACTCACGGGGCTGCCCGCGGAGGCGCTGATCGTTATGGGCTGCGGCACGCTAGACCACCGCAAGGGGCCGGATCTTTTCGTCCAGGTTGCGGCCCTGATCGCGCGCCATCCAACCGGTGCGGCAGCGCATTTCGTCTGGATCGGCCACGGCCCGGATTCAGCCTATCTTTCCTGGCTTCGGCATGACGCCGAGCATCTGGGCATCGGCGACCGGGTGCATTTCCTCGGTGCCGTGGATGATGTCGACCTCCTGATCCCCGGCGCGGACGTCTTCCTGCTTTCCTCCCGCGAGGATCCATATCCCCTGGTGAACCTCGCCGCGATCGGCAGCGGCGTGCCCTCCATCGCCTTCGAAGGGGCCGGCGGGGCGCCCGAGGCCATACGGGACGATGCCGGCGCGGTCGTGCCTTATCAGGACGTGCAGGCCATGGCACAGGCGGCCTTGACCATGCTGGGCGACGAGGCAATGAGGCGCAGGCTCGGGGAGGCCGGCAAAGCCCGCTTCCGCGCGGAATACGCCATCGACATTTTCACGGACCGCCTCATGGCGCTGGTGCCGGGCAGGGAGGAAGGCCAATCATGACGCTACTCTCGGTCATCATCCCTTCGTACAACCATGCGCGCTACATCGAGAAAGCGCTGCGCTCCGTCCTGGACCAGGACTATCCGGAGCTCGAGCTCATCATCATCGACGATGGCTCCAAGGACGACAGCGACGCCATCATCCGCGCGACTATCGCAGATCCCGGCCGGGTGCGCGTCGAGTACCATCCGCAGGCCAATGCCGGCGCCCACGCCGCGATCACGCGCGGCCTCTCGCTCGCGCGGGGCGAGGTTCTGACCATCCTGAATTCGGATGATTATTTCGAGCCGGGCCGCTTCTCCCAGATGATGGCGGCGGTGCCGCGGGATAGGGACTTCATCGCGTTCAGCCGGCTGCGTCTGATCGACGATGCCGGCATAACGCTACCTACCGATGCGCCGCTTCAAGCCTGGTACGACCGGGCGCTTTTGGATGCCGCGCAGTGCCCGACGGTGGGTTATGCGCTGCTGCGGAACAACATCAGCATCACCAGCGGCAACCTCGTCTTCACGCGGGGCCTCTACGACAAGGTCGGCGGCTTCCGAGACTTCAAGATGTGCCACGACTGGGACTTCCTGATGCGGGCCACGCATCATGTGGAGCCCATCTACGTGCAGCGCGCGCTGATGGCCTACCGCTATCACGAGAACAACACGCTCCGCAGCACCGCCCATCTGCTGGAGGCGGAGGGGGTGCCTGCGTTCAACACCTTCGTCGATCTTGGCCTGGCCGAGGTGCCGCCCAATCCGCTGTGCCCTAGCCATGCGCATTGGCCGAGCTACTTCCCGCAATTCGTGGGGCGCTACCCCTCCTGGTTCTCGCCCTCGCCAATGGGCCAGTACATCCGCTCCCATGTCGCCCCGGCCGAACCCGCCACCGGCCTCGCGCAGTGGGCGGAGAACCCGCGGCTGGGATTGCATGGCCGGGAGTTCCTGACCGATGCCGGCCGAGCCCGCGATGCCTACGCGCTCCTGCGCGAGGCGAGCTTTGCCCGGGGGGACAAGAAGTGATCCCCCCCGAATCGCTGGCGCCCGAGGCCGCGGCCTCGCTGCGGAACCGGTCATGCCTAGTGCTCGGCGGAGGGGGCTTCCTCGGTACCCACCTGTGCAACGCTCTCGCGGCGCTCGGCGCGCGGGTGCACGCCTTCGGCCGCAGCCGCACCGAAGCCGCCGTGATAGACCGCCGTGTCCACTGGACCGCGGGCGAGTTCAACGACATTGCGGCGCTGGCCAAGGTGATCGAGGGGCAGGAGACGGTCTTCCACCTCATCAGCGCATCGGTGCCCGAGAGCTCCAACCGGGATCCGGCCGCGGACCTGTCCGCCAACACGATCGGCACGCTGCATCTGCTGGAGTTGCTGCGGTCCGGGGGTGTGCAGAAGCTGATCTTCACCTCCTCGGGCGGCACCGTTTACGGTGTGCCGGAGCACATTCCGATCAAGGAAACCGCGGCGACCGATCCGATTTCGGCCTATGGGATCAGCAAGCTCGCGACCGAGAAGTACCTGGCGCTCTATCATCGCCTGCATGGGCTGGATTACCGCATCCTGCGCGTCTCCAACCCCTACGGACGATATCAGGCCGTGCATCGGCGCCAGGGCGTGGTCGGGGCGCTGCTGCACCGGGCGGTGACGGGTGAGCCGCTGGAGATCTGGGGCACGGGCGACGTCACGCGGGACTTCATCCACGTCGAGGACGTCGTTGCCGCAATGCTGTCGGCGCATGCCTATCAAGGTTCGCATCGCCTGTTCAACGTCGGCTCGGGCCATGGGATGAGCATTCGCGAGGTCGCGGATTCCGTGGAACGCGCGCTTGGCCGCGGCCCGCTCGAGCGCAACTACATGCGGACGCGTGCAGCGGACGTGCCGGTCAATATCCTCGACACCTCCCTGATTCAGCGTGAGACCGGCTGGCGGCCGCGCGTGGATTGGGAGGAAGGGCTGGCGGACACGCTCAGTTGGGTCAGCGCGCAGGTGGAAAGCGCCAAGTGATCCCTTCCTTCCCCGACGGCAGCGGGCTGCCGCACCGCCGGCTGCGCGTCTGCATCGTGACCTTCGAGCTTGTCGGACTCTGGAAGAACGGCGGTATCGGCACGGTCAGCACGGGCCTCGCCGAATTGCTTGCGGCCGGGGGGCATGACGTCACCGTCGCCTATACCCGCGCGGATTTGCTCGATCCCGAGGCCTTCGCGGAAGCCGCGCGTCGCTACTCGGCGCAAGGCATCCGGGTGGTGCCGCTGCGCCGCGACACGATCGCTCCGACCTGCGGCGCACTCGATGGCTTCACCGGCTGGGAGCGGTTTGCCGCCTACGAGTTCCTCTCGCGCGAGGAATTCGACGTGGTGCATGCGAGCGAGCATCTGGGCGAACTCTTCTACTGCATCGCCGCCAAGCGGCTGGGCCTGCGCTTCCAGAACACGATTTTCTGGGTCGGCTGCCACGGCCCCAGCCACTGGGTCATCGAGGCCAACGACGAGGCGGTGCGTGACGCTTTCTGGCTTTGGACGGATGCGACCGAGCGCTTCTGCCTCGCTAATAGCGACGTGGTCTGGGCGCCCAGCCGCTATCTTCTGGGGTGGATGCGCGACAACGATTATGAGCTGGCACCTGGCCGTACCTACCAGCAGCAGTATCGTATCCCCGATGATCTCGGCCCCTTACGCGACCCGCCCGGAACCTCGCGCGACCTGCGGCACAAGGTAACGGAGCTGGTCTTCTTCGGCCGGCTGGAGACCCGCAAGGGCATCAAGCTTTTCCTCGACGCGCTGGCCGTGGTGGGCTCCGAACTCAAGGGTATTAGCATCACCTTCATGGGCCGCGTCGGCGTCGTGGATGGCGAGGCAACCGACAGCTTCATCGCCCGCCGCGCGGCGCAGATGGGTTTCGAGTGGCAGATCCTCTCCAGCTTCGATCGCTTCGAGGCCTATCAATATATGAAGGGGCCGGGCCGGCTCGCCGTCGCGGCGGCCCCCGTCGATAACTCGCCTTGCGCGGTCTACGAACTGCTTGAAGTCGGTGCGCGATTCATCGCCTGCAATGGCGGCGGCGTGCCTGAGCTGGTCGCGCCCGAAAGCCATGACGCTGTCCTGTTCGACTATACGCTGGCCTCGATCGTGGAGCGGTTGCGCCACAGCCTCACGCAGGGATCGATCGCGCCGAGGCCCGCCATGGAACGGGCGCGGAGCGACGCGGCCTGGCTCGGCGCGCACCTTGCCCTGACGCCGGCCCGTGCCGATGCGGGACAGCCGGCGGCAACTGGCGCGGCCGTGGTGGCGCTCGTCCAGTATGACAACGACCTGGCCGCTCTGAATCTCACCGTCGCGGCCCTAACGGCATGCGGCACCGCGGTGAGCGAAATCCTGATCCTGCAGAGCGACCGCCGCGGCGTGCTGCCGGCCTCCGCGCATCCGGCGCTTACGCGGCTGAGCCTGGATTCCATCGGGATGGGCGCGGTGCTCGAGGCTCTCGTCGCGCGCGACGCGCCGGTCCTGTTGCTGCGCGCTGGCGCCACCCTGGTGCCGAAGGCGCTCGCCCGTCTGGCAGCAGCGGTGCGCCGTGCCGACGCCGTCGTGCCGTTCGCGATGCTCGACGCAGGCGGCAGGGCTTGCGCGGAACTGACGCTGCCTGGCTGCGAGTCTTGGGCCACCTTGTATGGCTGCGCCCGAACGGGCGGCGTGATCTCCGCGGATGCGCTGCGGCGCCTCGTCGGACAAACCGTGCCGGGCAGCGACATGCTGCTCCTGTTCGATCTGGCAATGGCGCAGGGCCTGACTGTTCTGCCGCTGGCCGAACCCCTGCTCGACGGCAGGCGCGTCGACCGTACGACGCAATATGTGCCGGACGAGCGCGCCAGACTTACGCTCTGGGCGGGGCGCGCGCCGGCTCACAAGCGCCTCATGATCGAGGCCGCATATGGGTTGATCGTGCGGCCATACCCGGCGCCGGGAACCGCCGCACCCACCGCGCCAAGCGACAAGGATATTGCACGCTACCGGACCCGCCTCGCGAGCCGATCTTTCCGCTTCGGCCGGGCGGTGACGCGGCTTCTGGGCCGTTCGTCGCAACTCCCGCAACAGCCGGCCTCGGTGCAGGAATTGGTTATTGCCGAGAGTGCCATCCTTGGGTCGGTGGCATGGAAATGCGGCGCGCCGCTCCGGCTCGCGCGGCGCATTCTGCGCCGGCATTAGATCGGATTACTTGCCGTTCATCAAAGCTCAGGCGAGTGTTCAAGGACTTTACACTTCAGTCAAAGTCTTCGAGTGGAGTGATCTTCCAGGGCGTACAATGACAGCTGGAAGCGGCTGTCCGGTATGCGATCCAACCAATGCGGGTACATCTAAATTTTCAAGGAACGACCATGTTGAGCCTGCTTGCTGCCCGAGAGAAGCTTCGCGAGTTGGGGAACCACTCCCATACGACAGAAAAATTCCAGAACGATCTCGTTCATTACGCCGAGGCCTTCGCTTCCCAAGGCAATAGCTTGATCGAAGTCGGCTGTTTTCGCGGCGGGCTTACGGCGCAATTGGCTCTTATCGGCAAGCGGCTTGGCCAGCATCTGCACGTCGTCGACATCGACGCGGGCTATCTCGAAGTGGCCCGGCAATCCGTCAAGGCTATCTCGGGCACGAGGAACGTGACTTTCCACCTGTGTGACTTCGCGACCTTCACGAAGCGCGCCGGCCGTAAAGTGCGTTCCTCGCTCACCCTGATCGACGGCGACCACTATTATAAAGGTGTCGTGGCGGATATCCGCGCGCTGCTCGCGATGCCGATCCGTCCTTTCGGTGTCGCCTTCCACGACTACTCGCTGCGCTACGCATCCCCCGAGCTTTCCGAAATCCGCGTGGATCGGGCGCTTCACGATACGCTGGGCGAAGATTTTCCGCATATTCCGATCGGTGAAATGTCCCGCCCCGGGGGGCCGCTTCAGATGAACCCGGCTGGAAAGGACGTCCATTTCCACCAGGAGGGCTGCAGCGAGGGGGTGCTCATCGAATTCCGCAATCTTCCTGTGCAGGTGGGCCAGAGTGATCCGGCGGTTGCGCCTGTGAAGGCGGCGTTTCGCTGGCCGTTCAGAAAATAGAAAGCGCGCAGGACCGGGCTGCGGACGCGCCGTAGCTGCGCGCTACCTTTCAGGGAACTTCCTGAGAGCCCGGCACTACGGACGTTCACCTTTCATCAACCAGGATGGGCGATGCTCCGCGCGTGCCGCTCCCTGAAGCCATGACCTTCGATCCCGTGCGATTCCCAGGCCTCGCGCAGGACGAGGTGTGGCCGCCGGAAGCCTTCGACTTCGCGGCCCCCTGGCTGAGCGACGAGGCGCTCGCCTTCGAACGCGGACCCTCCGGCGAGATCATCTTCGTGCGCCGGCTAGAAGCCATGCGGCTCGTGCTGGACATCGAAACCGCGCATTCCGCGCTCGATATTCCGTCTGGCAGCCGGGATTTTCGATTGTTGCGCCTCATGCCGTCCGCCCTGCGGCTGGTGGAATCCGTCACTCCGGGAGATCCCGTGCCGCCCACCCTGCGCGGCGCGCCCCTGCCGCCGCCCGACGAGCATCAGCTCTACGTGGCTACAACCGCGCTGGTCGCCGCACTCGAACGCGGCGCAGGCGAGGCCGGCGGCGCCTTCCTCAACGCCCTGCGCCGGACGGCGCCAGGCGTGCACATGTTCGAGCAGGCCGCGGCCCGCTGCATCAGCGAGGGCGGCTATGCGCTGGAGCGGATGGCCGGCCTCGCCAAGGGGCTGCACCGGCTGGCCCGTGCCCATGCCGAGGTGCTCGGCGCCCACGCCGCCCAGCCCGATTATCCCGGGATGGAGCGGATGGTGAAAGCCACGACGCGAGTCCTGGTGCGCGATGCCGGCTGGTCCGGCGATCTGCTGGCCCATGCGCTGCGGCAGATCGACCCGCTCGTAGCCACGCCGCGCGAGACGGCGGAGAGCCTGCGCCTCTCGGCCGTGGCGATGCTGGAAGGCGAGGCAACGCTGGGTGCGGCGACGCGCCTGGCTGCCGCCCAGGCCGAGCACCGGGACCGGCTGATCGAGCTCGGCATCTTCTGGCGCCGGTTGGCAGCCGCCTGGGCCAGCGTGCATCCGCAGTTCACCGACAGGCGGGAGATCGACGCGCTGTGCCGCAACATCCTGCGGCGGCTCGCGCTGAAGGCCCTCTACCGGACGGCGTGATTCTACCGCTCCCGCCAGGGGCGCCTTTGCCAGAGCACTTGCAGCTGATCCTCCGTGCGCTGCGCCATTGCGCGGTAGTCGGCGCCGATCAGGATGTGCAGGGGCATGAATTGCCTACGCGCCTCGCGGAGAAAATCGGTGTCGCGCAGGGCCACGGCAAAGGCCGCGGTCAGCCGCGCCGTGATCGCACCGGGCAGGCCCGGTGGGCCGATCAGGCCACGCTCTGCCCCGTTGACCACGTCGATGCCCTCCTCGCGAAAGGTCGGCACGTCGGCCGCCTCCTCCCAGGGCGTCTCGGCGGCTTGCGCCAGGATGCGCAGCCGGCCCTCGCGCTTCATGGCCAGCGCGTCGCCCACGTTGATCGCGGCGAAATCCATGTGCCCGCCGAGAAGCTGCGGGATCAGCGGTGCCGCTCCGGGGAAGGGGATGTGGACCATAGGCGGCACGTCAGCCGTCTGCTCGAAGTTCAGCATGAAGAGGTGGTCGTCCGATCCCACCCCCGTGGTGCCGTAGGTGAGCTGGCCCGGCCGTGCCCGCGCCGCGGCCACGAGATCCGCGACACTGCGGAAGGGGCTGTCGGCGCGGACGTAGAAGCAGTTCGCGTCGCCCACGACATTGGCGAAGAAGGTGAAGTCCATAGCCTTGAACCGCGCCGGCCGCTCCATTGGAATGGCGTTGTGCGCGGGCAGGGTGGTCGCGCCCAGGGTGTATCCGTCGGGCGCGGCGTTGAAGATCGCCTCCAGCCCGATCTGCCCGGCCGCGCCGCTGCGGTTGGTGACGATGGAGCGCATCCCCGGTATTTGCGAGGCCACAAGGGGCATGATGATCCGCGCCATCACATCCACGCCGCCGCCAGCGGGGAAGGGGATGATGACCTCGACCGGGCGTTCGGCTGGCCAAGTGGCTTGGGCACCGGCGAGGCGCGGAGCAGCAAGCAGGGCGGCACTGCCCGCGAGCATGTGACGGCGACCGTTCATCGAAGTCCTCCCCTTATTTTCGGGGAGGGTGCGGGGCTTCGACCGGCCGATGCAACTCTATTCTCGCCACGGCCGCCGCTCCCACCGTGCCTGTAGCGCAGCATAATCGGCGGCCATTCTGCGCCTGTAGGCATCGCCTATGAGGGGGCGCAGCGGCAGGGACTGCATCTCGGCCTCACGGACGAAGTCGGGACTGGCAAGCATGTCCGCGAAAGCCAGCTCGAATTGCAGCGTGATCTCGGCGGGCAGGCCCGGAGGGGCCGCAATGCCCCGCGCCGAGCCGCCCAGGACGTCGAAGCCGCTTTCCCGAAAGGTGGGGATGGCGGCCGTCGCGGCCCAGCGGTCCGGCCCGGCCTGGGCTATGCCGCGGATGCGCCCGCTACGCAGAAGGGCCAGGGACTCGCTGCCGTTAAAGGCGCCGATCGGCAGCGTGCCGACCAGCAGGTCGCGCTGGATGGGCGGCGTGGCGGCATAGGGCACGTGCAACAGCGTGATCTCCGCCACGGCCTCGAAGGCCAGGATGAGCATGTGGTCGTCGCTGCCGATCCCCGCAGTGCCGACGCCGATCTCGCCCGGCCTGCCGCGCGCGGCCTGCTGGATGTCGGCCAGCGTGTTCAGTGGGCTGTTCGGCCGCACCCAGAAGCCGCCGGGATCGTCCACCACATTGGCGATCGGGGTGAACTCCTCCGGCTGGTAGCGCGTCCGCCGCTCGATGGAGAGGACGTGCAGCGCGGTATTGTTCACGGCGCCGATCGTGTGGCCGTCCGGCGGCGCGTTGAAGAGCGTCTCGAAGCCGACCTGCCCGCCCGCGCCAGGCCGGTTCACCACCACGCAGCGCGCGCCCGCAAGCTGCAGCGGCAGGTGATGCGCGACCAGACGGCCCATCAGGTCGAGGTCGGCGCCGGCCACGGCGGGGATGACGATCTCGATCGGCCGGTCAACGGGCCAGGCGGCGTGGGCAATGCGCGGCGCCGCCAGCCCGCCCGTCAGCAGCATGAGACCCCGGCGCTGCATCCTGTTGCTCTCCCGTGACACCGGCAGGGTGGATGGCGCGGCGCTTTTCGTCCAGCGTGGGGGCGGCTGGAGGATTGCATGGACGGATCGCTGCGGACGGAATTCGGTGTCGAGGGCGAGTGGAGCGTGGCGGTGCGCCACCGCATCCGCTGGGCCGAATGCGACCTCTACGGGCATGTGAACCATGCGGCCTATCTCGTGATGTTCGAGGATCTGCGCGTGGATCACTGGCGCTCCCTAGGCCAGGTGCTGAAGGCGGACCAGCCGGGGCCCGTCGTGGCCAAGCTGGAGGCGCGCTACCTGCGGGCCCTCGGCTTCCAGGACGACGTGCTGCTGACCTTGCGCGTGGCGAGCCTGCGCAACACGAGCTTCGTGCACGATTATGCGGTGTGGAAGAACGGCCTCTGCTTCGAGTGCAAGGCGCTGCTGGTCTGCGTGCAGGATGGTGCGAGCACGCCGATCCCGGCGGAGGCGCGGCGGGTGATGATCGAGCGGGACAGGGCTAAGGCTGGGTAAGGCGCAGCGCCATCAGGATCTCGTTGAAATACCGTTTGCCGACCGAAAGGAGCGCCGCTCCATTGGCGGTGCGGAGCCGCCGAAGCGTGAAAGCGCCGCTCAATCCACCTTGATCCCTGCCGACTGAATGATCGGCTCCCACTTCGCCATTTCCGCCGCAAGAAACGCCGCCGAGCTTTCCGGCGTGCTGCCCTGCACGACATCCACGGTCATCTCCGTGAGCCGGTTCCGCAACGCATCCACCGCCAGCGCGCGGTTGGCAGCCGCGTTGATGACGTTCACGATGGGGCGCGGCGTGCCCGAGGGCACCATGAGCATGTGCCAGGTATAGGCCTCGTACTCCGGCACGCCGCCTTCCATGAAAGTCGGCAGTTCCGGAACCAGCGGGCTGCGCTCGCGGGTCGAGATGGCAAGCCCGCGCAGGTCGCCGCGCTGGATGATCGGGATGGCGCCGGCGGCGACATCGATCAGCATGGGGATGCGGCCCGCGAGGAGGTCGGGCATGGCGGGCGCGCTGCCGCGGAAGGCGATGTGGTTCATCCGCAGCCCGCCGGCCATGTGCAGGAAGAGCTCGGTTGCCAGATGCACGGCGCCGCCGTTGCCGCTGCTCGCATAGTCGTAGCGCCCGGGATTGGCACGAACCAGCGCGATGAATTCCGGCAGCGTGCGCGCCGGGAAATCCTTGTTGACCATCATGATCATCGGCACCTTGCCGACGAGCGCCACGGGTGTGAAATCGGCGATGGGGTCGAAGGTGATTCGGGGGAAGAGCGCGCGTACCACCGCATGGCCGATGGTGGTGTAGAGGACGGTCAGCCCATCCTTCGGCGCCTTGGCCACGATATCCGTACCGACGATGATGCCCGAGCCGGTTCGATTCTCGACCACCAGGCGGTTCGGCAGGTTGCGCGACATCTCCTCGGCGATGAGGCGCGCGGGGATGTCGGTCGGCCCGCCGGCCGCGAAGGGGACCACGAGGCGCACGGGCTGGGAGGGCCAGTCGGATGACTGGGCTTGAACGGCGAAGGGCGCGAGGGCGCCCAGAGCAATTGCCTGGCGGCGAAGCATGGTTCGTTACTCCCGGAGTTTCTTTCCCGGGAAGGTGACGCCATCAGCGCCCGGCTTCAATCCTCTTGCCGGTTTCACCATCGAAAACATGCAGGGATTCAAGCTGGAAGATCACGCCCGTCGCGCCGTCGGTATACCCCGATCCGGGCAGCCGCGCGGTGAGGGGAGTGCCGTCCGGCAGCTTGCCGTGGAGCACGCTCTCGCCGCCGAGCGGTTCCACGAGTTCCACCAGCATCTCGACGCCGCCCTGGCCGATGCGCAGATGCTCGGGCCGGATGCCCAGCGTAAGCTTGCGCCCGGCGGCACCGGTGCGCGGCCCATCCTGGAAGGCGAGCACCAGACCATTCGCATCGAGCCGCGCGCCGGTGCCGCCTTCGAGCATCGTCGCCGCCAGCAGGTTCATGGAAGGGCTGCCGATGAAGCTGGCGACATATGTATCGGCGGGGCGTTCCCAGATTTCCATCGGCGTCGCGATCTGCGCGGCGTGCCCGGCGGACATGACCACAAGCCGGTCGCCCAGCGTCATCGCCTCCACCTGGTCATGCGTGACGAAGAGCGAGGTGACGCGCAGGCGTTTCTGTAGCCGGCGGATCTCCGCACGCATCTGCACGCGCAGCTTGGCGTCGAGGTTGGAGAGCGGTTCGTCGAAGAGGAAGAGCTTCGGCTCGCGCACGATGGCCCGGCCCATTGCCACGCGCTGCCGCTGCCCGCCGGAGAGCTCGCGTGGCTTGCGCTGGAGCAACTGGCCGATGCCGAGCAGGTCCGCCGCCTCGCCCACGCGCCGCACGATCTGGTCCTTGGCCATGCCGCGGATCTTCAGCCCGTAGGCCATGTTCTGGAAGACGGACATATGCGGGTAGAGCGCGTAGTTCTGGAACACCATGGCCACGTCGCGATCGGAGGGTTCCAGCCCGGTCACGTCCTGGCCGCCGATGACGACCTTGCCGGAGGTCTCGGTCTCCAGCCCCGCGACGATGCGCAGCAAGGTCGACTTGCCGCAGCCCGAGGCGCCGACGATGACGATCATCTCGCCATCCTTCACGTCGAGGTCGACGCCATGCAGGACGGGGGTGTTGCCGAAGGACTTGGTGATGTTCTGAAGCGTGAGGGTCGCCATTACTTCTCAGTCTCCGTCAGGCCCTTCACGAACCATCTTTGCATGAGCACCACGACGGCGACGGGCGGCAGCAGGGCCAGGACCGAGGTGGCCATGATCACGTTCCACTCGTTCTGCTGGTCGCCGGTGCCGATCATCTTGGTGAGGCCGACGACGACCGTTTCCAGGTCGCGGTCCGTCACGATCAACAGCGGCCAGAGATACTGGTTCCAGCCGTAGATGAAGAGGATGACGAAGAGCGCCGCGATATTGGTGCGGCTCAACGGCAGCACGACGTCGATGAAGAAGCGGATGGGCCCGGCGCCGTCGATCTTGGCGGCCTCGACATATTCGTCGGGGATGGTGAGGAAGAATTGCCGGAACAGCAGCGTCGCCGTGGCGCTGGCGATGAGCGGGATGACGAGGCCAGCCATGGAGTTCGTCAGGCCCATATCCACCATCACCTGGAAGGTGGGGATGATGCGGACTTCGACGGGCAGCATTAGCGTGATGAAGATCAGCCAGAAGAAGACCATCCGCAGCGGAAAGCGGAAGAAGACCACGGCATAGGCTGATGTCAGCGAGATCGCGATCTTCCCGACGGCGATGAGCATGGCCATCATCAGGCTGTTCATCAGCATGGTGCCGGCGGGGACGCCCATGTAGCGCCCGCCGCCGAGGCCCCAGGCCTGGCTATAGTTACGGACGGCCTCGGCGCCCGGCAGCAGCGGCACGTCGCCGCGGCCGATCGTGTTCACGTCATGGGTCGAGCCGATGACGGTGAGGTAGATCGGGAAGGCGAAGATCAGCACGCCGATGACGAGGCAGAGATGGGTGACGAAGGCCTCGCGGCGTTGCCGGCGGCGGGTGCGATCCGCCAGATC
>JAQGHY010000092.1 GCA_028291455.1 Rubritepida sp. | reverse complement strand
TTATGAGCATGCCGATCCGCGCGAGGGGTTACACCTTGACTGGAACACGCTGATCTACAATCTCGGCCGTCGCGAGGTCCGCAATTTCCTGATGGGCAGCGCGATCCACTGGCTCGAGCATTACGGGGTCGATGCGCTGCGTGTCGATGCCGTGGCCTCGATGCTGTACCGCGACTACAGCCGCAAGGAAGGCGAATGGATCCCGAATATCCATGGCGGCCGCGAGAACCTGGAATCCATCTCCTTCCTGCGCGAGCTATCGGAGATGATTGCCGAGCGCTGCCCGGGCAAGCTGCTGATCGCCGAGGAATCCACCTCATTCCCTGGCGTCACCCGCAAGGCGCGCGATGGCGGCCTAGGTTTCGACTTCAAGTGGAACATGGGCTGGATGCACGACACGCTCTCCTACATGGAGCGTGATCCGATCTACCGGCAGTACCAGCACGGCGGCATGACCTTCGGCCTGGTCTATGCCTTCTCGGAGAAGTTCATGCTGCCGATCTCGCATGACGAGGTCGTGCACGGGAAGGGCTCGCTGCTCAACAAGATGCCGGGCGACGAGTGGCAGAAGCTTGCCAATCTGCGCGCCTACCTGAGCTTCATGTGGACGCAGCCCGGCAAGAAGCTGTTGTTCATGGGCTGCGAATTCGCCCAGCCTCGCGAGTGGAATCATGACCGCTCGCTGGACTGGCATTTGCTCGACGATCCGCGGCATCTGGGCATGCAGAGCATGGTGCGCGACCTGAACGAGCTTTACAGCGGCATGCCCGCCTTGCACGCGCTGGATTGCGAGGCGGCGGGGTTCCGCTGGGTGGTGCTCGACGACGCGCAGAACAGCGTCTTCGCCTGGCTGCGCCTGGGCCCCGACGGTAGCAAGCCAGCGCTGGTAGTGTGCAACTTCACCCCGCAGATGCGGCAGAACTATCGCCTGGGTGTTCCCAGCGGCGGCGCATGGCGAGAGGTGTTCAACTCCGATGCCGGCATCTATGGCGGCGCCAATACCGGCAACGCCGGCAGCGTGCAGGCCTGGGACGAGGGCCTGCATGGGCTGGACGCCTCGCTGTCCCTGACCTTGCCCGCTTTGGGCACGCTGGTGCTGATGCCGTCCGGGGATTGAGGGTCCAAAGCTTCAGCTTGCACGCTCGCCGGAGCGGCAGCATGCTGCCGGGATAAGAAAAAACCCGGGAGGGTCCGTCCATGATCGAACGCCGTACAGCCATGGGTCTCGCGCTCGGCGCCGCCATATCCAGCCCCACTCTGGCGCAGCCCGCCTCGGCCGGAGGCGCCACCTTCTACCAGAGTGTCGGCCCCGTGCTCGCCGCCTGGAAACCCGATGCGCAGGCCCTGACGCTGACCCGGCTCTCCGAGGTCACGCTGCCGGCCAATGTGCAGTATGTCTGGCGCCATCCGTCGCTTCGCACCCTCTATGTCGTCTCCAGCAATGGCGGGCCGGGCGGCCCGGGCGACCGCCACTTCCTCAACGCCTTCCGCACCGATCCCGACAGCGGCGCGCTGAGCCCGCATGGGGAGGCCGTGGCACTGCGCGCGCGGCCTATTCATATGTCCCTCGACCGTTCAGGCGGTTTCGCGTTCGTCGCGTACAACAATCCCAGCGGCCTCACCGTGCACCGCATCTCTGGCGACGGCACGCTGGGTGCGGAAGTGCGGCAGGCGGTGACACCCGATGGCGGCATCTACGGCCATCAGGTGCTGGCGACGCCGGACAACGGCAGCGTCATCCTCGTCACCCGCGGCAACGACGCCGCCGGCGGCAAGCCGGAAGATCCCGGCGCGCTGAAGGTCTTCGGCTTCCGCGACGGCCAACTCACGCTTCGGCAATCCGTGGCGCCCAATGGCGGCCTTGGCTTCGGGCCGCGCCACATCGACTTCCATCCGAGCCTGCCGTTGGTCTTCGTCTCGCTGGAGCGGCAGAACAAGCTGCAGGTCTACGGGCTGCGCGACGGGGCGATGACGCCCGAGCCCATCTTCACCGTCGAAACCCTGCGGCGGCCGGGCGCGGTGCCGCCGCAACAGCTCGCCAGCACGCTGCATGTGCATCCCAATGGGCGGCACCTCTATCTGGCGAACCGCAGCGACGCGATCGGCGAGCATCAGGGCCAGCCCATCGGCCTGGACGGCGAGAACAGCATCGCCGTCTTCGACCTGGATGCGAATGGTCGCCCGACCCTGGTGCAGAGCGAGGATACGCGTGGCTTTCATCCTCGCACCTTCTCGCTCGATCCCTCGTCCCGGATGATGGTTGCCGCTGACATCGTCGGCCGGCGTATTCGGCAGGGTGAGGGCACGACGATGCGTCCGGCCAATCTGGCTATCTACCGGGTCGGCACCAATGGACGGCTGGAATTCGCCAGTTCGATCCCGGTCGAGACCGGGGAGGTCATGCAGTTCTGGAGCGGCATGGTGCCGCTCTAAAGTTACAGCCGGAGCGCGACGCTCGCCGCATGGGCGCCTAGGCCCTCAGCGTCGGCGAGGCGCACCGCCGCTGGGCCGATCGCCGCGAGGCCGGCGGCATCGGCCTGCACCCAGGTCGTGCGCTTGAGAAAATCGAACACGGAAAGCCCCGAAGCGAAGCGGCTGGTGCGCCCGGTCGGCAGTACGTGGTTCGGTCCGGCGACATAGTCGCCCAGCGCCTCAGGCGTGTGCCGGCCGAGGAAGGCGGCGCCGGCGTGCCGGATTTTCCCGAAGATGGCGCGCGGGTCGTCCAGCATGATCTGGAGGTGTTCGGGCGCCAGCCGGTTGGTCAGCGCCACGGCCTCGTCCCAGTCACGCACCAGGATCACCGCGCCGTGCCGCGCCCAGCTTTCGCCGGCAATGGCGCGGCGGGGCAGGGGGATCAGCGCCATCTCCACTTCGCGGATCACGGCGGCGGCGAAGTCGGCATCATCAGTGACGAGGATGGATTGCGCGGCCTCGTCATGCTCGGCCTGGGCAAGGAGGTCCATCGCCACATGCGCGGGATCGTTCTTCGCATCGGCGAGGATCAGCACCTCCGACGGCCCAGCAATGGAATCGATGCCGACGCGGCCGAAGACCTGGCGCTTCGCCTCGGCCACGTAGGCATTGCCAGGACCGACCACGCGGTCCACCGGCGCCAGGCTCTTTGTGCCCCAGGCCAACGCCGCCACGGCCTGCGCGCCGCCGATGCGCCAGACCTCGGTGACGCCCGCGCGACGGGCCGCGGCCAGCACCAGCGGGTTCAGCACGCCCCCCGGCGTCGGCACGACCATGGCGACGCGCGCCACTCCCGCGACCCGGGCAGGTAGCGCGTTCATCAGCACGGAGGATGGGTAGGCGGCCTTGCCGCCCGGGACGTAGAGGCCGACCGCGTCCAGCGCGTTCCAGCGCATGCCCAGCGCCACGCCATCCTCGCCGGGCAACTCGAGATCGTGCGGCATCTGCGCGCGATGAAATGCCTCGATGCGCCTTGCGGCGGTGTCGAGCGCTTCCATCAGCGCGGGCTCGATGCCAGCGGTGGCGGCGTCGATCTCGTCAGCCGTCACGCGCAGCGCAGAGACGTCCGGTGGGTTCCAACCGTCGTAGCGCGCCGTGAGCTCTAGCAACGCGCCATCGCCCTCATCCCGCACCTGCTTGATGATGGCGGAGACGGCGCCGTCCACCCGCGCCGTCGTCTCGCGCGCATCGTCGAGCAGCGCCTCGAAGCGCGTCTCGAAATCCGCCTTCGCCGTGGAAAGCATTTCCATCTTCAGTCCAGGGCGGCGCGGAAGCGCTCGATCCAGGCCGCGATCTCCTCCGGCCGCGTCTTCAGCGCCGTGCGGTTCACGATGAGGCGTGACGTGATATGCGCGATCACCTCCGTCTCCACCAACCCGTTCGCCTTCAGCGTCGAGCCCGTCTGCACGAGATCGACGATGACGCGCGAAAGGCCGAGCGAGGGCGCCAGCTCCATCGCACCGTTCAGATGCACCACCTCGGCCTGCACGCCGCGCGCGGCAAAATGGCGGCGGGCGATGTTCGGGTACTTGGTGGCCACCGCAATGCGCGACCAGCGCGAGGGATCGTCCAGCCCGGCCGTCAGCTCCTGCTCGGCGACCGAGACACGGCAGCGGCCGATGCCGAGGTCGAGCGGCGCGTAGATCTGGTCGGTGTCGTATTCCATCAGCACGTCGGCGCCGCAGACGCCGATATGCGCGGCGCCATGCGCCACGAAGGTCGCGACGTCGAAGGGGCGCACGCGCACCACGTCGAGGCTGGCGTGGTTCGTCTCGAAGCGCAGCCGGCGGCTATCCTCCTCATCGGCGAAATCCGCCGCGGGAACGATGCCGGCGCGGGCCAGGACGGGCGCGAGCTCCTTGAGGATGCGGCCTTTGGGCAGGGCCAGCACCAGGCCCGTATCGGCCATGCTGTGCTGCAACGAAAGCGGCAGGTCCATCACGCGAGCCTCGAAATATCCGCCCCGACAGCGGCCAGCTTTTCCTCGACATGCTCGTAGCCGCGATCGAGGTGGTAGACGCGGTTCACGATCGTCTCGCCCTGCGCGGCGAGGCCGGCCAGGATCAGGCTCACCGAGGCGCGCAGGTCCGTCGCCATCACCGGCGCGCCGGAGAGCCTCGGCACGCCGCGCACGATGGCGGAGGTCCCGTGGAAGTTGATCCGCGCACCCATGCGCATCAACTCCGGCACATGCATGAACCGGTTCTCGAAGATGGTCTCGGTGATCATCGAGGCACCCTCGGCCACGCACATCAGCGCCATGAACTGGGCCTGCATGTCCGTCGCGAAACCGGGGAAGGGTTCGGTCATCACATCCGCCCCGCGCAAGCCGTTCATCCGGCTGACGGTGAGGCCAGTATGCGTCTCGGCCACATCCACGCCAGCGTCGCGCAGCACGCGTGCCACCGAGCCGAGGTGTTCCAGCCGCGCGCCTTCCAGATGCAGCGTTCCGCCGGTGATGGCGGCGGCGCAGGCATAGGTTCCGGCCTCGATGCGGTCGGGCACAATGGGATGCGTGGCGGCCAGCAGCTCCGCCCCGCCCTCGATGCGCAGCGTGCCGGTGCCGATGCCGTCGATCCGCGCGCCCATTCGCATGAGGCACATGGCGAGGTCGCTGATCTCTGGCTCCTGGGCGGCGTTGACGAGCTCGGTCTCGCCCTCGGCCAGGCAGGCGGCCATCAGCAGGTTCTCGGTCGCGCCGACGCTGACCTGCGGGAAGATGATGCGCGCGCCGCGCAGCTTGCCCTGGGGCGCCCGCGCCTCGATGTAGCCTGCGGTGATCTCCATCTCGGCGCCCAGCTGTTCGAGGCCCTTGATATGAAGGTCCACCGGCCGCGTGCCGATAGCGCAGCCCCCGGGGAGGGACACGCGTGCCTTGCCGTAGCGCGCGAGCAACGGGCCGAGCACCAGCACCGACGCCCGCATCTTGCGCACGATGTCGTAGGGTGCTTCGAGGTTGGTCGCGCCGCCGGACATGGTCAGCGTCCGCGCCACCTTGTCATGCACCACCTCGAGCCCGTGCTGGATGAGCAGCGCGCGCATGGTGGCGATATCGGCGAGGTCGGGCGCGTTGGTCAGCACCAGCGGGCCGTCGCAAAGCAGTGCCGCGGCCATCAGCGGCAGGGTGGCGTTCTTTGCGCCGGAGATGGGTACGGTGCCCTTGAGCGGGACGCCGCCGCGAATTCTGATCCGGTCCATTACAGCTTCGGCAGGGCAACGCCCCGCTGCCCCATGTATTTGCCCGCACGGTCGGCATAACTCACTTCGGGCGGGCTCTCGCCCCGAAGGAAGAGGAACTGGCAGATGCCCTCATTGGCATAGACCTTTGCAGGTAGCGGCGTGGTGTTGCTGATCTCAATCGTCACCTGGCCCTCCCATTCGGGCTCCAGCGGCGTCACGTTCACGATCAGGCCGCAGCGGGCATAGGTGGACTTGCCGAGGCAGATCACCAGGATGTCGCGCGGGATCTTGAAGACCTCGATCGTGTGGGTCAGCACGAAGGAATTGGGCGGGATGATGCAAATCGGACCCTGGCGGGTGACGAAGCCGGTCTCGGAAAAGGCCTTGGGGTCGACGATGGCGTTGTCGACGTTGGTGAAGATCTTGAACACGTCGGCTGCGCGCGCGTCATAGCCGTAGGAGGAGAGGCCGAACGAGATGACGCCCTCGCGCTTCTGCGCCTCGACGAAGGGCGAGATCATGCCGTGCTCGCTCGCCATGCGGCGAATCCAGTGGTCGGGCATGATGGGCATCAGGGGTCTTTCCGCTCTCCCATGGGCTGGTTTCCCACGGGGTCGGTCGGTCTAGCTTCTTCCAGGGGGGCGCGTCCATCGGTGGGGGTGCCGGGCTGCCCCGTGGTTTCGGCGCGGGCCCTGGTCTGGGCCTTGCGCTTGCGGAGATTCAGCCGGAGCGCGGCCGCGCGCCTGGCTTCCTTATCG
>JAQGHY010000206.1 GCA_028291455.1 Rubritepida sp. | reverse complement strand
GAACCCCTACCCTGCCCTTATTCTGTGCGGGTCTCCAAGCATAGGCTGGCCGAATGCTGTCATTTTGTCGTGGCGGCATTTCGTTCGATTGGTCGTTTCCGTCCTATCCCTACGCACTTCCCCGCCTGCCTGTCTGGCTGCGCCGGCGGCAATCTGGCGGTATGGAAAACGACCACGCTTACCTCGCGTTCCGTTCTGCTCTGGAAGCGGCACGCCACCTGATGGCAATCTACACCGATGCCGCGCCCGGCTCGATAGCCGAGACTGACTCGCGGGCGGCGGCCAATGAGATCATGGACATCATCGAGGCGTACCCGCACCTCTGGCCGAGCGAGTGAGGCGCGGTGCGGCGCTTGCTGATCCAGGGTGACACCAGGAGCAGACCATGTGCGGACGAATCAGCCAGCACCTCGAAGGCCGGATCTACCTAGACGCCTTGCAATACCCGCTACCGCCAGCGCCAGACAGCGACTTCGAACCGCGCGACGCCCGGTGGAATGTCCCACCAGGGTCACAGGTGCGAATCATCGCGTTGGACGACGGGCGGCCGGTCATGCGGCGCGAACATTGGGGACATCAGGGGCATGGACCCAGACCCTACGCCAATGCGCGGACCGATAAGGCAAACAGCGGGTTCTGGAGCCGCATGTGGCGAGACGGGCGGATCATCGTTCCGGCGGATGGCTGGTACGAGTGGACGGGCCCGAAAAAGAATCGGGAACCTCATTTCGTCTTCCCGGCCGATCGCGCGCCGCTGCTGCTCGCCGCTATCTCAGCCCCCGATGGATTCGCAATTGTCACCAGCGAAGCCGAAGGGGGCCTGCTCGACGTTCACAACCGACGTCCTATCGCGCTGACGCCGGAAGACGCCCGCGCGTGGCTAGAGGCCGCCGAGCTGGAGCAGGCCCTGCAGATCGCAGATCGCACGCTGGACCCTGGCGCGTTCCGCTGGCACGACGCCCCCAAAGCGGTCGGTTCGACGAGAGACGGGAACGACAGCCCCACCTATATCGAGCCGGTCAAGGTCGAGTAAATCGCCCTACCGTTCGTCGGTGTCAAGCCTGCCGATACTGTACGTACATACAGTACTCTGCGGTTTTAGACGCAGGAGAACGACGTGCCAAGCATTGATGCCGAAGGGATTCTGTACTTGTTCGACCGACACCCAAGCGGGCGAGTTCTGGCCGAGGATCTGCTGGCCGAAGTGGCCTTCTACCAGATCGAGGTGGGCCATGCGCGGGCGGCGCTGCGCGACCTTATCTCCCGCGGCACATTGGAATTGAATCGCGACTCAACGCTGCAGCGCCCCGAGTGACGGCCAATCATGCGTCACCCCTCGAATCGTTCCGAACCGCTCCAGCGCGAGTACCTGATCACGATCTGGCGAACCTGCCAGGAGCCGATCGTGCAGACTCTGCTGCAGGAACTCGCCCGTCTGCAAGGCGTCGTCCGAGGCGCGGAGGTCTTGCGCCAATCGATCGACAAGGAGTTGAAGAGCCAGGGAGGCGGTCAGCTCGCCGCGGCGCATCAGCTGCGCGTGTTGCTGTCGGCCGAGCCGGCGTTGCTGAAGCCGCCTGCCAGGCCGCGCACAGCAGCGAGGGAGCCGGACCCGCTATTTCCCGACGATCCATGGCCGACGGAGCCGCCCTGTTACGGGCGATGAATCGAGGCAGCACGGTCGAAGTCCGTACCTGCCTCGCCCCACAATGCCTTCATCCATCGAGACCAGTAAGCGGCCCTTCTCCAGTGGCCAGCCGCTCACGGATCAAAAGCCGCCCGTACGCCAGCGCCGCCCCCTTAGCCGCAGCCTCATCGGCGCATCGCACGGCGGTAGGTATGACGGCGCAGCGGGGAGCGCCTGCCCTACGAACAACCAAAACGGCGCTCCATCCCCACGGGGATATCTCGAACGTTGCGTGCGCCTCGATCTCATATCCGAGGTAAGCCATGTGGCCCGGATCGACAGGTTGCATGACGCATGCTCGCCCACTACCGCTCGGTATGGAAGGAGGCTATGACACGTCACAATCGCCCTCTTGCAAACCGCGATTATTCAGGGCCGAAAAGCCTGATAGCGAGGAACGGTGATCAGCCTATGCTGAGAATCCCGACGAGCCGGCGACGTCGAGCTGTGCCAACGAGTGCGATCCACCGTTTACATGGCCCAAGATAAGATTCTGCGCATGCATGAGCGCGGCATTCCATGCATTGGCCTCGGTGGCATGTCCGCGCGCCGCCTGGAACCGTACTGACGCAGCACCACCTTGCCGCGTCACAAGTACCGCTGCGTTCCAATAGCGCATTGCGTCGTCGAACGTGCAAATCGGCTCGATGAGGTATCCAACGTAATCCAGTTGCATTGACGGCGCCAAGTAGGAAGTCCCTCATCATCCCCGAAACAGTTTGCGCTTGCACGATACGGATCACCGGCACCCCGCCACCGCCCCGTCCATCTCTCCGGCATAGCCAAGCAGCAGGTTGTGCTGCTCCATCAGCGCCATAGCGGCGGCTGCGTTCCCCAACGCCAGGATCTCGGCCAGCGTGTTGACCGCCGGCCGCGCCGGAACGGCATCAATACACGGCACCGGTATCGGCACGCGGATTTCGACCGTACGCACCACAGGTTCGGGCGCGGACGGCGCCACCCCGCAGCCGGCCAGGCTACTGGCGCATAGCGTCACGAGCAGCATCAAACGTCGCATCGCATGTCTCCGGTTTGGTGGTTTGGATGATCTGGTGCAGCACGCGGTTCTGTTCGGTCAGCTGGCGAGTGGTGACCTGGGCGGCCTGTAGCGCCAGCGCGCCGGCCTCCTGGCGCCGGGCGGCCCCTTGGCGCAGCTGGTCGACCGCCAAATTCTGCGCATCGATGCCTGCCTGCAGCGTGGCTTGGTTGCCGCGCAGCGTCGCGTTGTCACCGGTGAGACGCACGACAT
>JAQGHY010000176.1 GCA_028291455.1 Rubritepida sp. | reverse complement strand
GGCCCGGTCGAGAGGGTCCAGCGCTCGGAGAGGCGCCGCTCGTAGAGCAGGCTGAAGATCCCGGCGTCGCGGTCGTAGCTCTCCAGCCGCTCCCGCACGAAGGCCAGGCTGCCCACCAGCGAGCCCTCGTATCCCAGCGGCAAAGGCTGCCGCCAGATGACGGCGGCGCGGGCATTGGTGCGGTCCAACGCATTGCCGATGCGGCTACCCTCCAGCTCCACGCGCAGGTTTTCGGCGCCGCCCAGCACGTTACGATGCTCCCAGGCGGCCCGCAGCGAAATGCCGTAATTCGTCTCGTACCCGGCCGAGGCGGTGATCGCGCGGAACGGCCGCTCCCGCACGGTGACGTTGACCGGCAGCCGACCATCGGCATCCAGCGCCGAGCCCGGGTCGACCCGCACCGAGGAAAAGGCGCCGAGCGCGGAGACATCCGCCCGGGCGGCATTGATCCGCGTAGGGCTGAAGCTGCGCTCCGCCAGACGAAGCGCGGCGACCCGGCGGACTACCTCGGGATTGACGCGCTGTGTGCCTGTCACCGTGGGGTCGGCGAATTCCGCCTGGGGACCGGGCGTGGCGGTGAAGACGACATCCATGGCATGCGCGGCATGGTCGACCGTCACCGCGCGTTCGATATGCGCGAGCGGCCGGGCATCCAGCCGCATGGCGTTCAACGCTGCTGCCTGCGCCGCCAGCACGGCGTCGGCGCGGGCCGGCTCGCCGGGGGTTAGCGGAATTGGCGTGGCGCCGTTGGTTTGGATGTTGCGGAAGACGTAGCGCGGCCCGAGCGTGGTGCGGATCTCCAGCGCCAGCGGCGCCGGCGCGGCGGCCATGGCGGCAGGCTCCAGGGCAATGCCGGGTGCGACCACCTCGATCCGTGCGGCCCAGTAGCCCTCGCTCTCCAGCGCCGGTCGCAGCTTTTCCGCTTCTGCACCGATGCGCGAAAGCACGCCCTCCGCATCGGTGGGCGCACGCGTCTGCAGGGCGATCAGGCCCGAAGTGCCGCGCAGCAAACCATCGAGCGCGCTGTTGCCGGTAGGGGCGACGGTGGTGCGGTAGGAAAGCGTCGGCGGCTCCTCCTGGGCTTTGGTCGCGAGGGGGGCGAGCAGCAAAAGCTGGAGAAGGACCGGCAGGAGCCAGCCGCGATAGGCACCAGAGGGCAAGCACTTCTCCTCTCCCAAGGTGCCTCCGGGGCACATCATCCGGTGGGATTCCAACACCGGGAATGATCTTGGGTTTCTTGGCCGACAGATTTCGGACCGGGGAACCATGCGGTGACAATAAGGGGTCCGGCCGGTGGAGGGGAAGCCGATGACCGGCGGAAATACCGCCGGTCCAAGCTAACCAACGGAGACTCAGGGACATTTTTCCATGCGCCGGTTCAACGCAGCGGGAAGCCCATGGCATGCAGGATGCCCGAGAGCTTCTCCCGCCCGCTCATGCCGGCCAGCCTGCCCATGCGGGACAGCACGCGCTTGGTCCAGCTGTCCGGGCCCATGCCGTTTCGCTGGGAGAAGTCCGCCATCTGCGCGTCGTAGGCGGCACGCAGCGCCGGCTCCTCGGGATTGCCGTAGGTGCCGTGGAACAGCACCGCGGGCTGCGAGAGGCGGGGCTTCACCTCGCTCAGCACCTCGGGCGCCGCATAGCCGACGCACAGGCCGAAGACGCCCATGACGCCCGGAGGCAGGCCCAGCAGCTCCGCGACGCGCTGCGGATCGTTGCGCATCGCGCCGATATAGACGGTGGCGAGGCCTAGCGATTCCGCCGCGACAACGGCATTCTGCGCGGCCATCGCGGCATCGACCGCCGCCACCAGGAAGGTCTCGAGGTAGGGCATCACCTCCATCTGCTGCACACCCTCGGCCGTGCCCAGCCGGTCGTTGCGGGAGAGATCGGCGAGCCAGACCAGGAATAGCGGGCATTGCTCGATGTGCTTCTGGGTGTTCGAGATCTTGGCGAATTCCGCCTTGGTGGCGGGATCGCTCACCGAAATGACTGACCAGGTCTGCATGTTGGAGCTGGTGGCGGCCGACTGCGCTGCGGCGACCAGCGTCTCCAGCGTGCCGGGCGGCAGGGCGTCGGGCCGGTAGCCGCGCACCGAGCGGTGCGACAGCAGCAGCGCGATGTGGTCGTTCCACGGGCCGGCATCCGGCATGGCCACGGGGCCATAGCGCAGGGCCAGCGCCTCGGATTTCGGCAGGGCAATGGGGCTGGTCATGTCCATGGGCGTGTTCCGGATGGGGAAAGGCGATGCCTATGCTGCAACCGCTCACGCGTCGACGGCAAGCCAGCGTCGCGAAGGAGTCGACAGGTGGCAGACCGCGTGCGGATAATGCCCGCAGGCATCGAGCCGGCTGGAAAAGCTGGAACGGGATCGTGGCGCAGCTTCACCTCCCATTCGCGCGGCACGGGTCCATCCACGCCTAAAGGGAGAGAAGAACAGGATGAGCAAGTTGAACCAGCTGGCGGCGGCGATGCTGCTGACCGCCTGCATCGTGGCCCCTGCCCAGGCGCAGGAAGCCGGCACGCTGCGGATCGCCATGACCGCCACGGACGTCCCGACCACGAACGGCGCACCCAACAACGGCTATGAGGGCCTGCGCTGGCTGGGCTACCCGATCTTTGAATCTCTTGTGCTCTGGGACCTGTCGCGCGCCGACGCGCTCGCCGGGACCAGGCCCGGCCTGGCGGAATCCTGGGAGCAGGATGCGACCGACCCCACGCTGTGGCGCTTCAAGCTGCGCGCCGGCGTCACCTTCCATGACGGCGCTCCCTGGAATGCCGATGCCGCCGTCTGGGGCTTCGACCGCTTCTTCCGGCAGGACGCGCCGAATTATGACCCGGCCGGCTCCGCCTTCACGCGGCCGCGCACGGCAGGCTTCGCCGGCTACCGCAAGATCGACGACATGACCGTCGAAGTCCGGACCGACCGCGCGCTCAGCTACCTGCCCTACCTGATGCCCTACATCCTCTTCTCCTCGCCTCAGGCCTGGGAGCGGGCGGGGCGCGACTGGTCGCGGGTCGCTGCTGCACCGGCCGGGACCGGTCCCTTCAAGATCGGACGCTTCGTGCCGCGGCAATCCGTCGAGCTGCTGCGCAACGACGGCTATTGGGACACCGCCCGCCGCGCCAAGCTGAACCGCGTCATCCTGCTGCCCGTGCCCGACGCCAATACCCGGGTCGCGGCGCTACGCAGCGGTCAGGTGGACTGGATCGAGGCGCCGCCGCCCGACGCGCTCGCGCCGCTGCGCTCGGCCGGCTTCCAGGTCGTCACGAACTCCTATCCGCATGTCTGGCCGTGGGTCTTCGCTGCCGGCAACCCGCGCAGCCCTGTGGCGGATGTACGGGTGCGCCAGGCGATGAACTACTGCGTGGACCGCGATGGGCTGACGACCATGCTCTCCGGCATCGCCGAGCCTTCAGTGGGGTTCTACAATGCGCGCAACCCGCTCTTCGGCTCGCCCACCAACCGTTACCGGCTGGATCCCGCGCGCGGCCGCGAGTTGCTGGCAGAGGCCGGCTATACCGCGCAACGGCCGTTGCGCATCAAGGTCGGCATCTCCAATTCCGGCTCCGGCCAGATGCAGCCGCTGCCGATGAACGAGGCGCTCCAACAGTCGCTGCGTGAGAATTGCGGCATCCAGGTCACCTTCGAGGTAGTGGAATGGACCGTGTTGCTGGGCGTGCTGCGGGCTGAGCCGACAGCGGCTGGCTGGCTCGGCGTGGACGCCGCCAATGTGAGCCTGGTCTCGTCCGACACGTCGCAGATGGCGCGCTGGTTCCTCTCGGCGAACTCTTCGCCGCGCGGCAGCAATGCCGGCCATTGGCGCGACGAAGCTTTCGACGCGGCCATGGCGGAGGTGGAGCAGGCGCGCACGCCCGAGGCGGCCGAGGCCCCCACCCGCCGGGCGCATGAGCGCCTCGTGGATGGCGCGCCCTGGCTGTTCATCGTGCACGACACCAATCCGCGGGCGATGAGCCGGCGCGTGCAGGGGTTCGTCTCGGCCCAGTCCTGGTTCCAGGATCTGACGACGGTCGAGGTCAGATAGGGCTTCCCGGCGCCCTGACGCCGAGCCGCTCGGCAAGCCCAGCGGCATCGGCAGGGGCGCGGACCTTGGCGTCATTGTCGAAGAAGACGAAGACGTCGCGGCGCTTTCGCCGCGTCGGGCCGAGGACGCGCCCGGCATCCTCGGGCTCCTCGCCCTGGGCCCAAGCCCGCACGCGGCGTGCCCAACCGTCCAGCGCCTCGTCGTCGTAGCCGCTCACATAGAGCTGCTCGGAACCGTGCAGCCGGACGTAGGCGAAGTCGGCGGTCAGATCCATCAGGAGCGGCCATTCGACGGTATCGGCGCAGACCAGCGCCGTATCGAATTCGCGCAGCAGCTTGATGAATTCAGGTACGCGGAAGCTGTCATGCCGGATCTCCACCGCGTGGCGGAGCGGCTGCTGGACGTCGCTTTCGAGCCAGGCGCGACCGGCCAGCCGCGCATCGTGGCGCTGGGCCAGCTTCAGGGCCTCATTAGTGTCGCGTGGCAGCAGCGCGAGGAAAGACCGGAACCGCTCGGGGTCGAACTTCATCTGCGGCGCGAATTGCCAGAGGATCGGCCCCAGCTTCGGCCCCAGCCGCAGCAGGCCCGAGGCCAGGAAGTTGGCCAGCGGCGTCTCAACATCCCGAAGCTTGAGCATATGCGTGATGTAGCGCGAGCCCTTGATGGCGAAGACGAAGCCATCGGGCGTCTCGTCCCGCCACCGGCCGAAGTTCTCGGGCCGCTGGAGGCCGTAGAATGTGCCGTTGACCTCAATCGAGCCGAAATGCTTGGCCGCGTAGGCGAGCTCACGCTTGTGCGGGAGCTTCTTCGGATAAAAGACCCCGCGCCAGGGCGCGTAGGTCCAGCCGGAGATGCCGATGCGAACGGTGCCTTGCTTCATGCTGGGTGCAACGGGGGATCAGCGGAGTCGTTGCGGCGTCAGTCCCGGACGTGCTCCGGCCGGAACCCCATGCCGACCAGCCGCGCGGGGTAGCGGCGCAGGAAGGGGAACCGGCGGAGCAGACGCAGCAGCATCGGCAGCTCGCTTCCACCCTTGCCCGCCAGCACCGGGCCGACGAGCCGGTTCTGCGCCAGGAGCTGCAGGCGCTGCGTGGCACGGGTCGGCCAGATGCGCCGGCGCTGCACCTGCTGCAGCACTTCGATCCCCGGCGCGCCATTCCGTAACGCCGGGGCGAGGATGCGCGCCGCTGCGACCGCGTCCTGGATGGCAAGGTTGATGCCGACGCCGCCGATCGGCGACATCGCATGCGCGGCATCGCCGATGCAGAGAAAGCCGGGACGGCACCATTCCTCCAGCCGGTCGACGGTGACGGTGAGCATGCTGACCGAATCCCAGCTCTCCAGCGCTTCCACCCGGCCGGCCAGGATAGGCGCGGCCCGCACGAGGTTCTGCCGAAAGGCATCCAGCCCGGCCGCACGGATCTGGTCATACCCGCCCTTAGGGATGACATAGGCGCACTGCCAATACTCCCCACGGTTGATCAGCACGAGCACATGGCCGGCGATGATATTGCCCAGCACCGCGTCGGGATCCTCAGCCTCGCGGGGGAGCTTCAACCAGAGCACGTCCATCGGCGCGCCAAGATCCTTCACCACGAGCCCGGCCGCCGCGCGCAGGACCGATCGCCGTCCATCGGCCGCGACGACCAGGTCCGCCCGTACCGTGAGCGTCCCTTCAGGTTCCTGGACAGTGACGCCTACCACGCGGCCGTCCTCGGTCACGAGGCCCGTGGCTTCGGATCGACGCCGCAACCGGAAGGCCGGGATTTCGGCACCGCGCTCGGCCAGAAAATCCAGGAAATCCCACTGCGGCATGAAGGCGATGAAGCGGCACTGCACGGGAAGGTGCGAGAAGTCGGCCAGGGGCACATAGGTGCCGGCGATCCGCAGGCCGAGGTTCTTGATCTGCTGATGCGGCAACTTGAGAAACCGCTCAAGCCAGCCAAGTTCGTGCACGACCTGCAGCGTGGAGGGATGCACCGTGTCGCCGCGGAAATCGCGCAGGAAATCCGCGTGCTTCTCCAGCACGACGGTGTCGATCCCGGCCCTGGCGAGCAGCACGCCCAGCATCATCCCGGCCGGTCCGCCGCCGACCACGCAGCATTGGGTGGTGATGATCTCGTTCGTCATGCTCTGCCCTCAGTCGGCGCCATGCTGCACATAATGGGAGGGTACGGCGATGTCTTTCTGATTTACCCGATCCGGATGTAGGGCAGCCGGCGCGCCAGCCAGCAGCCGACCTCAACGCCGCAGACCCGGCCGGATTCGTCGCGCTGGAAGGCCAGCGTCCAGTCGCCGGGCGGCGTGTGGTCCAGCGCCCTCGGGCAGGGCAGCATCCAAACATCCGTCCCAACGGGATCGAGGAGTTCCATGCGGCCCTGGCCCAGGAAGCCGGAGAAGCCGCCGTAAAGCACGCCGCCGGCATCGGTGACGGTCAGCTCGGCCTCCAGCTCCGCGCAGCGGTAGCGGCCGGCAAGGCCGGTGGTGGTGGCGTCGCCAATCTGAGTGAGGCGGGAGCTTTGGTTCTCCTGCGGCCGATCCATCCACAACCCGCCCTCCTCCGCGCGCAGCCGGGTGCGGCCATTGCCGGCGGTGCCGTCGGCGGCGAGGTCCAGCCGCTCCGCCCCATGGCCGAAGCGCAACCGGACCTGCCCATTCGGCAGCGCATCGATCCGGGTGGCGAGCCCCGTCTCCGGCTCGATGTAGGCGCCGAGCCAGCCGGGTGCGGGTGCCTCGGGCGCCGGCGCCGGCCGGCCCTCGCCCAGAGTGGCGGCCAGCAGGTCGAGCACCGCCGCATGCGCGTCGCCGAAATGGTTGAACAGCACGACGACGGAGATGCGCTCGGACGGCATATGGATGCGATGGCTGCGCCATCCGCGCAGCGCACCGCCATGTCCGGTAACGGCGCGGCCGAATTCCGTCCCGCGGGCAAGGCCGAAGCCATAGGGCGCGGGAGCGCCATCCGCGAAGGTCACCGGGGCGGACAGCCGGCTGTAGAGCGCATCCGGATCGTCGCGCGTCGCGTCGATGTGGCGCTCCCAGGCAATCATGTCGTCCAGCGAAGCGCCGATCCCGGCGTCCCCAGTCCAGAGGATTCGGTTCTCGGCCGCGCGGAAGCCGACGGCCTGCGTGCCCTCATAGCCCTCGGTGCCATCGGGCATGGCACGGGTGTCGGCGGTGAGCTGAGCGCTGGACATCCCGGCGGGCTCGAAGATGCGGCTGCGCAAGAGTTCCGCGAAGCTGCGGCCGGTCCGCTCCTGCAGGATGTCCGACAGGATGCGGAAGTTCTGGTTCACGTAGGAGAAGCGCGTGCCGGGCGCGAAATGCAGCGTTCGGGTGCCGGATATGACGCGGGCCGCCTCGATGTCGCCGAAGGGCGATTCGACGGGCGAGCCGTGCAGCATGGCCACCGCCCAGTAATCCCGCAGACCTGACTGGTTGTGGCAGAGATGCGCGGCACCTGGAGCCGCCTGCTCCAGCAGCGGCAATCGCGCGCGCACGTCGCCGTCCAGCACCGACGGATCGGGAAAAGCGTCCAGCAACGCCGCGCAGGTGAACTGCTTGGTGATGGAGCACAGGCGGAACAGCGTCTGCGGCGTGAAGGCGATGCGACGCTCGGCATTGGCCCAGCCCCAGGCGTGGCGCGCGAGCACCTCGCCGTCGCGCAGGACGGCGACGGCGCCGCCAGGGCCGCCATAGCTGCGCGGCAGGTTTGAAAGCAGGCGTTCGAGTCGCACGGAAAGGGATGTCATCGCGCCGATCATGGCACAACGGCACTCAGGCGGGAGGGCCACGCTCCACACCGATCACCCGGGCGGCATGCGGCCCGGTCCGGGGCCTCAGGCGGAGGTGGCTGGGATCGCGATTTGCAAAGCCACAGCCCAGGGTGCCCGGCGTCACGACCTCGTAGGGCTGCCCGTCCTCCAGGTCGCATTCGAGCACGAGCTCGCCCGTGCCGGCCATGACGTCCACGGGCCGGAAGGTCTCGCGGTCATACATGCGGCGGGCGGCGTGGTTGTCGTAAGCCACCAGCAGCCGGATGCGACGGCAGCCGGGGATATGGCGCAACCGCTCCATCGCGGCGGAGAGGATGGCGCGGCCATATCCGAAGCCCTGATGCGGGCGTGCGATCGCGAGCCAGCCCAGCCACCAACAGGAGGCGTCCCGATGATCCGGATGGACGACGTAGAAGCCGATCAGCTCACCCGACGCCTGGACGCCGATGAGGGTGTGGACAGGCCCCTTGCGGACGACGTCGAGGATATCCGCGAGAGGGCCAAGGAACTTGGCGACCTGCTCCGGATCGAGATCCAGCAATTCGATGGCCGAAAGATCAGCCCGGCTGATCCGTCGGTAAATAAGGGGCGAGCCGCCCCGGGGGGAAAACATGATATCCTGACGAAGTTCGTGATGATTGATGGGCCCCTGAGGGCATCGGCCTTTTGGGCCGGATCAATCTCGTCAGGCGCATGCCCGGGAGCTACCCGGACGGAATCCTTTTTTCATGGAGAACTCTTACCATGCGGGATCACGTTTTGAGTGTGTCGGTTTAGGGTCAGTTCTGCGCCGGCAGGGCCCGCTCTCTCAGTCCTCGACCACGATTTGTGCAGCCTGCACGACCTCGGCCCAGCGCCGCATATCCCCGCGCCACGCCGTGTCGAACTCGGCGGCGGGCGCGGGTGAAGGCTCGGCGCTCACCGTCCGCAGGCGGGCCTGGCCGGCCGGGGAGCGCACCGTTTCGACAATGGCGTCCGAGAGCTGCCGCAACGTCGCGGGCGAGAGGCCGGCGGGGCCGAAGACGCCCACCCAGCTCGACACCACGAAGTCCGGGACACCTGCCTCGGCCATGGTCGGCACATCCGGCAGGGAGGCGACCCGCTGGGTGGAGGTGACGGCCAGCGCCCGCAGCGATCCGCCCTGGATCAGGCCGAAGACGTTGGGCAGGTTGTCGAACATCACCTGGATGCGGTCGGTCTGCAGGTCCAGCACGGCCGGCGCGCTGCCGCGATAGGGCACATGCGTCATCTCTAGGCCGGTCCGCAGGCGGAACAACTCGCCCGTCAAATGGATCGAGGTGCCGGCGCCTTGGGAGCCGAAGTTCACGCCGCCGGCGCGCCCGCGAGCCAGCGAGATGAACTCCTGCACGCTACGCGCGGGCGATCCGGCACCGACGACCATGACATTGGCGAATTCCGCCAACCTGGCGACCGCCGTGAAATCCCGGCCGGCATTGAAGGGCAGGTTGCGGCGGACGACAGGCGTCACGCCATGGGTGCCGGCTCCGCCGATGAGCAGCACCGTGCCGTCGGCCGGCGCCTTGGCTACGTAGTCGGAACCGATGGTGCCACCGGCACCGGGGCGGTTGTCGATGATTGCGGTGACGCCGAGGCGCTCGCGCAGGCCATCCGTGACCAAGCGGCCCATGACGTCGAAGGCACCGCCGGGCGCATAGCCCACGACCACCCGCACGGTGCGGGCCGGATCGAGCTGCGCCGCCGCGGGATGCGCGAGCGCAAACGACAGAAGGAGTGATGCGAAGGCGCGTCTCATGCGGCTGGCCCATTTTCTAAATCGCGGCGACTTTGAAGCCCCCGTGCGGAGAGCGCCATCCGGCCGCCGATCTTTATGCGTCCCCGTTCGCAATCCACTCCGCGAGCACGCTGATGGCCGCCATGAGATCGGCGGTCTCCATCGCCTCATGCGGGTTGTGGCTGCCGTTGCGGTTCCTGACCAGCAGCATGCCGGTCTTTACGCCAGCCGCCGCGAAGTTGTTGGCGTCGTGGCTGCCGGGGCTGTTCAGCTTGGGAGCATCCAGGCCGCAGCGCACGGCCGCGGCGGCCAACCCGGCGATCAGCCCTGGATCCATCAGCCCCGGCGCGGCAGCACTACGCTCGCCCAGGAGGATGGTTACGCCGCGCCGCGCGGAGATCTCCGCCGCGATGGCGCCCAGTTCGACCTCCAAGGCCTTCAGGTGGTCCGCGCTGAAGGCGCGCAGGTCGAGGCTGAGCTCGAAGTCTCCGGCGATGGCGGTCAGGCTGTGCCGCTCCGGCAGCGTGTGGAAGCGGCCGATGGTGACGGCCATGGGCCGGCCGGCAGCCTCCTCCGCGAGCCACATGCGCTCCAGCGCCAGCGAGAGATCGGCGCCCGCCAGCGCCGCATCGCGGCGAAAGCGGTGCGGCAGTCCGGTATGCGCGTCCTCGCCGGTGATGCCGATGAACGGGTGCCGCACGTTGCCGGGATTGGCGAGGCAGATCGCCACCGGCGCCCCGGCCTCGACCAGCTGCGGCGCCTGCTCGATATGGACCTCCAGGTAGGCGCCGATGTCGCGCGGGTCGCGTAGGGGCGTCCCCTGGCGCAGCCGCGCGGGATCGCCGCCGCAGGCCGCGATGCTCTGGGCGAGGGTGCGGCCGGACCGCGCATGCGGCAGGTCGAGGGCACCGGGGGGCAGCCGCGCCAGGAGGCAGCGGCTGCCGATCAGGCCGAGGCCGAACCAGACGGATTCCTCGCACCGGAGCGCCATGACCTCGATATCGCGCCGGGGCTCGATGCCTGCGGCCTGCAACGCGGCGATGGCGCCGATGCCAGCGATGACGCCCGCCGCACCGTCGAAATTGCCGCCCTGGACGATGCTGTCGAGATGCGAGGCGATCAGCACCGGCGCCGCCTTCGCTTCCCTTGCAGCCCAGCGCAGGGTGAGGTTGGCGCCGGCATCGGAGGAGGTTTCGAGCCCCAGGGCGCGTCCGGCCTCGGCGATCAGCGCCTGGGCTTCGTTCTCACCGCGGCCATAGGCATCGCGGGTGATGCCGGGGGGATCGTCACCGATGGCGGCGACGCCATCCAGCAGCCGCTGAACCAGCGCTGTCTGTGCCGTGACCGCTTCCGCAAGTTTCAAAACCCGATCTCCTCTCGCCCGCTCGCATCCGGCAAAGCCAACACCAATGGACCCCGAACGCGTTCCGGTGGACAGTCGCCCCTCCAGGCGGGAGAAGCGGGATTGCGTATTGCGTCGATGGCGGCAGCGGCCCTGATCACCCTGGCAGGCTGTACCGCCGGCCCACCCGGAGAGCAGTTGATCCTGGTCCAGCCGCCCCATCCGCCGGACGAACAGGCGCGCCAGATCTGCACCGCGCGCGGCCAGATGGCTGGTGCCGCGCCCTCGCCTGCCACGGCGCTGCCCGGCGCGATCATGCAAGGCTCGTCGGTGCAGCAGTTCGGTGACGAAGTCGCCGCCTCCTGCTGGAACACTTACCAGGCGACCGGAATTCTCCCGTCCTATTGAGTTTCCCGGCGAAGGCGGAGATCAGGCGTCGCCGAGCAATGGCTTCCGCGAGGCGCAGAAGGCATCCACCACCGCCACGTAGCGCTCACATTCCGCATCGCCGACGGGCAGGCTCATCGCCACCATGCCGCGCCGCGCGATGTAGATGCCCGCGGCCATCAGGTCGAGGAAGAACAGCTCGCGCCGGGCATCCTCGGCCGGGCTGGAGGTATAGGGCCGCAGGATGGGGCCGGTGCGGAAATGCGGCTGGATCATGCTGCCGATGCCGGTGAACTGCACCGGCACCCGGTGCTTTGCACAGACGGCGTTCAGCGAGGCGCGCAGTGAATCGCCCCGCGCACGCAGGGCCTCGGCAGTGCCGTCGTCGAAGATCTCGCCCATGGCGACCAGCCCGGCCGACATCGAGAGCACGTTGTTGTTGAAGGTGCCGCCATGCGGCAGCGCCTTGGGGTTCGCGGGGTCGTACATGGACATGATGTCCGCCCGCCCACCGAACGCGCCGAAGGACATGCCGCCGGCGATGTATTTCCCGAGCGACGTGAGATCGGGCGTGATGCCGTGCATCTTCTGCAGCCCGCCGGAGGTGTGCCGGCTGGTCATCACCTCGTCGAAGGTCAGGACGATGCCGTATTCCGTCGCGGCCTCGCGCAGCATGGTCAGGAATTCGACCGAAGCGGGAATGCAGCCGCCGCTGCCCATCATGGGCTCCACCAGGATGCTGGCCAGCTCGTCCTTGAACTCGCGGATCAGGGCCAACGTGCCCTCGATGTCGTTGTAGGACGCCAGCGTCACCGGGAACGGCGCGTTCACCGCGCTGCCGCCGCCGACGAAGGTCAGCATGCCGCCATGGTAGCCGCCATTCATCGCCAGCAGCCGCGTCCGGCCCGTGAAGGCGCGTGCGGCGGAGAGCGCCAGTAGATTGGCCTCGGTGCCGCTATTGGTGAAGCGGATGAGCTCTACCGACGGGAAGCGCGCGCAAAGTATCGCGGCGAAGGTGGATTCGCGCTCGCCGACGGCGGCGAGGTTCAGGCCGCGGCCGATCGCGGCCTCGATCGCCTTGATGATCCGCGCCTCGGAATGGCCGAACAATCCAGCGGTGTATTCGCCGCAGAGGTCGAGATAGTCGTGGCCGTCGATGTCCTTGAGGTAGCAGCTCTCGCCGCTTTCCATCGCAGTCGGGAAGGGCGAGTAGTACAGCGTCGAGCGCGTGTTGCCGCCCGGCATGACCTGGCGCGCGCGCTCATAGGCGGCGGCGCTCTTCGGGCGGGCGGCGACATAGCTCTCGCGCGCTTCGGCGAGGGCGGTCTCCAGATCCGTGTTGCGCGGGGCGGCGGGGGCGTCGAGCGGCATTTCTTGCATTCCTTGGAATATTATTGCCAGAGCCAGGATATGAGCAGCCCGCCCTGTGTCCAGGTCCGGTTCGGCCCGCGCTCCATGCCCAGACCGCCTGAGCCGGCGGTGCGCTCGTAAAGCTCGCCGTAATTGCCGATGGAGCGAACGACGTCATAGGCAAAATTGGCGGAGGCGCCGAAGCCGATACCCACATTCTCGATCAAGCCCAGGAACCGGCGGACAGATGGATCGGTCGAGGTGCGGCGGATCTCGTCGACGTTCGCGCGGGTGATGCCGAACTCCTCAGCCTGGATCAGCGCGAAGACCGTCCAGCGCGTCAGCGTCGCCCATTCGGGGTCGCCGTTGCGCACGAGGATGCCGTGCATCTCCTTCTGGATCAGATCCGGCAGCAGGACGAGGGAGGCTGGGTCGGGCGCGGCCAGTCTGTTGGCCGAGAGGTTGATCATGTCGTTGCTGATGGCGTCGCAGCGATCGGCGAGGAAGGCCTCCAACACCGCGGGCTGCGTGTCGAAGGAAATGGTGCGGAAGCGGATGTTGTTGGCCCGCGCGTAGTCCTCGAGGTTGCGCTCGATGATGCTACCCGTCGTGCCGCAGATGGTGGCGCCGTTGAGGTCGCTGGCCTTCGTCGCGCCGGTCCGCCGATGCACCAGGATGCCCTGGCCGGTGAAGAAATGGGCCACGGTCTGCGTGAGGCCCATCGTGCTGTCGCGCGAGATGGAGAGCGCCGTGGTGCGCGTCAGCATGTCCACCTCGCCGGACTGCAGCGCGGTGAAGCGGCTCTGCGCGGTGGTGGGCACGAAGCGGACCTTCTCGGCGTCACCGAAGACGGCGGCGGCGACGGCACGGCACATCTCGGTGTCGAAGCCCTGCCAGCGGCCGGCGCTGTCCGGCATCGACATATGCGCCACACCGCCGGAGACGCCGCAGCGCACGTAGCCGTTGCGGCGGACGCCATCGAGCGTGGTGCCGGCGAAGGCGGGGATGGCGGAGAGGAGCAGCGCGGCGGCAGCCGCGACGAGCGGGGCAAGCAGAACGTGGCGCAACGGGCGGAGCTCCTTCTGAGGGACGGGCCGGTGTCGCGATGCCCGATGGAGCGTAGTCACGGCAGGACGGAACTGTAAATTGCGGGATGTCCAGGTTGGGTGGCAATTGGACGATGCTGGGTCCTTCGACATTGCGCCTGGGGTGCCGCCGACCATTTGTCAGTCGTAAGGTCGTGCCTCGACCAGCCTTCCTGTCCATCTGGAGAATATGTATTGGCCAAAGGCTCTGACCTGCTCGTTGCCGCCCTGGAAAATGAGGGCGTGGACCGGATTTTTGGCATTCCCGGGGAAGAAAACCTCGACGTCGTCGAGTCCATCCGCAAGTCGTCCATCCAGCTTGTCCTGACCCGCCATGAACAGGCCGCGGCCTTTATGGCAGCCACTTACGGCAGACTCACCGGCAAGCCGGGGGTCTGCATCACCACGCTCGGCCCGGGCGCGCTGAACCTTTCGACGGGCGCCGGCTATGCGCTGCTCGGGGCCATGCCGATGATCATGATCACGGGACAGAAGGGCATCCTGTCGTCACGCCAGGCGCGGTTCCAGATCGTCGACATCGTCGCCGCGATGAAGCCGCTGACCAAGCTCTCCCGCCAGATCGTCTCCCCGCTGATGATCCCCACGCTCGTGCGTGAAGCCTTCCGCATCGCGCAGGAGGAGCGCCCCGGCCCCGTCCATCTGGAGCTTCCCGAGGACATCGCCGCGGAAGAGTGCGAGGACGTTGCCCTGATCCCGCCGCACCCGCTGGAATTGCCGCTCGCCAGCGGTGAAGCCCTCGACCGCGCGGCCCAGATGATCCTGGAGGCCAAGCGCCCACTGCTGATGCTGGGAGCTGCCGCGTCGCGGCCGCGTTCGACTTCGGATCTCGCGCAATTCGTGTTGCGGACCAGGATTCCATACTTCACGACGCAGATGGGCAAGGGCACCGTTCCGGGTGGAACCGAGCTCTACATGGGCACGGCCGCGCTCTCCGAACGCGACTATGTGCACGAGGCCATCGAGCGGGCCGATCTCATCATCGCCATCGGCCACGACACCGTGGAGAAGCCGCCCTTCATCATGGGGGCCGAGGGTCCGAAGGTCATCCACATCGGATACATGCCGGCCAATATCGAGCAGGTCTATTTCCCGCAGGCGGAGGTCGTCGGCGATATCGGGCCGTCGCTGCGGCTGTTGGCCGATCGCATCGAAGGCAAGATCCCTAATGCCCAGGCGCTACTGCCCTTGCGTGAAGGCATCCTTGAGCGGATCGCCGCGCGCGCCACGGAGGACCGCTTCACCCCGCAGCGCCTGGTCCACGACGTGCGCGAAGTCATGCCGGCAGACGGCATCCTCGCGCTCGACAACGGCATGTACAAAATCTGGTTCGCGCGGAATTACCGGACGCGGGTGGCGAACACGCTTCTGCTCGACAATGCCCTCGCGACTATGGGTGCTGGCCTGCCCTCGGCGATGATGGCGGCGATGCTGTATCCGGAGCGCCGCGTCATGGCCGTCTGCGGCGATGGCGGCTTCATGATGAACAGCCAGGAGATGGAAACCGCCGTCCGCCTCGGGCTGAACCTCGTCGTCCTGGTCATCGAGGATAAGGCCTACGGCATGATCCGCTGGAAGCAGGCCGTGGACCAGTTTCCCGATTTCGGCATGACCTTCAACAATCCGGACTTCGTGAAATACGCCGAATCCTACGGCGCGAAGGGAACGCGGGTCGAAGCCATCGAGGATTTCCGGCCCACGCTGGAGAAGGCCTTTGCCGGGGGCGGCGTGCATCTCGTGGTCGTGCCCATCGACTATTCGGAGAACCATCGGGTCCTCGTCGAGGAACTGCGCCACCGCCTCCCCGTCACCGGGGAGGTCTGATCTTGCCGAATATGCTTCAGGTCATGCAGGCCTTCGACCGGGCGCTGATCGCGGAGGTTCCGGCCGACGATGCCCAGACGCTCGAAACGAAGCTCGCGACCGCGGCGCGGACGCTGCGAGATCGCGACGGCTGGCTCAAGCCGCACCAGCGCAGCGCCGTGCTGCGGCGGGCCGCAACCTTGCTGGAAGGCCGCCAGGCTCATTTTGCGAAGCTCATCGCGCAGGAGGGCGGCAAGCCCTTCACCGACGCCGCCATCGAGGTGGTCCGCGCGATCGACGGGCTGCGCGACGCCGCCGACGAGATCCGCAACTTCGCGGGCAAGGAGATCCCCATGGGCCTCACGCCCGCGAGCGAGGGGCGGTGGGCCTTCACCACCAAGGAGCCGATCGGGGTCGTCGCGGCCATCTCGGCGTTCAACCATCCGCTGAACCTCATCATCCATCAGATCGCGCCCGCCATCGCCGTCGGCTGCCCGGTGATCATCAAGCCAGCCGCGGCCACGCCCCTGTCCTGCCTCGACCTCGTGGCCCTCCTGCGCGAGGCCGGGCTGGAGGAGCGGTGGTGCCAAACCTTCATCACCAACGACAACGCGCTGGCCGAAGCCCTCGCCACCGATCCACGCGTGGCCTTCCTGAGCTTCATCGGCTCCGCCCGCGTCGGCTGGCACCTGCGCAGCAAGCTGCCCCCGGGCACGCGCTGCGCGCTGGAGCATGGCGGCGCCGCGCCGGTCATCGTCGACCGCAGCGCTGCAATCGAGCGCATCATCGAGCCCATCGTGAAGGGCGGCTACTACCATGCCGGCCAGGTCTGCGTGTCCGTGCAGCGGATCTTCGTCCATGCGGACATCCTGGATAGCTTCGTTGAGCGGCTGGCGGCGCGGGTCGCGGCACTGAGTGTCGGCGATCCGATCTTGCCGCAGACCGAGGTCGGCCCCTTGATTCGCCCGCGAGAAACCGAACGCGTGGTCTCCTGGATCGACGAGGCGGTCTCGGGCGGGGGCAGGCTGCTCGGCGGCGGGCGCCTGTCCGAGACGACGCTGATCCCGGCCGTAGTGGTCGATCCGCCCGCCGGTGCCAAGCTGTCACAGCTGGAGGTTTTCGGGCCCGTCACCTGCGTCTATGGGTTCCGCGAGCTCGACGCGGCGATCGACATCGCCAACAGCCTGCCCTTCGCCTTCCAGGCAAGCGTGTTCTCGACGGATATCGGCCCTGCCCTCCGCGCGGCGCATCGCCTCGATGCCTCGGCGGTGATGGTGAATGATCACACGGCCTTCCGCACGGACTGGATGCCCTTCACCGGGCGGCGGCAGTCGGGTTACGGCATCGGCGGCATCCCCTGGACCATGGAAGAGATGTCGGAGGACAAGATGATCGTCCTGAGGCACGGTGGGTAACGGGGCCACTATCGTGACGTCCGGCGGCTTCGGGCGCATGGATTCTGATCTGGGCTTCCCTCAGGCACGTTTCCTGGCTACCACCTGCCACTCATAGCAGCGATCTTCCGCCTCCCAAGCGCTTCTTGCGGCTGGGACTGCTCGACTAAATCTCGCCGCAACCTGAGTAACAGCGATCATGAGCCAGAATTCCATCCCGACCCTCCTTGCGCCCGAGGTGGCCGGCGTTCAGCCGGACGACACGATCCTTTGGCTTCACGCCGCATTTTGCGAGATGGCCTTGCCGCTCCGCGCCGCCAAGGGAACCTGGCAGCGCGATATCGGGCCGGCCTCGCTTCGCATCGAGCCGGGCTCGGCGGAACTCGCCGTACCAAGCGGGCGCATGCCGCGGCTGATCATGATGCATATCTGCGACGCTGCGGTCCGGGCGAATAATGTCGAGCTGGAACTTGGGGAAAACGCCGCCACGCTGGCGGAGAGGATGGGTCTTGGCGGCAAGGCGGCGCGCGATCTGGTCGATCAGCTGCATCGCATGCTGTCGGCGAAGATCTCGGTAACCTTGCCGACCGGCCCGGAGATCACCGTGTTCGACGCGAGAAGCCGAACGCGCGGAGACGCCGCGGAATGGCGGTCCAGCATCCGTCTCGGCAGCCGGTTTCTCTCCAGCCTGGCCAACCATGCCATCGCGCTGGACCGGCGCATTGTGCGCGAACTGTCGGACTCGCCGGCGGCGCTGGATGCCTATGCATGGATCCGGCTTTCGCTGCATGGCGAGGCTGCAGGCCGCATCTCGACCACGACGTGGCAGGACCTGCTCCGCCGTTTCGGCACCCCTTCGCAGAATGTCGCTACGTTCAGGACTGCCTTCGAGGATAGCCTGCGGATGGTCTTCGATGCGGACCACTCCATCGCGCTCGCCGTCGACGACGAGGGCGTCAGCGTGCGCCTTGCCGCGCCCGAGGAGGAGGAGGCCGTCGCTGTGAGCATCCCGGAAGAAGCGCCGCGGGTTGATGCGCTTGTGCAGGCTGAGCCAGCCTTGGACGCGCCCTCACCCGAGGCTGTTAGTGTTGTGATCGCCCCTCCGGCCCAGCCCGCTCCGCCCGCAGTGCCCGCGGCTTCAGCGCCCGCCGCCAACAACCCTGCCGACAAGATCACCCAGGACAGCATTTGCCTGCCTCGCCACCTCACGGGCTTGCCGCAGGGCATATGGCTCCGGCGCGGCCATGGCGCGGACAACGCTTTGGTCGGCGTAACCCCGGGCACGCGTTTCGAACCCGACAGGCTGACCGTTCTGGCGGTGGAGCCGATGATCGTGCAGGTCAGCGGCGGGCTGTATCAGCAGGACTTCGAGCGCGTCTCCGCCTGGGTCATGGCGAACCGGGACCTGATCGACGAGTTCTGGGAAGATCGCATCGACTCCTACGAAGAGGTCAGCCGCCGCGTTCGCAAGGCGCCCGCGCCCGGCTGGAGGTAACCTCTCGAAGGCTCGCGCTATTCGAGACGGATGCCCGCTTCCTGGATGAAGCTGTTCCAGCGCGTGCTTTGCTCGCGGAAGAAGTCAGCGAACTGCTCGGGCGTATTGGCTTGCGCTTGCAGATCGAGGCCTGCCAGCCGTCCGGATAAAGCGGGCGCGGCAAGTGTCTCGTTGAGCATCTGGTTGAGTTTGATGACGATCGCCCACGCCGTTCCCGTCGGGACGAACAGCCCGTTCCATTCATAGGTCTCGAATCCGGGCAGCACGTCGGACAGAGGCGGGACATCGGGCAGAGATGCGAGTCGGCTGCCGCCGGTATGGCAGAGCGCCTTCAGGCGGCCGCTGGTGACGAAGGAGATCGCCGTATCCGCATTGCCGAAATAGTACTGAACCTGGCCGGCAAGGAGATCATTCGTGGCGGGGCCGCCGCCCCGATATGGAACATGGTTCACCTGGATGCCCGCACGTCGGGCGAAGAGTTCGAGCGCCAGGTGCTGCACGCCGCCGCTGCCGGCCGATGCCCAGTTTTGCAGCCCAGGACGGGCCTTGGCGTCCGCGATGACCTCCCCGACCGTATTGCTGGCGACGGCGGGATGCGCCAGCAGGAGCTGCGGCACGGTGATTGCCCGGAACACGGGGACGAGATCACGCGCGGGATCGAAGGTCATCTGCGGGAACAGGACCGCTGTCGAGAGCGGCGTCGTCCCGTACAGGATCGTATACCCGTCCGCAGGGGCCGATGCGACGAAGCCGCTGCCGATCATCCCGGTCGCGCCCGTGCGATTCTCGATGACGAACTGCTGCCGTGTGCGCTGCGACGTCTCACTGAACAACATCCTGGCGACACTGTCCGCCGTGCCGCCCGGTGGCCAACCCACGATCACCCGCACGGGTCGCGTGGGCCAATCCGCTTCCTGGGCGGAAGCCTGGCTCGTCGAAACGCCGGCAAGGCCAGCGCCGGCCATCATGACGCCTCGGCGAGAGATGCCCCGGCTGGGGTTCCGATGCTTGGTCATGGACGTTTCCCGGTGCCTGTTTTCGGCGATCCTATCATCCAGTCCGCCCGGTGCTACAAGGCCGGCCCGTGATTCGATCCGGCAATCAGCTTTTCGGTCGCAACCCGAAGATGGCGAACTTCCTGTCCGCATCCATCCAGGTCCTGTCCACAACCCAATCCGCTCCATCGGCCAACGCAGCGAATGATTGCGGATCGTATTTGCGGGAACTCTCGGTGTGGATCGTCTCGCCGGCTTCGAACTGGAAACGATGATCCGCCAGGGTCACGGACTGCTCGACCCGGCTCACCAGGTGCATTTCCACGGCACCGTCCGTCTCGTTCCAGCTGGCGCGATGCTCGAAGAGGTCGGGCCGGAAATTGCCGCCGAGCTCCCTGTTGATCCGGGTCAGGAGGTTGAGATTGAACGCGGCGGTGACGCCCAGGCTATCGTCATAGGCGGCGATGATGGTCCCGATGTCCTTCTTGAGGTCGACACCGATGATGGCCGCGCCGCTACGGCCCACATGCCGACGCATGCGACCCAGAAACGTCCGCGCTTCCGATGCACTCAGATTGCCGATGGTGGATCCCGGAAAGAAGCCGACGCGACGCTCGGTGGGAACGTCGTCGGGGATGTCGAAATCGATGGTGAAGTCGGAGGTGATCGGCCTGACCCGCAGCGCGGGGAATTTGGCCCGGATCCGATCGACGGTCTGGTTGAGAAAATCTCCGGCGATATCTATCGGCACATAGAGACAGTTGCCGTCCATTTTCTCGAGCAGAAGTTCCGTCTTGATCCCAGCGCCCGCACCATATTCGAGTAGCGCAATTTCAGATCCCGCAAATCCGGCAATTGCCTGGATGTTGTCTTGGATGATCCCCGTTTCGGTCCGGGTGGGATAATACTCAGCGAGCCTGGTGATATCCTCGAACAGTTCCGAGCCACGATCATCATAGAACCATCGACACGGAATCGATTTCTGTCTGCCGGAAAGGCCCATCAACACGTCGGTCAAGAAGGACGTGTCGATTAGATCCGCGACGTCATGCATAGCGATAGTTCCTCGTCACAAACTAAGCCGATTCCGACAAACGCGTTTGACAGGCGGGTTGGCCGTTTCGAAGCAACAACTCGAAAGCCGTGGCTCCGACAGCATGGGCACCGCCGATAAATCGGCCATCACCAGGGGCCGCGTCCGAACCCAAGCCGGATATGGGTCAAAGGCCTGGGATGAGAAGGGCCGATCAGGACGCCGCTGCCAATCAAGTTCGCCTACTGTGGCAATGTCGGAGCCTCTACCCATATCGGACAGGAACGAAAGCCTCCGCCCCAACGGGAGTAAATCTATGTCGCACCGGATCGATATCCTGCCCACCGCGGGCCGCCTCAAGGTAACTTTCGGAGGCGTCGTCGTCGCGGACACACAACATGCGCTGACCCTTCTCGAAGAAGGCCACGGCCCCGTCCAGTACATCCCGCGCGCGGATGCCGTGATGGAGCACTTCATCCGCACCCCGCACCACACGACTTGTCCCCACAAGGGCGAGGCCAGCTACTACTCGCTCCGCGCCGATGGAACCGAGGCCGAGAACGCCGTCTGGACCTACGAGACGCCCTTCGAGCCGGTTTCGTCCATCGCCGGTCATCTGGCCTTCTACCCCGACCGCGTCAGCATCGAAATCGAACCGGCGTGATCCGCCGCCGCGCCGTCTTTGCTGGGGTCGCTATGGCCCCAGCGACGCGCGCGTTGGCCCAGACGCGGCCGCTGGTCGTGGCCTCGAAAACCGATGCCGAGGGCGGGCTGCTCGGCAATCTCATCTTGCTGGCACTGGAAAGCGGCGGCGTTGCCGTAACGTCGCGCTTGCAGCTGGGACCGACGCGGGTCCTGCGCACCGCGCTGCTCAGCGGCGATATCGACCTGTATCCGGAATACACCGGCAACGGCGCCTTCTTCTTCGACCGCCAGGGCGATCCCGCCTGGCACGATGCCGCGGCCGGCTATGCGCTGATCCGCCGGCTCGATGACACCGCGAACCGGATCGTCTGGCTGCCCCCTGCCCCCGCCGACAACACATGGGCCATCGCCGTGCGGCGCGACGTGGCCGAGCGGCTGGCCCTGCGCGACATGGCGGGTTTCGCCCGGGCCGCCGATGCAGGGCACCTGCGCCTGGCTGCCTCAGCGGAGTTCGTGGAAAGCCCCGCCGCCCTGCCGGCCTTCGAGAGCGCCTACGATTTCCTTTTCCCTCGCGGCCGCATCGTCATGCTGCCCGGCGGCGATACCTCGGCAACCATGCGCGCCGCAGCCGAGCGCATGGGCGGGGTGGATTGCGCCATGGTCTACAGCACGGATGGAGCGCTCTCCGTGCTGGACCTCGTCGTGATGACGGATGAGAATCGAGTCCAGATGGTGTTCCAGCCCGCCCCCGTCATACGCGCCGATGCGCTCTCGCGCTTTCCCATGATTCCCGGGCTGCTGGCGCCGGTCTTCGCACGCCTCGACCTCGCAGCCCTGCGCCGGCTGAACGCCCTGGTCACGGTGGAGGGACGGCCTCCGCGGGCCGTCGCGCAGGCATTTCTGAGCGGGGCGGGCTAAGCGCATGCGGACACTGCCGGTCCAACCCGTTCTGGCGGCACTCGCCCTGCTCGGCCTCCTTGGCTTCGGATGGCTTGCGGTCGCGCCCAATCGTCTGGTCAGCGGCACGGCGCTCTCGTCCTTCGCCGCGCTGCACTTCTGGGTGGCGGCTGTGGCGCTGCTACTCGTAGCCGCGGTGCCGATCTCGCCGCGCCGGCCGGCACTGGCCTGTGCCGCGTTGCTTGCCGCGCTCGGCGTGGCACTCTGGGCCAGCGGTGCGGCGGCGCCGCCGTTGCTGGAAGGCATGCCTCCCGCCGCCCGGGTGATGGCCGGGCCGGGCTTCTGGCTGTTTCTCCTGACCCTGCTGCTGATGCTTACGGAGGCGGCGCGCCCGGCGGCCGCGCTGCGCAGGACCATGCCGCTCGTTCTGCTCGCAATGCTTGCCGCGCTGTGGTTCGGCGGGGCGCTCGACGCACTTTCCCTCGCGGTGGAGTACCGGGCGCGCGCGCCGCAGCTCCAGGATGCTTTGCTGCGCCACATGCTGCTCTCGGCAGCAGCACTGGCGCTCGCGCTGGTTCTTTTCGTGCCGCTGGGCTGGTGGGGTTTTCGCGCAAGCCGGGCCGAGGCCGTGCTCGGCACGACCCTGGGGCTGGTGCAGGTCGTACCCGCCCTTGCGCTGTTCGGCGCGCTGATGCCCCTGCTCGGCGCGTTGCTGCGTGCCGTGCCCGGGCTGCGGGAAGCCGGGCTGGAAACCATCGGTGCTACGCCGGCCCTGATCGCCACCGCGCTCTATGCCGGCTTGCCGCTCTGGCGCGGCATCGTGGTGGGCCTCGGCGCGGCACCGCGCGATCTGGTGGAGGCGGCGGAAGGCATGGGCATGACATCGCGGCGCATCGACTGGGAGCTACGCGTGCCGCTGGGCTTGCCGATCTTCCTCGCGAGCCTGCGCGTCGCCACGGTGCAATGTATCGGGCTGATGACGCTGGGCGGGCTGGTCGGAGCGGGCGGCCTTGGCGCCATCGTCTTCGAGGGCATGGCGCAATTCGCCACCGACCTCATCCTGCTCGGCGCGCTGCCGGTGATCCTGCTGGCGCTCTTCGTCGATGGGGTGCTGCGTCTCGTGGAAGGGAGGCTCGCGCGATGGCGGCAATGATCCGCTTTGCCGGAATCTCCGTGAATTTCGGCGACGGTGCCGGGCTGCGCGATATCGACCTCGATGTGCCCGAAGGCGCGCTTTGCGTGCTGGTGGGCACGTCGGGCGCGGGCAAATCCACGCTGATGCGGCTGGTGAACCGGCTCGTGGTACCGAGTGCCGGCACGGTCACCCTGGCCGGCAAGGATATCGCCACGCGCGATCCCGTCGAGCTGCGCCGCGGCATCGGCTACGCGATCCAGTCGGTGGGGCTGTTTCCGCATCGTACCGTGGCGGAGAATATCGCGATCATCCCCGCGCTCTTGGGATGGGAGAAGCGGCGCATCACCGAACGCACCGATGCGCTGATGACCATGCTGCAGCTGGATCCGGCGCTGGCCGGGCGCTACCCGCATGCGCTCTCCGGCGGCCAGGCGCAGCGTGTCGGCCTGGCAAGGGCGCTCGCCGCCGATCCCGCGGTGCTGCTGATGGACGAGCCTTTCGGCGCCGTCGATCCCATCGTTCGCCGGGCGCTGCGGCGGGAACTCGCCGCCATCCACCGTGAGACCGGCAAGACGATCCTGCTCGTCACCCACGATGCCGAGGAAGCGCTGGAGCTGGCGACTTTGCTGGTGGTGATGCGCGAGGGGCGTATCCTCGCTCAGGGCTCGCCGCTGGAGCTCACGGCCATGGCTGCCGATCCCTTCGTGCGGGAATTGCTGGGCGGGGCGGGCCTCCCGCTGCGACGGCTCGATCTACTGCATGTGCGCGACGCCGTGCGTCCAGGCGAGCCGGAGGCCATGGCGCCGGAGATAGACGCCGACGCCAGCCAGCTCGATGCGCTTCGGCTGATGCTGGAACATGGCGCGACCTCGCTTGTGGTGACCGAAGCTGGAAGCGCTGTGGGTGCGTTGCGCTTTGCCGACCTAGATGGGCGAGGCCGCACTTGAGCCGACCTGCGCTCCTGCCGCTCGGTCTTGGGCTGCTCCTGGCGCTGCTGGCCAGCGGCGGGGCGGCGTCACTGCTGTGGCCGGAGGCGCGGGTGATGGACACGCCGCGCCTCCTGTCCCTCGCCGGTTCGCATGCCCGGCTGGCGGTGATCGGTGCGGGCATCGGCATCGTGCTGGGCGTCGCGCTGGGGCTGCTGGTCACGCGAAGTTTGGGCGCGCCGTGGCGCCGTCCCGTGGACTCCCTGGCCGCAGCCGCGCAGGCGGTTCCGCCGATGGTGGCGGTTGCGCTGGCGCTTCCCGGCTTTGGCTTCGGCGCGGCGCCGACGGTGATCGCGCTGGTGCTCTACGGGCTGATGCCGGTACTGCGCGGCACGATCGGCGCTGTCGAAGCGGTGCCGCGCGCAGCGCTCGATGCCGCGCTCGCCATAGGGCTGACGCCGGCGCAGATCCTGCGGCAGGTGGAATGGCCGCTGGTCTGGCCGCTGCTGCTGCCCGCGCTGCGCAGTGCGGTGACGCTTGCCATGGCGACTGCCGCCGTGGGGGCGCTGGCGGGCGCCGCCACGCTGGGGACGCCCATCGTGATCGGGCTGCAGATGCAGAACGAGGCCATGCTGTTCCAGGGCGCCGCCGCCACCGCCGCACTGGCTTTCCTCGCCGATGGCGCGATGCTGCTGGCGGCGGGATTTCAGTCCAGAGGCGCCCTTCCGGACCGGCGTTAGACTCAGGCGTCCTCCGCCAGGCGCAGCCCAGAGAATTGCCAACGGGTCTGCGGAGGAAAGAAGTTGCGGTACGTGGCCCGGATATGGTCGGCCGGCGTCACGCAGGAACCGCCCCGCAGGACGTATTGGCCGGACATGAACTTGCCATTGTATTCCCCGACCGCTCCCTCCGTCGCGCGGAAGCGCGGATAGGGAGAAAACGGGCTCCTCGTCCACTCCCAGACATCGCCGAACATCTGGCGCAAGCCGCCCGCGGACGGCGAGACGGGCTTGGGCCGCAGCCGGCCGGAATCCGCGAAGTTTCCGGACTGCTGGACGCCTCCCGCGGCGAGTTCCCATTCGGCTTCGGTGGGCAGCCGTCGGCCGCACCAGGTCGCGAAGGCGTCGGCCTCGTAATAGCTCACATGGGCGACGGGGCTTTGTGGATCGATCGGCTGCGCGCCCCTGAGCGTCATCGTCCAGTATTCACCGTCCCGCTCCTCCCAATAGAGCGGCTTGGTCCAGCCATTCGCGAGGACGGTCGCCCAGCCTTCGGAGAGCCATAGCAGCGGGTCGCGGTAGCCGCCGGCCGTGATGAATTCGATCCATTCCGCATTCGTCACCAGCCTGTCGGCCAGCCGGAACGGCTCGACCACGAGCCGGTGACGCGGGCCCTCGCTATCGAAGGCAAAGCCGGCGCCGTCATGGCCGATCTCGACAATGCCGCCTTGAAACTCCCGGTATTGGAGTGGCAGGGAGCCGCCCGTTTCGACCGCAATGGGGGACGGATCCTTGTAGGCAGGCCGCAGAGGATTTTGCGCGAAGAGGTGCAGGATATCGGTGAGCAGCAGTTCCTGGTGTTGCTGTTCGTGGTGGCAGCCGAGTTCGATGAGCTTCGATACGGCTTCGTCCGGACCGGACCGCAACAGCCTGCCGATCGCGGTATCGACGTGGTCGCGATAGTCGTAGATGGCCTCCAGGGCCGGCCGGGTCATCATGCCGCGTTTCGGCCGCGGCTGCCGCTCGCCGATGGTCTCGTAGTAGGAGTTGAACAGGAAATTGAACTTCTCGTCGAAGACGCGGTAACCCCGCAGGTACGGCGTCAGGACCATGGCTTCGAAGAACCAGGTGGTATGCGCCAAATGCCATTTGGCCGGGCTTGCATCCGGCATCGACTGCACCGTGGCATCGGCGTCGGATAGCGGCGCTCCGAGGTTTCTGCTCGTCAGGCGCACGTTTTCATAGAAACGCTCCAGGCCTGCTGGCGCGACGGAGGAACGGGTAAGGGGCGTCGTGCTCATCTGATAGCTCCAGGCCTTCTTGGACGTCTTATGTGGAAGGTCCACACCGCGAGTTCTGCGGCAGGTGCGATAACCCGTGAGGCATCTTCCAAAGCGCTTCTCCGATACCAACGCGAATACCCGGCCATCGTTTCCGATACAGGGGCCGATGCGGCCAAGGCTGCATGGCCTGTGCGGGCGCCGGATGGCGAATAGGCCCCAATCATGTGGCGCGCCTTGCCGATTTGGCCAGTCAGGCGGCCCAATCCGATCGGTGACGAACAGGGTGCTCCCTTGAGCCATGGCCACCGGAGTGCTGTAGTCGGCGTCAAATAAAGGCCGGGGGGGGGAACGCATGATCGAGGACCGCAGGATCGAGGCCCAGCCGGGACTGGTGTTCGATGTCTCCGTGGCGGGTAAGGCGGACGCGCCCTTGGTGCTCATGCTGCATGGCTTCGGCGTCTCACGGCATTTGTACGACGCCCAGTTGCCGGCGCTGGCCGAGGCCGGCTTCCTGGGCGTGGCTCCAAACCAGCGCGGTTATTCGTCGGGCGCCCGCCCGGACCCGTCGCACCACGCGCTCTACGACATCCAGTTGCTGATCGACGATGCGCTCGCGATGGTGGCGGCCATGGGTCATGGAACGCGGCGCTTCCACCTGGTCGGGCATGACTGGGGCGGCAGCCTGGCCTGGGACATCGCGGCGAGCTTTCCGGAACGGCTGGGATCGTTGACCATGCTGTCGCGGCCCCACCCCGGCGCCTTCAACAAGGCGATGCGCGACGACCCCGAGCAAGCGCACCGGTCGCGCCACCACAAGGCCTTCCAGGACCCGGGCGCGGCCACCACGCTGCTGGCTGACGACGCCGCATGGCTGCGCACGCGCCACGCGAACAATGGCATTCCACCGGCGGCGACGGAGAAGCACCTGGGGGTCATTGGCAATCCCGACGCGATGGAGGCGGCGCTGGCGTGGTATCGCGCCCGCGGCACGGTGCATCGGCCCATCGGCATCATATCGGTGCCGACTCTGTTCATCTGGGGCGATGCCGACGACACCGTCGGCCGCATGGCAGCCGAGGGCACCGTTGATTTCGTGGATGCGCCCTACCGCTTCGAGGTGCTGCCCGGCGTCGGGCACTACGCGCCAGACCAGATGCCGGAGCGGGTTTCGGAACTGCTGCTGGAGCATCTGAGGCAGCACCCGCTGTAGCGCCCGTTCAGGACCAATCGGTCCCGAACATATCGGCCGGCGATGGCCACTGGACCCGCAAATCCGCATGCAGGTACGTCAGGAGGCCTTCCAGGAAGATCCACGTCTCCGGATCATGCACCAGGTGATGCGTCAGCAGTCCGATCGGCTCTCGCCATGCGCGCATCCTCCGACGCGTCCGGAGCAGACGCCGCAGTCGCGACAGGCAGCGCCCATGGCCGCGAAAGCATGGCGTGGGCTTCCAGCGGAGCGGGTCGAGTTGGGCATGAGCCTGACGCAAGGCCAATCCCGGCAAGGCGGTTTCCTCACTCCCTGAGAAGGCCGTGAATCCCGCCAAGGGCAGCGCGGCCAAAAGCGCTCGATGAGCCGCGTTCCAGGGCGGCACGTAGAGCGGCAGATGGCCGGGGAAGACGGCCATGCGCGACCTGCCGAGAACAAGCTCTTCTGCGATGCGCTCCGGCGCTTCGTCCGCCCGGAACTCGGTATCGGCCTCCCCCGGATGGCGGCGATTCTCGTGCGTCACGCCGTGCTGGCATGTGAAGACGGCGCGCCGTTCACCGAGAAGTTCCGCGAGGCGCTGCAGCCCCTCCCGCGGGCCGGCCAGGGGAATCACCGCCAGAACCAGCGGGAGCTTGAAGCGCTCGGACAGTTCAACCAGGCGTTCCAGGGCGGGCGTCCCGTCGCAGGCATCGTCGTCCCGCCACCACAGCCGCGGCTTATGCCCAGCCGCGGCCCAACGATCCAGTTCGCGGCCGAGCCGCCACCAGCCGATCACGCCGCGGCTTCGCCCGCCTTTGCCGCAGGCATCTGCTGGATTTCCGGGAGTGGCAGCAGCGTGGGCTCCATGCGCGCCCGCAACTCGGAGAGGAGTGGGTAGAGCGCCGCCATCAGGGCGATGAGCACGCCCCACTCGCCCTCCCGGTAGCCGCGCCGGGTGACGTAGCATTTCCAGAAGCGCCGGATGCCTCGGAACAGGTTCGAGACCAGCCCATGGCGCCGCCTGCCTCCCTGCAGGTCCGCTGCATTGAGCTGCGTGTAGCGATCCAGCCGCCGCAGCATGTCGGAGACATTGTCATCCACCCTGTGCCGGATCGCATGCTGAAGCCGCCCGCCGAACTTTCCGGCAATCCGCGTCGTCGGATGCACCTGCTGCTCGCCCCAGACCTTGGCGCCGCGCCGGTAGAGCCGGGCAACGGCGCTCGTGCCGAAGGACCCGCCCCAGCCATGCCTTACCCGACGTTCGCCGACATAGTTGTCGAGCGGCAGCAGGAACCAATCAGCGGCCGACGGGCATGCGATCGCCGCGCGGATTTCGAGGGCCATTTCGAGAGGAATGAGCTCGTCGGCGTCGACCTCCAGAACCCAGTCGCCGCTGCAGGCCGCCTGGGCCGCAGCCCTCCGCGAACCTTCCAGCGGAAACGCGCCTTCGATCACACGATCGGCCAAAGCATGGGCGATCACGGAAGACTGGTCGTCGCTGCGGTCAAGCAGGACCACGATTTCATCCGCAAAGCGCAGATGCGAGAGACAGGCGGATAGGATGCTCCCTTCATTGCGCGCACAGACGAATACGGAGAGGCGGGCTTGCCGCGTGGGCACGGACGCATCGTCCGGCTTCCGCGCCTCATTCATCCGCACGAACATGCAAGAGAGCTCCACGCCTGAGTCGACCAAAAAGCAGCATGCGCCTCAGGCTTCAGCAGGGCCCCTGACTGCCAATGGCAGCGCCGGTAACCAAGCTTATATGACAGTGACTCGCATCTGATGCTCTTCGTAACACAATGTCGAAACTGAACGCAAGCTGAACGAACGAGAACCTGGCGCTTTTAGTCGGAGGCGGATCCGGCCCGGAAAACAGCCGTATCAGTAACCTGTTGGAGCCTGCCCCAGGTGGCCGCGTCACCTCGAAGCTGCGGAGCCTAAGCCGCGCTACACGGAACAAGACGGCAATGAGCCGACCGAAAGTCGCGCGCCCCGCCGGCGCGTGAACAACGCCAAGAGCGGGCGAGACTTGGCTTAGGCGAAAGTTACGTCTCCGCGCCGCCATTCACCTGCAGCATCTGGCCGTTGACGTAGGCGCCGCCCTCACCGACCAGCATGCGCACCACCGCCGCAACCTCAGCAGGCGTGCCCATGCGGCCGACCGGAACCTTCGGGATCGAATCATGACGGTGGGTGTGCACACCCGGCTCATCGTCATCCGCTGCGATCGGTCCAGGCGAGATGGCATTCACCGTGACGCCCTTGGACCCGAACTCCTTCGCAAGCGACTTGGTCAGGCCCCATATCCCATGCTTCGCCACCGACACCGGCGCGCGGCCGGAATATCCCTGGATGGCGTTCATCCCGGTGAAGTTCACGATCCGGCCCCAGCCGCGGTCGACCATGCCCGGCAGCAAGGCCTGCGACAGCCAGACGGCCGCCTCCAGGTCCACCGCCATCACCCGGGCCCAATCCGCGGCTCCGATCTCCAAGAAGGGCTTTTGGGGACGCAGGGCCGCGTTGTTGACCAGCACATCGACCCTCCCGAAGGCGGCCAGCGCCTCGGCGGCGATGCGGACACACTCGTCCCGGCTCCCGACGTCGCCCATGGCCACCAGCGCCTGTACGCCCAGGCTGCGCGCTTCCGCTGCCACAGCCTCCGCTGCGGCGCGATCCGCCGAGCCGTTGATGACGACGTCCAGCCCGTCCCCCGCGAGGCCGATTGCGACGGCGCGGCCGATGTTGCGTCCGGCGCCGGTGATCAGCGCGACTTGGCGGGCTTGCGTGGTCATTCTTGGCTCGCTTCTCGTTAACGTCAGGGGCGGGCGCGGAATGAGCTCGCCTTCCCCTCGTCTACCATCAGCCGGAGGGGCTGGAAAACGGGTGAGAGGCATCGAGGAGGCCGGGCGGTCAGGTCCCTGGAGGGTCGCCCGCGCAGGACCCTGCCGGGCAAATCAAATTTTTGGGCATGCTCAACCACCTGTCGGCATCCGCCGTTTACCTGCCAACGGCATGCACAGTGCAAGCCGCGATGAAAAAACTCGGAGGACCCTCATGCGCCTGACAACGACGGCCATGGCATTTGCCGCCACCATTCTGGCATCGCAAATCGCGCTCGCGCAAAATCAGCCTGGCACGATCGGCTCTCCGACCGCTCCCCGCGGCGGTGGAACCACGATCCAGGGCGGGACGCCCATGGCCCCCGCCGCAACCGCCCCCGCCGCAACCGCACCCGACCGGAACCGGCCGCCGGTCACCACAATGCCCGCGGAAGGCGCGAACAGCTTCACGGAGGGCCAGGCGCGCAGCCGCATGGAGGCGGCCGGCTACACCAATGTCCAGGGCCTTCGGAAGGATGATCAGGGCGTCTGGCGCGGCCGTGCCATGCGCAATGGCAGCCAAACCGACGTCGGCCTGGATTTCCACGGCAACGTCGTGACCGGCAACGCCCCCGTCGCCCGCTGAACCGCCGCGCATCGAGCGCGCTCAACAAGGAGATTCACCATGGCGACCAAGACAATATCTAGGCTCTACGACACCCGCGAGCACGCCCTCAACACCGTGCGTGATCTGGAAGCAGCCGGCTTTGCGCATGACGATATCGGCGTCGTCGCATCCAACGCGGACAATCATTATGGGTCGACGGAAGCCCATACCGAGGAGTCCAAATCCGGCGCGGGCATCGGTGCGACGCTCGGCACCTTGCTCGGCGGCGGTGCCGGCCTGGCTGCCGGGCTGGGACTGCTCGCCATTCCCGGGATCGGCCCAATCGTGGCAGCGGGCGCACTCGTGGCGACCCTGACCGGCGCGGGTGCCGGCGCAGCGGCAGGCGGGGCGGTCGGCAGCCTGACCGGCCTCGGTGTCAGCGAGCACGAAGCACCCGTCTATGCCGAGGGCATGCGTCGGGGTGGCAGCATGGTGACCTTGCGCGTCGATGACACTCGCGAGGCCGCGGCCCTTGCCGTCCTGGACCGGCACTCGCCCGTCGACATCGCCAGCCGCGAGGCCGACTATCGAGCCGGCGGCTGGACCAAGTTCGACGATGATGGCGCGGCCGAGGTGAACCGGATCAACACCAGCCGCATCGGCCAGTAACAGACGTCGTTGGGGGAGGCTGTTCAGCCTCCCCCGGCGGCTTTTCGGCGACGCGATCAGTCGATGGTGATGCGCGCCGCACGTACGACGCCAGTCCACTTTGCGATCTCCGCACGCAGGTAGGTTGCGACCTCATCGGGACCGGCGGAGAAAGGCTCGAGACCAAATTCGATAAATCGCGCCTGGAGCTGCGGAAGGGCTTCGCGCGTAGCCACGTCCAGCCGCTCGATAATGGCACGGGGTGTGCCCGTGGGTGCAAAGAGGGCGGTCCAGACGCCTATCTCGAAGCCCGGCACCGTCTCCGCCACCGTAGGCAGTTCTGGCAGGCTCGCGAGGCGCTGTGCCGCGGTCAGCCCGAGCGCCTTGAGGCGCCCGTCGCGCACATGCGGCAGGGACGACGGCAGTGTGTCGAACATCAGATCCACCTGGCCGGCAACGAGGGCGGAGGCGGCCGGGGCGGTGCTGCGGAAGGGCACGTGCAGCAGGTCCACGCCCGCGAGGGACTTGAAGAGCTCGCCAGCCAGATGGCTGGACGTGCCATTGCCGCCGGAGGCAAAGGTGAGAACGCCGGGCTGCGCCTTAGCCCGCGCGATCAGCGCGGCCACGTCTGTCAGGCCCGTCGAAGGGTGGGCCACCAGAAGGTTGGGGCTCGTCGCGACGCCGGAGACCGCCGCGAAGTCCGCGACCGGGTCGTAAGGCAAGGTGCGATAGAGGCCGACGTTCATGGCATGGGTGCTGATCGTCCCCATCAGCACCGTGTAACCATCCGGCGCGCTGCGGGCCGCGGCCTCCGTGCCGATGATGCCGCCGGCGCCGGCACGATTGTCGATGGAAACCGCCTGGCCCAGTGCCGCGGACAGCCGCTCCGCCAGAAGACGTGCTGCGATGTCGGTGAAGCCGCCGGGTGCGAAGGCGACGATCATGCGAATCGGCCGCGTCGGCCAGGTTTGAGCCCTCGCTATGCGAGGCAGGGAGCCCAGCAGGGCCGTGGCAGTGGCGGCTGACAGAAGATCGCGTCGGTTGGACGTCATTGTGTTGCTCCCATGCCTGCCTTCAGACGCGCGAAGAACACATCATCCGATGACAGATGCAATGGGGGCAGATCGCTCTTCCTGAGAGTCCAAGGGACATCCGACGGTCCAACTCCTACGGGTCAGCTGGCCGCCTGAGGAAAGGCGCTTGGGGGAGGGTTTCAGTTTCAAAGAGGGCGCCGGAATCCTCGTTTGCGGAGCGTTCAGACTGCCATGGCGGCAGCGTACTCGCTGATTGGCTTTGGTAGCAGATCCTGCGGACGGTCGCCGCCCAACGTCCACCATGTGCTTCGCGCACTGATAATCCGCCTATCCACAATAGCGCCGCTTTCCGCGTCCTGAAGCGTCAGAACGATCTCGATGCGGTCCGGCAGAGCGGACCATTCGGTCGCCCGATCCTCCCAGCCGGAAATCAGTGGCAGGAGCAGATACGCTGCGCCGCGGCTTCGGGCACTCACCAAAGCCAGATCTGGAGCCTCAACCACGGCGGCTGCTTCCACCATGGCGACCCGGTTTAGCATCGCGGCAAGCAGGGCGCTGACCACCGCGTCTCCCGAGCCCGGGTAGACCGTCGAACCGTACCGACCATCTTCCGGCCGGGCTATATACACGGTCCCTCGCCTGGAGAGGCGTCCAACTGCAAGCGAGCTTTCGCGCACTTCATGGCTGCCGACGCAGCCAGACAGCGCCAGCAGACCCAATCCCATTATTCGCCGGCGCATGGCGTCCTCCCATTTTCATTGCTGACCACACTGGCAGCAATGCAGATGGTTTTGGAAGACACCGCCAGCACCCCAGTCCGGAGGAAGCAGGACCATTTGTGCAACCGACGCCCGCTAGGCTCTTGAATATCTTGGAAACCCAGCTCAACCCGCCCTTTAGGGCTGGATTGGTGTCCCCTGGGATGGGTCGAAGTCCTGAGTTTTGGGTCTTACGGCCGACTGAGGCGCTTTTGGCATTACCCTGATGTACCTCTGGATAGAGCATCGCGCAGGGATGAGGGTCAGCCGCTGATCGCTGTGGGCATGGTGGAGGTTTTCCGCCACAGTTCGAGAGGCTCGTTACTCCGGTATGTCCTCCATCGGGTGCGGCAGGGGATCGAGACCATCCGTCCTACGGTCTTCGTTCCCGAGAGCCCAACGTTCGATAATATCTTCTGTCCGCAGGCGCTCGCCTTCGGCGGTCAAACGAAAGCTGGGGCGATCGTGGTCGCGTCTCTCCACCAACCCGGGATGCGCGACCCACAGCACCTGCCAGAAATGGGCGCGAACCCCAGGGGAAGCCGCAGAGCACCATTTCCCCGGAATAAGCATCCGTAGCGCGAATTTATGGCTGTCCGTCAACTCCGGTGCGCGCGCCACGATGTCACCCGGCCACAGCTGCTGCATACTCGCCGATCGGAACCGAAAGAAGGTCCTGCAGCCTGAGGGAGGCTTGGCGCTTTGCCATGCCCTTCGCGGTCTGAGGGTTCTCCCGGACGAAGGAGGCCATTAGGGCGTCGGTCGTGAGGGTCGCCGTGCTGGTTGGCGTGGCTGCCACGGCGGGCGGGTGTTGGGAGGGCAGCGGAAAGCGCGTGCCATGGGGTTCGGGAGACCAATCGCCACGCGCCAGAGAGAGGCCAACGTCTTCCGCGTAAGGCCGAGCATCCACGATGGCACGCGCCAGCCGTTCGAAGGTCAGCGCGTCGGCCACGATGCCCCGGCCAGAGAGAAGGGCTTCGGCCTCGCCGTATATCCACTTCGATGGCCTGCCCGCGTGTTGGCCGCGAAGGGCGCCTGTCTTCGAGTGCAGTTGAGAGCGCGACATGCCTGGGACCATATGTACCCCCCGTTTGTATCACGGACGGCCGGTAGGCCCTTGAGAAACTTGGAAACCCAACCCGCTCAACCCCTTAGGGCTGGTTTGGTGTCCCCTGGGGGATTCGAACCCCCGTTACCGCCGTGAGAGGGCGGTGTCCTAGGCCTCTAGACGAAGGGGACATGGCCAGAGGCGTGCTTCTACCCATGCTTCTTCCCGGGATCAACCCGGGTGGGCGCAGTTCTTTCTCAGCGCACCGGCACAGAGGCGCCAGGCAGGATCTCTCCGACGATCCGGCCGGTCCGCGCATCGAGCAACAGGATGCGGTCGCCCTCGGGGCCCTGTACATGGACGGCGAAGCGATCCTGGGCACCGGCCACGCCCAGAATGCGGCTGCCCGACGGCAGGTTCAGGTTCATCGGCGGTAGGGCCGTGCTCCCCCGCCCGCTGCCCGAACGCTGGACGAGCAGGACGACCAGCGCCACGGTGCCGGCGACGATCAGCACCCCCATCGATATAACCAGAAATTTGAGTACCCGCATTTGCCCGAAACCCATGAAATCACAGCGACCGAAGCCGATCAGGGCACGCGCCTGGACCGGTTCCTCACCGAGCGGATAGGCGGTCTCTCGCGCTCCCGCGTCAAGGCGCTCATCGAGGAGGGACACCTCACGCGCGACGGTGTGCCGCTCACGGAGCCCGCGCAGTCCGTGCGCGCCGGCAGTCTCTACCGGTTGGCGCCGCCGCCGCCCACTCCGGCCAGGCCCATCGCGCAGGCCATGAACCTCGATATCCTCTACGAGGACGCCTACCTGATCGTGCTGGACAAGCCGGCTGGCCTGGTCGTCCATCCCGCGCCGGGAAATCTCGACGGCACGCTGGTCAATGCCCTGCTGGCCCATGCGGGCGAGGAACTGGAAGGGATCGGCGGCGAGAAGCGGCCGGGCATCGTCCATCGGCTGGACAAGGAAACCTCGGGCATCATGGTCGTGGCCAAGACGCAGCAGGCGCACCAGACCCTCTCGGAAGCCTTCGCGGCGCGCGACCTGGACCGAGAGTATCTTGCGCTGGTCTGGGGCGTGCCGAGCCCCGCCGCCGATGAGATCGAGGCCGCGATCGGCCGGCACGCGACCGACCGCAAGCGCATGGCCGTGGTCGAGCCCCGCGCGCGCAGCGGCAGCGCGATGGCCGGCGCCAGCTCCGGCAAACACGCCGTCACCCGCTACACGACGGAGCGCAGCTTCTTCGGGGCCGTGGCCCTGTTGCGCTGCAAGCTGATGACGGGGAGGACCCACCAGATCCGCGTGCATCTGGCGCATCGGAGCCATCCGCTTGTGGGGGACCCCGTCTATTTGCGGCGCATCCCGGCCGCCAGCCGCCTCCTGCCCGAGGACCTCCGGAAGACGCTGCTCGCCTTCCCTCGTCAGGCGCTGCACGCCACCAGCCTTGGCTTTAAGCATCCGATCACGAAAGCGATGCTAACCTTTCGGTCCGATCCACCGAAGGACATGCAGGGTCTTCTGACCCAGCTTGAGGCCGCCTCCGAGTAACCCGACCAAATTGGTCGGATTTGCTTGCAAGGATGGCGGAAGGGGTTTAAATCTCGACGAAGCTACGCACTGGGGTGCCGATCAAAACCCAGGCTTCTCCAACCGCCCCCTCCGTGACCGGGGCGGATGCAGCCGGGAGGGCCCTAGAGGCGTTATGCAAAAAAGGACGTGTACCTACCGCCGTCACGGGGTGGGGCACGGCGCAGACGGAAGGCTCCACAGATCAATGGCGTCGCTAAGCATCCCCCTCGCTCCGGAAGGCAATCTGTCCCGCTATCTGCAGGACATCCGGAAATTCCCAATGCTGGCTCCCGAAGTGGAGCTCGACCTCGCGAAGCGCTGGCGTGACGCCGGTGATGAAGCGGCAGCGCACAAGCTCGTCACCTCGCACCTTCGTCTCGTTGCCAAGATCGCCATGGGCTACCGCGGTTATGGACTGCCGGTCGGTGAGCTCATCAGCGAAGGCAACGTCGGCATGATGCAGGCGGTGAAGCGTTTCGATCCGGAACGCGGCTTCCGCCTTGCTACCTATGCGATGTGGTGGATCCGGGCCGCGATTCAAGAATACATCCTGCACAGCTGGTCGCTCGTGAAGATGGGCACCACTGCCGCGCAGAAGAAGCTGTTCTTCAACCTCCGCCGGCTCAAGGGCCAGATCGGAGCGCTGGAGGAAGGCGACCTGCAGCCGGAAGCCGTCGCCAAGATCGCGAAGACCCTGGCGGTGCCGGAGCAGGACGTGGTGAGCATGAACCGCCGCCTCGCCTCGCCCGACAACAGCCTTAACGCTCCCGTCCGCGCCGATAGCGAGGGCGAGTGGCAGGACTGGCTGGTGGACGACGCCGAAAGCCAGGAGACGGAGCTGGCCGAGCGGGAGGACATGACCAACCGCAAGGACATGCTCAACGGCGCGCTGCGCACCCTGAACGAGCGCGAGCGCCACATCCTGATCGAGCGTCGCCTGAAGGACGAGCCGACGACGCTGGAGGAGCTGAGCAAGCAGTACAACATCAGCCGCGAGCGCGTGCGCCAGATCGAGGTGCGCGCCTTCGAGAAGCTGCAGAAGAGCATGAAGCAGCAGATCGTCGACCGTCGCCTGACCGTTGGCTGACCGATCCGCGAGGGGGCGAAGGTCCCCTCGTTCGGACGCGGCATAGAGGTGCCAAGGCGAAGTCTTGACTACCGCACGCTAAAAATGGCCGATGCGCCCGGCATTTCGAACTCCATAGCAGCCCTCCCGGCGCCTTCTGGTTTGACAGCAAGGCCGTCACGTTCAGATAGTGCTCAAAATGTGCCTGGGAGGGTACGATGAGCCATTCACTTCCTATCGCGTCGCGTCACGCGCGCGGCTTCCGGCGGCGTTCGCTGCTGGCCGCGGGCAGCGCGCTACTCGCGGCGCCCGCATTCGCGCAAGCCGCCTGGCCGAACCGGCCGGTCCGAATCTTCGTCGGCTTTCCCGCGGGCGGCACCACCGACATCCTCGCCCGCATTGGCGCGCAGATCCTGCAGGAAGAGCTGGGACAGCCCTTCGTGGTGGAGAACCGCCCCGGCGCCGGCTCCAATATCGCGGCGCAGGCGGTGCTGCGAAGCCCCTCCGACGGTTATACGCTGCTGCTCGGCTCGCCCGGCACCAACGCCATCAACCCGCACCTCTACAGCAACTCCGGCTACGACCCGCTGACCGATTTCCTGCCGATCTGCCAGATCGCGGAGGTGCCCAACCTCATCGGCGCACACCCTTCGCTTGGCGTGCGTGATGCGGCGGGGCTGATCGAACTCGCCAAGCGCCGCCGGCTGTCCTACGGCGAAACCAGCATCGGCGGCTCCACGCATCTGTCGGCCGAGCTGTTCCGCCTCATGGCGGGCATCGAGGCCACCCACGTCCCCTATCGCGGCAGTTCGCCGATGATGGTCGACCTGCTGCCCGGCCGCATCGATTTCGGCTGCGACAACCTCCCCTCCATCATGCCGCATATCCGCTCCGGCTCGCTGGTGGCCATCGGCGTCACCTCGTCCCACCGCTGGCCCTCCTCGCCGGAGATTGCGACCATCGCGGAAACGCTGCCGGGCTACGAGGTTACGGCGTGGTTCGGGATCGTGGCGCCGAAGGGCACCCCGCCGGAAATCATCGCGCGCGCCAACGCCGCGCTTAGGGCCGGTCTGGAAAAGCCCGCGACGGTGTCGCGCATGGCCGAGCTGGGCGCCATGCCGCTGCCGGGCACGCCCGAGGTCTACCAGGCCCGCAACGTCGCCGAATTCGCACGCCTGGGCGACCTGATCCGGCGCGCGGGCATCCGGGCGGAATAGCCCGGCTACTCCGCCCGGATGTTCACTGCCCGGATCACGCGAAGCCAGTTCTCGCGGTCATGCGCGATCCGGCGCGCGAAGGTCTCGGCGTCCTCGTAACGGGGCGAGATGCCGCCATCGGCAAGGCGCTGGCGCAGTTCCGGATCGGCGACGACCTGACGGATGGCGCTGTTCCAGCGAGCCAGCGCCGCCGCGGGGATTTCGCGGCGGGCGCAGATGCCGAACCAGCCGACCACCTCGAACCCCGGCACGGTCTGCGCCACGGTCGGCGCATTGGGAAAGATCGGCGAGGGCGTGTCGTCGGCGATCGCCAGCAGGCGCAGGTCGCCGCCCTGGATCTGCCGCACCGCATCGCCGAGGTTGGTCAGGCTGAAATCGAGCCGTCCGGCCAGGATTTCCATCATCGCCGGCGCCGCGCCTCGGAAGGCCACGTGCACCATGTCGGTGCCGGTCAGCTGCTTGAGCAGCTCCCCGCCGAGGTGCTGGGCCGCTCCGACGCCGGGACTGCCGAAGGTGAGCTGCCCCGGCCTGGCCCGCGCGGCGGCAATGAGATCGGCCAGGTTCTGGTACGAGCTGCCGGCGCGGACGACGACGCCGTAGCTCGACAGGCCCACCATCGCCACTGGAGCCAGATCGACGCCGGGATCGACGCGCATCGGCGGGCCGATGAGCTGCGGCGTGATGCTCATGGTGCTCATGGGGCAGACGAAGGCGGTGTAGCCATCGGCCGGGCTGTTGACGACGGCCTCGGCCCCGATCACCCCGTTCACCCCCGACCGGTTCTCCACGACGATGCGCTGGCCGAACACGCCTCCCACGGTATCGGCGACGAAGCGGGCGATGAAATCGTTCGAGCCTCCGGCGGCGGAACCACTGATGATCCTCAACGGACGATCCGGAAATTCCGCGCGCGCCGGCGCCAGGCTGGCCGCGATGAGCATCGCGGAGCAGATCACGGTCTTGAGCATGTCCATCCCCTGTTTTTTATCTGAAGAGCCTAGGCCCAGGACGCTTCCCCGCGCGATCCCCTCTCGCGCCGCTCGTGCTATAGCGGCGCGGATCTGGAGAGGCGACGGATATGGCTGCAAGGAAGAAGGCGCCGGCTCGTCCGGTTCAGGCTGCATTACAACGGCTGCTGGATCTCGCGACCAAGGCGGTTCCGCCCAGCCGCATGGCCCGCGAGGTCGACATCATCGTGCGGGAATGGAGCACTGCCCCGGAGGCCGATCCCACCGAGGTGAAGGAGCGGTTGGACGAGCTGCGCGAACAGATCGCAGTCGGCGTGGCCGATGCGGAGGAGCAGGTCTCCGACGTCGACCGCAGCGAGGCCGCGGCCGTAAAGCAGGCGGATGTGACGCTGGCGGCGCTTGTCGCGACCCATGATGCGGCAGTCAGGGCCCTCGCCGCGCTATAGCTTCGCGACCGGCCGGGGGCCGTTTGCTACGCCGACTGGCGGAGGATCAGCTTCCTTGGGATGACGGACAGCGCCGGCACCTTCCGGCTCTCCCCGGCGCCGATGATCTGCCTCACCTTTTCCGCGATCAGCTTTGGGTGCGCGCTGAGCGTCGTCAGCGCGGGGCGTGCATGGGCGCCCAGCTCGATATCGCCGAGCCCGATCACCGCGATGTCCTCGGGCACCCGAAGATTGCGGTCCCGGATTGCCGCGACGGCACCGAGCGCGAGTTCGTCGCTGCCCGCCTGGACGCCGCCGATGACAATGCCCGCATCCAGCGCCCGGGACAGGGCCTCGTAGCCGGCGTTGTAGCGGTAGGCGACGTCCCAGACGAGATTGCGGTCGACGGCCAGGCCCGCCCGGGCCAATGCGGCCTTGTAGCCGCCGAAACGATCACTGCCAGTCACGGATTCGGCGATGCGGCCGACATAGGCGATGGGCGTGCGGCCTTGCTCGATGAGATAGCCAACGGATTGGGCGACCGCCGCCCGCTCTCCATGGACGATGGAGGTGATGCCGTGGCGATGCAGCCGCTGCCCCACCGAGAGGACCACGATGCCGCTGCGGCCGAGCGCCACCGCCTGCAGCGCCGCAATGGGGATCACATCCGCGGTGGCGATGATGACGCCGCGCAGGCGCAGCGAGGGCGCACGCTCGAGGATACGGAGCAGCCGTTCCTCGCTATGGGCGAGGTTGTAGAGTAGCAGGTCCAGCCCGAGTTCCGCGAGCGCTTCCTGGATGTGCCTGGTCAGCGCTGAATAGACGCCCTGCTCGATATCGCCGACCAGCAGCGCCACCGAGGTCCCGCGGCCGAGCCGCAGGCCCTGCGCCATCGTATTGGGCTGGAAGTCCAATTCCTTGACGGCCGCCAGCACCCTGGTCCTCGCCTCGGGCGAGACGACGGTGCGGCCATTGAGCACGCGTGAGACGGTCGCGGGAGAAACGCCAGCCAGAAGCGCGACATCTCGTACGGTCGCCATGCGTTCCTCAACACTTCATCCGGGCGGTCCTACATACTTCGCCTCCCCGGCAGCGCGATACCGCCATCTGGCAGGTCGTGAAATCGTTTTCAGACAGCCTTGAATTCGCCGTCCGGCCATGGCAGGTTTTTGCGTCGACGCGTTGTCGAGCGTAGCCCAAAGGAGGAAACAAAATGGATCTCACGGTTCGTCCGGTCACACCGGGCTTTGGCGCCGAAGTGCTCGGCGTCGATCTCTCCCAGCAGATCGGGGACAATGTCTTCCAGCAGGTCCGCCAGGCTTGGCTGGACGCCGACGGCATCCTCCTCCTCCGCGATCAGGACATTACGGCGGAGCAGCACATCGACTTCAGCCGGCGCTTCGGGGAGTTGAGCGTCGCCGCCGGCGGCACCGCCCTCTCCGCCTATTACCTGCCCGGCCATCCCGAAATCTACCGCGTCTCGAACAAGAAGGTCGACGGCAAGCCGCAGGGGCGCGAGGATGCGGGCACCTACTGGCACTCCGACGGCTCCTGGCAGCCCGCGCCGCCGATGGCCTCGCTCCTGCATGCGCTGGAGATTCCGCCAGTCGGCGGCGACACGATCTTCGCCAATATGTATCGCGCCTATGAGACTCTCTCGGCGCCAATGAAGCGGATGCTGGAAGAGCTGCAAGTTGTGCATAGCCTCGGCGCCGCCGTCCTGAAGACCAGCTACGGCAAGGAATATGTCGGCAATATCGAGGAGGCGATGGCGAAGAACGCGACGCATCCGGTGATCCGCACGCACCCCGAGAGCAAGCGCAAGGCACTCTTCGTGAACAAGGGCTTCACCTCGCATATCGTCGGCATTCCCCAGGCCGAGAGCGAGGCCATCCTGAACTTCCTCTTCGAGCACTCGACCATGCCGGAGAACCTCTATCGCCACCGGTGGCAGCGCCACGACCTCGTGATCTGGGACAACCGCTGCGCCATGCATTACGCCGTCGCCGACTATAAGGCGCACGGCGACCGCTACATGCACCGCACGACGGTCAAGGGCGACAAGAGCTACTGAGAAGGCGGAACGATGGAACGCAAAGAACAAATTAGAGTCGGGCTCATCGGGTTCGGTGAGATCGGCAGCACCCTCGGGCGGGGCCTGCGCGCTGGCGGGCTGGAGCATGTTGTCGCCTACGACAAATACGCCTTCGACGGGCCTTTCAGCGAGCTGATCCAGCGCCGTGCCGCCGAATGCGGCGTGGAGCTCGTGAGGTCTCCGCAAGAATTGGCCAGCCGCGCGGACTGCATCATCAGTGCGACGCCCGGCTCCTCCTCGATCAAGAGTGCGGAGGCCTTCGCCAGCCTGCTCAGGCCTCAGCACCTCATCGTCGACATCGCCTCCGCGACGCCGCAGGTGAAGCAGCAGGTCGCCGAACGGCTGGCGGCGAGCGGTGCTTCCTTCGTGGACGGCTCCATCGTGGGAACGCCGGCCGATGGGGTCGCTATGCCGATCCTGGTGGCCGGCATCCACGCGGAGCGCGTTCGGGATACGCTGGTGCCCTGCGGCATGCGGATGGAGTTCGTGAGCGAGCGGATCGGCGACGCCTCGGCGATCAAGATCCTCCGCTCCGTGGTCATGAAGGGCCTGGAGGCGCTGCTGCTGGAGTGCATGCTCGGCGCCCGGCGCTACGGCCTGGAAGCGCCCGTGCTGGCCTCGCTGGAGAAGACGCTGTCGAAGCCCTTCTCGCGCGTCGTGAACGGCATGCTGGCGACCAACGCGATCCACTCGGCGCGGCGCTCCGAGGAGGCCGACATGTCGGCGGAAACGCTGGAGAATGTCGGGCTGGATCCCTTCGTCACGCGCGCTGTGGCCGAGCGCCTCCGCTGGGTCACCGGCCTTGGGATGAAGGCGCATTTCGGCGGCGTGGTGCCGAAGGATTACGAGGAAGCGTTGGCGGCGATCGAAACCAAGATTGCACCGGCCGACTCCCTGGCGAGATAAGCATGCACATGGCCTGAGACCGCGCCGGTGAGAGCCGAGCTCGGATCGCGATGAGAAAGCCAAAAGGCTCTCAGCTACAAAACGGAGGAAGCATCCATGAGCAGGAAATCGAACGGAGCGGTCGGGGCATCTTTGCGACGGCGTTCGGTGCTGGGCGGCGGATTGGCGGTCCTTGCGGCGCCGTGGTCCCTGCACGCCCAGGGCGCCTATCCCTCCAAGCCGGTGCGCGTCATCTGCGCCTATGGCGCCGGCGGCACGGCGGATATCGTCTGCCGCATCCTGTTCACGGCGATGTCCATCCGGCTCGGCCAGCAATTCGTGATCGAGAACCGTGCCGGCGGCGCGGGCACCATCGCCACCACCGCCGTCGTGCATTCCCCGGCGGACGGCTACACGCTGCTCTACGATGCGACCTCGCATTCCGTGAATCCGGCGCTGTTCGGTACCCGCCTGCCCTACGACACGGAGCGCGACCTGATGCCGGTATTCCTCTCCATGGTCGCGCCGAACACGATCAACGTCTCGAAGGATTTCCGCGCCCGAACGGTGCAGGAGATGATCGATCTCGCGAAGGCTTCCTCGCATGGGCTGGATGCTGCCTCCACCGGCATCGGCTCGGCGCAGCATCTCTCGATCGAGTTGTTCAGCCAGATGGCTGGCGTTCGGCTGAACCACATCGTCTATCGCGCCGCGCCGGCGGCACGAACCGACCTGATCGCCGGGCGTGTCGACATGCAATTCGGCAATGTCCCGGGCTCGGTCTCCGCCATCCAGAACGGCGACCTGCGCGTGCTGGCCCATGCGGGCGTGGTTCCCGTCGACGTGCTGCCGGGCGTTCCGGCCATCGCCGATACGCTGCCCGGCTACGAGACCTATGAGTGGAACGGTGTCTTCGCGCCGGCCGGCACGCCTGCCGAGGTGATCGGCTATCTCAACACCGAGTTGAACACGACGATACGCACGCCCGAGGTGATGGAGCGGCTGAAGACGCTGGGTGCCGTCACGCGGGCGAATACGCCCGAGGACTGCGCCACCTTCCGCCGGCAGCAGACCGAACTGCACGGACGCATCGTGCGGCAGGCAAATATCCGCCTCGATTGAGTCCCGGGTGAACGGCGCTTGAATCGAACCCCGCAACAGCCGAAGCTAAAAACGACCGGGAAAGCCAAAGGCTCCTAATTCAACAAGACCAAGGGAAACGCTCGATGAAAACCAAAATTGATGAAGCGGCGGGAACTCTGTTCCGCCGCCGGTCGGTGGTCGCTGGCGGTCTCGCTATGCTTGCGGCACCAGGCATCCTGCACGCCCAGGCGGCCTATCCCTCCAAGCCGGTACGGGTCATCTGCGCCTATGGCGCGGGCGGCACGGCGGATATCGTCTCGCGCATCGTCTTCGCGGGAATGTCGGCGCGGCTCGGCCAGCAATTCGTCATCGAAAACCGCCCCGGCGGCGCCGGCCAGATCGCCGGCAGCGCGGTCGTGCATGCTGCGGCCGATGGCTACACGCTGCTCTACGACGCCACAGCGCATTCGGTGAACCCATCCCTGTTCGGCGCGCGCATGCCCTACGACACCGAGCGCGACCTGATGCCGATCTTCCTCTCCATGGTGGCGCCGAACACGATCGACGTCGCGAAGGGGTTCGGCCCGCGCACGGTCAGGGAGATGATCGATTTCGCCAAGGCATCGCGGAACGGGCTGGATTGCGGCACCACCGGCATCGGCTCGGCGCAGCACATTTCGATCGAGCTGCTCGCGCAGATGGCCGGCATCCGCCTGAACCACATCGTCTACCGCGCCACGCCGGCCGCGCGGACCGACCTCATGGCCAGGCGCATCGATCTGCAGTTCGGCAATGTGCCGGGATCGGTCGCGGCCATCCAGAACGAAGACGTGCGCGTCCTCGCCCATGCGGGGCTCACGCCCGTCGACGTTCTCCCCGGCGTCGAAGCCATCGCCGATACCCTGCCTGGCTACGAGACCTATGAGTGGAACGGCGTCTTCGCGCCCGCTGGGACATCGGCGGAGGTGATTCGTTACCTCAATTCCGAGCTGAACCGGACGATCCAGATGCCCGACGTGGCGGAACGGCTGAAGACGCTCGGCGCCATCACCCGGGCGAACTCGCCCGATGAATGCGCGACCTTCCGGCGGCAGCAGATGGAGCTGCACGGACGCATCGTGCGGCAGGCGAATATCAGGATCGATTGAAGAGCCCAGACATAGGTCGCCAGGCCTGTAGCACTCCCCCGGGCGACCGCCCTTGCGCCGCAGAACCGATAATGCATTATATATTTTATAAGAAAAGGGAGGGGCCAGCAGGGTGAACAATCTGCCGAGCCTGGAGGATGTGACGCCATCGCCCGTCCTTTCGGGCGGGATCGTGCCGCTGCTCTCCGTCGAAGATCTTCAGATCGAGTTCACCACCGGCCGCGGCACGCTGCGCGCCGTGGATGGCGTCAGCTGGTCCGTGCTGCCCGGCGAGACGTTGGCGCTGGTCGGGGAATCCGGCTGCGGCAAATCCGTCTCCGCCCTCGCGGTCATGCGCCTGCTGACCAAGCCAGCCGGCCGCGTCGTGGGCGGCCGCATCATGTTCCAGGGCCGCGACCTCCTGAGCCTGCCGGAGGGCGATATGCGCGCCATCCGCGGCCGCGATATCGCGATGATCTTCCAGGAGCCGATGACGAGCCTGAACCCCGTGCTCACCATCGGCCTGCAGATCGCCGAACCGCTGAAGATCCACCTCGGCATGAACGATGCGGAGGCCCGCGCGCGTTCCATCGAGTTGCTGGGCCTCGTCGGCATCGCCGATGCGGAGCGCCGCCTCGGGCAGTATCCGCACCAGTTCTCCGGCGGCATGCGGCAGCGCGTGATGATCGCGATCGGCCTCGCCTGCGACCCGCGCCTGATCATCGCCGACGAACCCACCACCGCGCTCGACGTGACCATCCAGGCGCAGATCCTGGAGCTGATGAAGAACTTGTCGCGGCGCCTCGGCATCACGCTGGTCATCATCACGCACAATCTCGGCGTCGTGGCGCGGTATGCCGACCGGCTCGCGGTCATGTATGCCGGCCGCATCGTCGAGCAGGGCACGGCGGACGAGGTGTTCTCCGCCCCGCGCCATCCTTACACGGTGGGCCTGCTGCGCTCGGTCCCACGTCTCGATCAGGCGCGGCACGGCAGCCTCGAGACCATCGAGGGCCTGCCGCCGAACCTGCTGAACCCACCGACCGGATGCCGCTTTGCCCCGCGCTGCCGCTGGCGCCAGGACATCTGCGCGACCGATCCGGCCCTACGCGACATCGGCGGCGGCCAGCGCTCGGCCTGCCACTTTGCCGAAGCGATGCCGCCCCCGCCCGAAGCCGCCCCGCGCGACGTCGCGCGCCACCGCATCGAAGCGGGCACGCCGCTGCTGGAGGTGCGTGGGCTCACCAAGCATTTCGACGTGCGCCTGCCCGGCTTCTTTGGCGGCAGCGCGCTGGTCCGCGCGGCGGAGGAAGTGTCCTTCACCATCGGCCGTGGCGAGACGCTGGGCCTGGTCGGCGAAAGCGGCTGCGGCAAGACCACAGTCGGCCGCCTCGTGCTGCGGCTGGAGGACCCCACGGCTGGGCAGATCCTGTTCGACGGCGAGGACCTCGCCACCGTCTCCGGGAGCCGGATGAAGGCGCTGCGCACGCGCATTCAGGTCATCTTCCAGGACCCCTTCAGCTCGCTCAATCCGCGCATGAGCGTGGCCGCCACCATCGCCGAGCCGTTGCTGAAGCGCCTCGGCTTCAAGGCCCCGGCCGCGCGCGACCGGGTGGCGGAACTGCTCGACCAGGTGGGCCTGCTGCGCGACATGGGCGAGCGCTTCCCGCACCAGCTCTCCGGCGGCCAGCGCCAGCGCGTCGGCATCGCACGCGCTCTGGCGATGGAGCCGGACTTCATCGTCTGCGACGAGCCGGTCTCCGCGCTGGACGTCTCCATCCAGGGGCAGATCGTCAACCTGCTGTCTGAGCTCCAGGCGAAGCTCGGCATCGCCTATCTCTTCATCGCGCACGACCTGGCGGTGGTGCGGCACCTCTCGCACCGCATCGTCGTGATGTATCTCGGCCGGGTGATGGAGATCGCCGATCGCGACGCGCTCTACAGCCAGCCCCTGCATCCCTATACGCGGGCTCTGCTGGACGCCGCGCCCATCCCCGACCCCGTGGTCGAACGCGTCCGCGCGCCGCGTGCTTTGGGCGGCGAGCTGCCCTCCCCGCTGTTCCCGCCGACCGGCTGCGTCTTCCACACCCGCTGCCCTATGGCCGGGCCGGAATGCGCCATGACCGTGCCGCCGCTGCGCGAAATCCATCCTGGCCATATGGCCGCCTGCATCAAGCTGTGAGGAAGCGCGCCCGATGATCCGCTACGCCGCCCGCCGCATCGCCTTGATGGTCCCCACCCTGCTCGGCGTGGCGCTGCTGACCTTCTTCATGCTGCGCGTCCTCCCCGGTGACATCGTCGAGGTGAAGCTGCGCGCCGATGGCGGCCACGTAACGGAAGAAATCCTGACACGCGAGCGCGCCCGCCTCGGCCTGGACAGGCCGCTGCCCACGCAGTTCGTCAACTGGATGACGGGCCTGGTCACCTTCGACCTCGGCGATTCCATGTGGACCGGCCGGCCCGTTGCGGAGGAGATCGGCACGCGCATCGGCCTGACCCTGCAGGTGTCGGTGATGGCAGCCATCATCTCGGTGCTGATCGCCATCCCGCTCGGCACGATATCCGCGCTGTTCCGGGATACCTGGATCGATTACCTCGTGCGGATCTTCACAATCGCCGGCCTCGCGGTGCCGTCCTTCTGGCTCGGCATGCTGACGATCCTGACGCTGCTGACCGTGTTCCACTGGTCGCCACCGGTCACCTACACGCCCTTCTTCGAAGACCCGCTGCAGAACATGGCGCAGCTGATCTGGCCGGCCCTCGCGGTCGGGTATCGCTACGCCGCCGTCGTGGCGCGAATGGTGCGCTCCTCCATCATCGAGGTGATGCGCGAGGACTATATCCGCACCGCCCGCGCCAAAGGCGTGTTCGAGCGGCTGGTCGTCTCCCGCCACGCCATGCGCAACGCGTTGCTGCCAGCCGTCACCGTGATCGGGCTGGAATTCGCCTTCCTCGTCGGCGGCCTCGTGGTGACGGAGCAGGTGTTCAACCTGAACGGCATCGGGCGTCTCTTCGTGGACGCCGTCTCCCGCAGCGACTTCGTGCTGATCCAGTCGCTGGTGATGCTGCTGGCTGTGGTCTTCGTCACCATGAACCTGGTGATCGACATGCTCTACGGCGTGCTCGACCCCCGCGTGCGCTACAGCTGAGGAGCCGCGAGCATGTCAGCCACAACCCTGCCCCTCGCCGCCCCGCGCCGCCGCAATCCGGTGCTGGCCTTCATCCGCGAACAGCCGCTAGGCGCCGCCGGCCTCTTCGTCATCCTGGCGATGGGGATGGCCGCCATCCTGGCCGAGGTGATCTCGCCCTTCGAGCCCGAGACGATCGACTTCGCCTCCATGCTGGAAGCGCCGTCCTGGACGCACTTCTTCGGCACCGACGCCTTCGGGCGAGACATCCTGACGCGCATCATCTACGGCGCGCGGACGGCGCTCACCATTGGCTTCTTCTCCTCCTTCATCGGCTGCACGCTGGGCGGCCTGCTCGGCATCGCCTCGGCCTATTTCGGCGGGCTGGCGGACCTCATCATCCAGCGCTTCGTGGACGTGATCCTCTCCTTCCCCATCATCGTGCTGGCGCTCGTCGTGGTGGCGGTGCTGGGCAAGGCCTCGGTCGGCGGGATCGACTTCAACCTGATCTTCGCCATCGCCATCCCGGTTATTCCCCGCGCCGCGCGCGTCATCCGCTCCGCGGCACTGTCGGTTCGCGCCATGCCCTATATCGATGCGGCGCGGGCGGGCGGCTATTCGGCCTCGCACATCATCCTGCGGCACATGGCGCCGAACGTGCTGGCGCCCTTCCTGATCCTGCTGACCGCCTATGTCGCGCAGGCCATCCTGCTGGAGGCGTCGCTCTCCTTCCTCGGCCTCGGCGTCTCCGAGCCGAAGCCCGCCTGGGGGCTGATGCTCGCCGGCGA
>JAQGHY010000142.1 GCA_028291455.1 Rubritepida sp. | reverse complement strand
GCCGAGCCCTTGCCCACATCGCCGTAGCCGGCGACCAGCGCGACCTTGCCGGACATCATCACGTCGGTGCCGCGGCGGATGGCGTCGACCAGCGACTCACGGCAGCCGTAGAGGTTGTCGAACTTCGACTTGGTGACGCTGTCGTTCACGTTGATCGCGGGGAAGAGCAGCTTGCCTTCCTTGGCCATCACGTAGAGGCGGTGCACGCCGGTCGTCGTCTCTTCCGACACGCCCTTGATCGAGGCGGCGAGCTTGGCGAACCAGCCCGGCTTCTCCGTCAGCAGCTTCTTGATGAGCGCGAAGAAGACGGTCTCTTCCTCGTTGGTCGCGCCATCGAGGAAGGCCACGTCGCCCTTCTCGGCGCGCAGGCCGTAATGGACCAGCAGCGTCATGTCGCCGCCGTCGTCGAGCAGCATGTTCGGCTCGCCGCCATCCGCCCATTCGAGCGTCTTCTGCACGTAGGACCAGTATTCCGGCAGGGTCTCGCCCTTCACAGCGAAGACCGGCGTGCCGGTGACGGCGATGGCCGCCGCGGCGTGGTCCTGCGTCGAGAAGATGTTGCAAGACGACCAGCGGACGTCGGCGCCAAGGGACTTCAGCGTCTCGATCAGCACGGCGGTCTGGATGGTCATGTGCAGGCAGCCGGCGATGCGCGCGCCCTTGAGCGGCTGCGAGTTGCCGTATTCCGCACGGGTCGACATCAGGCCGGGCATCTCGTCCTCGGCCATGTTGATCTCCTTGCGGCCCCAATCGGCGAGCGAGAGATCCTTGACGATGTAGTCGGCCATGCGGTGCGTCCTTGTTCAGCGATCTTGATGCGGCGGCGCGTAGCATGCTCGGCGCGGCATGGCTAGAGGCATAAGCATGTCTTTATATGACGAGATCGAGTGAGCCTGCCGCCGGGCCGCTTACTTCCAGGCCGTCAGCTTGCGGTAGATCGTGCTGGGGTTGATCTCCAGCAGCGCCGCCGCGCGGGGCACGTCCTGGCCCGTGTGTTCCAGCGCCGCGAGGATGAGGCGCCTTTCGGAGACGGCCAGCGGCTCGATCCCTAAAGGTGGCCCCGAAGGTAGCCCCGAAGGCGGCGCCTGCGGCAGCACCCTGGCCGGCGCCGCCTCATGCAGCAGCAGCCCCGGCAGCATGGCGCGCGTGACCAGGGGGCCGGCATGCAGCACCACCGCGTTGCGGAGCGCGTTCTGCACCTGCCGGACGTTGCCGGGCCAGGGATAGGCGCGGATCGCCGCCTCGGCCTCCGCGTCGAACCCAGAGAAATCCTTGCCCTCCTCGCGGGCATAGATCGCCAGGAGATGCCGCGCGATCAGCAGGACATCCTCGCCCCGCGCGCGCAGCGCCGGCAGCACGACCGGCACCACGTAGAGGCGGTAATAGAGATCCTCGCGGAACCGCCCGGCCTGCACCTCGGCCAGGATGTCGCGATGGGTGGCGCAGACCAGCCGAACATCCACCGTTTCGGGTCGTGTACCGCCGAGCGGCGTGACGCTTCCGGTCTGCACGAAGCGCAGCAGCTTGACCTGCATTTCCGCCGGCATCTCGCCGATTTCGTCGAGGAACAGCGTGCCGCCATCGGCCGCGCGCGCGGCGCCGAGGCGGTTGTCGGTCGCGCCGGTGAAGGCGCCCTTCACATGGCCGAAAAGCTCGCTCTCCAGCAGGTCGCGCGGGATGGCGCCGCAGTTCAGTGCGATGAAGGGTTTCCCCGAACGCGACGATGCTTGGTGCAGCGCCTCGGCCACCAGCTCCTTGCCCGTCCCGCTCTCGCCCGTGACGAAGACGGTGGCGCGGGAACCGGCGACGCTTTCGATGGTGCGGTACACCGCCTGCATGGCGGGCGAGGCGCCGATGAAGCCATGGAACCGCGCGCGCCCGAGCTGCGTCTGCGCCGCATCCAGCGCTTGGCGGAGCTGGCGTTTTTCCAGCGCATTGTCGAGCGTCACGCGCAGCCGCGCGGCGGTATAGGGCTTGAGGATGAAGTCGGTCGCGCCCTCGCGCATCGCTTCCACGGCCGTATTCACCGAGCCATGCGCCGTCAGCACGATGCAGGCGGCTTCGATCCGCGCCGCCTTCAGCCGCCGCATCAGCTCCATGCCGGAAAAATCCGGCAGGACCAGGTCGACCAGGATGGCGTCGGGCTGCCATTCGACGGCAGCGGCGAGGGCCTCGGCGCCGGTTTCGGCATGGCGGATCTCATGCCCGAACTCCCGCAGCATGGCCTTGGCGATCTCGGCCTGGGTGGGCGTATCCTCGACGAGAAGGATGCGCGCCGCCATCTAGTTGATCAGGTCGTGCAGGGCCTCGAGCGCGGCCTTCGCCTCGGTCAGCAGCCGCGGCAGCACGGTTGCGGCGGGTTCCGGCTGGCGGTGATCCATGGCGATCCGGGACTCGCGCTCCAGCCCCACGGCGCCGACTGCGGCGGAGGCGCCGGCCAGGCTGTGGGCCGCGCGCTCATAGCCATCCTGGTCGCCCGTCAGCACGGCCGTTTCCAGCTCCTTCACGAGGCGGGTCAGGTCCTCCTCGAAGGTTGCGATGATCATCCGGAACACGTCCGGCGACAGATCTTCGGCCAGTTGACCGGCGATATTGGGATCGAGGGCGCTCATGCGCGCATGAGTTGCATTCTGCCATACCTAACGTCAACAAGGATGATAGTTGACGCCAAAGGCCCGGCGGGATTACCCATGGGGCGTCCTCGCGATTTGTCCGGCCAGCTTGCGGCGAGGTCCCAACCGGGGCGCATCTTCACGATGCGGAAAACAAGCGCGCTAAACGGCCTAGGGATCGACCCGGCAACAGGGCGATCCCCACCCCGATCAGGGTGCCGGACGCCTGTGTTCTGAAGGGTGTCGATATGACCAGAAAGCTCCGTCCCGCCACGCAGCTCGTTCGCGGCGGTACCATTCGCTCCAATTTCGGCGAGACCTCGGAGGCGATGTTCCTGACCTCCGGCTTTGTCTACGACAGTGCCGAGCAGGCCGAGGCCACCTTCAAGAACGAGATCGAGCACTACCAGTACTCGCGCTTCGCCAACCCCACGCTGACCATGCTGGAGGACCGGCTCGCCGCGCTGGAAGGCGCCGATCTCTGCCGCCTCATGGCCACCGGCATGGCGGCCGTCCACTCGACGCTGCTGTCTCATCTCAAGACGGGCGACCGGCTCGTCGCCTCGCGCGCGCTGTTCGGCTCCTGCCACTGGATCATCACCACGCTGCTGCCGCAGTACGGCATGGAGACCGAGTTCGTGGATGGCGGGGACCTCGCGCAATGGGGCGTGGCGCTGAGCCGGCCGGCAACGATGGTGCTGCTGGAGAGCCCCTCCAACCCCATGCTCGAGCTGGTGGACGTGGTCGCCGTCGCCAAGCTCGCCCATGCCGCCGGCGCGCTCGTCGTGGTGGACAACGTCTTCGCCACGCCGCTGCTGCAGAAGCCGCTGGAGCAGGGCGCCGATATCGTCGTCTATTCCTGCACCAAGCACATGGACGGCCAGGGCCGCGTGCTCGGCGGCGCCGTGCTCGGCCCGAAGAAGTGGGTGGAGGAGACGCTGATGCCCTTCATCCGCAACACCGGCCCCGCCATGTCCCCCTTCAACGCCTGGGTGATCCTGAAGGGGCTGGAGACGCTGAAGCTTCGCGTCGACCAGATGTGCCGCAACGCCGCCGCCGTGGCCGATTTCCTGTCCGAGCGGACCGAAATCTCCCGCGTGCTCTACCCCTTCCGCGCCGACCATCCGCAGCATGCGCTGGCGGTGCAGCAGATGACGGGTGGCGGGACCCTCGTAACCTTCGACGTGAAGGGCGGGAAGGATGCTACCTTCCGCTTCATGAACGCGCTGAACCTCGTCGACATCTCCAACAACCTCGGCGATTCCAAGTCGCTGGCGACGCATCCGGCCACGACCACGCATATGCGCATCGGGCCGGAGGAGCGGGCGAAGCTCGGCATCACCGACGGCACGGTGCGGCTTTCGGTCGGGCTGGAGGATATCGCCGACCTCATCGAGGATCTGGCCGAGGCGCTGGATGCCGTGGGCGGCATGGCCACGGCGCGCGCGGCGGAGTGAACGGCCCGTGAAACCCTACACCGCCACCACGCGGGGCGTTCGCGTCACGGTCCGGGCCTTCTACCTGGAAGACCAGTCGGAGCCTGCGACCGGCCAGTATGTCTGGGCCTACAAGGTCGAGATCGCGAACGACAGCGAGGTGACGGTGCAACTGCTGAAGCGCACCTGGCTCATCACCGACGGCCAGGGCCGCACCATGCGCGTGCATGGCGATGGCGTCGTGGGCGAGCAGCCTATCCTCGATCCCGGCGAGAGCTTCGACTACACCTCCGGCACGCCGCTGCCGACGCCCTCGGGCTTCATGCGCGGGATCTACCACATGCAGGTGACGGATACCGGCGAGGCTTTCGACGCCCTCGTGCCACCCTTCTCCCTGGACAGCCCGCACCAGGAGGGCGGCGTCCATTGACGGTTGCGAAGTCGGCGGGCGGTCCCATCTGCCTTCATGACAAATCAAGAACGGCCA
>JAQGHY010000329.1 GCA_028291455.1 Rubritepida sp. | reverse complement strand
AACTCACTGCACTTGTTTTGGCTACCGCCCTCGTCGCGAGTGGCGCTGCGTTCGCTCAAGGTGCAGGCGGCGGTGGCGGCGGCGCGGGTGGCGCGGGCACCGTGATCACGGGCGACAGCGGCACCATCGCGGTAAGTGCCACTCTCACCGGCGGCGCCGGCGGCGCGGGCGGCGCGGGACCTCTGGGCAATGCCGGCAGCGGCGGATTCGGCGGGGCTGGCCTCATCTTCACCGGCACGGGCGCCGTGGCCACGATCACCGCCGATGTGACCGGCGGGGCAGGCGGGGCGAGCAGCGCGCTCGCCGGAGCAGGCGGAGCCGGCATCGTCGGCGGGAGCCTGGAACTGACGATCGGCGCGAACGTGGCCGGTGGACTTTCGGGCGACGGCGAGACGCGGGCCGCCGCGCTGAGCTTCACCGGAGGAACCAACGCACTGACGCTGGCCACCGGCGGGGGGCTGACCGGCGGCATCGCCGTCGCAGGGTCCCTGAACCTCGCCCAGCCGACGGACGCCACGCTGTCCAACGACATTTCCGGTTCGGGCTCGATCGCGAAAACCGGCGCGGGCACGCTGACGCTGTCGGGCGTGAATACCTTCTCGGGCGGTCTCACGATGGGCGCCGGGGCCATCTCGGTCGCGGCGGATACAGCCCTGGGCGGCGCCGCGGGCTCCCTGGCGTTCTCCGGCGGCGCGTTGACCACTACGGAGACGTTCACCACGGCTCGGAGTGTCGCCCTGAACGCCGGTGGCGGAACCTTTACTCCTGCCGCGAGCACGGCCTTGACCGTGAGTGGCGTGGTGTCCGGCACAGGCATGCTCACGACGGCCGGCGCAGGGACATTGATCCTGACGGGGAACAACACGTATTCCGGCGGCACGACCGTGAACTCCGGCGCGACGCTGCAGATCGGCGATGGCGGGACCACAGGCTCCATCGTCGGCAACGTCACCAACAACGGCGCGCTGGCCTTCAACCGCTCGAATTCCTCCACCGTCACCGTCGCTGGTGTGATCAGCGGGACGGGCAGCCTCACCCAGGCGGGCACGGGCACGGTGATCCTGACGGGCGAGAACACCTATACGGGTGGGACGACCGTCAATTCCGGCGCGACGCTGCAGATCGGCAATGGCGGGATGGGCAGTATCACGGGCGATGTGGTCAACAACGGCACGCTGTCCTTCAGCCGGGCTAACGCCAGCGTCACCTTCGCCGGCGTGATCAGCGGCACGGGCCTCGTGACCCAGGCGGGGGGGTCGGTCACGCTGACCCTGACGGGCCTCAACACTTATACCGGCGGGACCACGATCCGCGGCGGCATTCTGTCGGTCGCGGCCGACAGCGCCCTGGGCGGTGCATCGGGCGGGATCACCCTCGAAGGCAACGGCAAGCTGGTAACGACGGCCAGTTTCACCTCAGCGCGCGATATCGTGCTCGGGACCGGTAGCAGCTCCCTCGCGCCGGCATTGGGGACGGTGCTCACCCTTTCAGGCACGCTGAGCGGCAACTTCCTGGGGCTGACGGGCGCCGGCACGCTGGTCCTGACGGGAACCGACGCCCATCCCGGCACCACCAGCATCACCAACGGCACGCTGCAGATCGGCAATGGCGTGACCACAGGCACGCTCGGCACGGGGTTCGTGGCCCTAAGCAACACCGGCCGCCTCGTCTTCAACCGGTCCGACACCGTCACCTTCGGGAACAGCACATCGGGAGGCACGGACACCCGCATCCAGCAGAGTGGGACCGGCACGCTGGTGATCACCAGCACCTCATTCAGTCCCGGTGGCCTGATCATCGACGCGGGCGGCACGGTCCAGGTCGGCAATGGCGTCACCGCCGGCACCGTCGGCGCCACCCCAATCTTTAACAGCGGTGCACTCGCCTTCAACCGGACGGATTCCATCACCTATGCCGGCGTGGTCAGCGGGACGGGCAGCCTGACGCAGGCGGGCACGGGCACGACGATCCTTACGGGCGCGAACACCTATACGGGCGGCACGACCATCTCCGCCGGCACGCTGCAGATCGGCGCAGCCGGGACCACGGGCAGCATTACGGGCGACGTGGCCAACATCGGCGCGCTGGCCTTCAATCGCACGAATTCCCTTACCTATGGCGGGGTGGTCAGCGGGACAGGCAGCCTGACGCAGGCAGGCACGGGCACGACGATCCTGACGGGCGCAAACACCTATTCGGGCGGCACGACGATCTCGGCCGGCACGCTGCAGATCGGTGCGGGCGGGACCACCGGTAGCATCGCGGGCGATGTGGCCAATGGCGGTGCGCTGGCCTTCAACCGCACGAACTCCCTCACCTATGCCGGCGTCGTCAGCGGGACGGGCAGCCTCACCCAGGCGGGGACGGGCACGACGATCCTGACGGGTGCTAACACTTATACGGGCGGCACGACGATCTCCGCCGGCACGCTGCAGATCGGCGCAGGGGGGACCACGGGCAGCATTGCGGGCGGCGTGACGAACGCCGGCACCCTGGCCTTCAACCGCTCGAACGCCGTGACCTATGGCGGCGTCATCAGCGGGTCGGGCGCGGTGCAGCAGAACGGCGCGGGCAACCTGATCCTGACCGGGACGAACACCTATACCGGAGCGACCGCGGTCAATGCCGGACGGCTCTCGGTGAACGGCTCGATCGCGAGCTCCTCCGGCGTGACCGTCAACAGCGGCGGCACGCTGGGCGGCACGGGCACGCTGCCCACGACGGTCGTCGGCAATGGCGGCACGATCTCGCCGGGCAATTCGATCGGCACGCTGACCGTCAACGGCAACCTTACGCTGGGCAGTGGTTCGACCACGGCGATCGAGGTGAACGGCAGCTCCTTCGACCAGATCATCGTGTCCGGTACGGCGACGCTGGGCGGCAGCCTGGTGCTGCAGCAGCAGGGCCAGGGCCTGACCTTCGGGACGGCCTATTCGCTGGTCTCCGCGACGGGCGGCACCAGCGGCGCCTTCGGCAGCGTGACGATCCCCGGCAGCGCCGGCATCGACCTGACGGTGACCAATGGCGGGGGCGGCATCCAGCTGAAGCCGACAGCGGGTGCGCTGCTGCCTGGTCCCACCGCGGGCACCACTACGACGACCCCCTCGGGCACCACCACGACGATCGCCTCGGGAACGGCCCCGGCGGTGGTGACGACGACGACGACATCCTCGGCACCCGGCCTTGGTCGCCTCCTGACCGGCAACCTCGTTCGCACGGCAGCGGCGCTGGACGCGGCGCGCGCGGCGGGCGGGAACCTGCAGCCCTTCTTCAACGTCTATGCCGCCCCGGCCAATACGATCGGCCTGGCGGTGAACCAGCTCTCGGGCGAGGTCGGCACGGCGGGGACGCGAATGGGCCTGATCGCCGGCCAGCAATTCCTGTCGAGCATGCTCAGCCCCTACGGCTTCGGCCGCGCGACGATCATGGGCAGCCGCATCGCCGCCGATGGCTCGGCGGACGGCGCCGACGGCATTGCCGCCCCGCGCCCGCGCTATGCGATGTGGGGCCAGGCGACGGGCGGCTACTCACGGATTTCGGGCGAGAGCGGCGTAGGGTCCTCGACGGTCAGCGCGCAGGGCGCGGGCTTCGCGATGGGCCTGGACGTGGCGCTGGGCGCGCAGACCATGGCGGGCGTGGCGATCGGGGCCGGCGAGACGCATGCCAATCTCTCGGGCGGAATGGGCTCGGCGAGCAGTTGGACGGGGCAGTTCGGCGCCTACGGGCAGACGCGGCTGGGCGCCTTCACCTTGGAGGGCGCGGCGGCGCTGTCGCTGCTGGATGTGGACAGCAAGCGGACCCAGTACTTCCTCGGCAGTGCGCAGCAGCGGGCGAGCTACGACGCCCGGGTGTATTCGTTCCGGCTGGAGGCGCGGCATGATGGCGTGATGCGCGGCGGCTTCCGGCTGCAGCCTTTCGCCGCGGTGCAGGCGCAGGTGGTGGACGCCGACGGCTTCACCGAGCGGAGCACGAATTCCGCGGCCCAGACGGGCGTGAGCGCGGCGGCCTCGACGAACAGCACCGTCCGGACGGAGTTGGGCGCGCAGGCTGAAACACAAGGCGTGGTGCAGGGCCGTTCGGTGCGGGCCTTCGCGCGGGTGGCCTGGGCGCATTACCTCATGCGCGAGCAGAGCGCGTCGATGAGCCTGGTGGCCCTCCCGGGCCAGGGCTTCACCGTGCAGGGCGCGCGTCCGGATGCGGATAGCGCGGTGCTGGCGGCGGGGCTGGAGACGGAGGTCGCGCCGGGCTGGATGCTGGGAGCGCGGGTGGATAGCGAACTCTCCACACGCGTGCGCGAGATCTCGGGGACGGTCAGGCTGCGCTACGCCTTCTGACCCGGCCGGCGGGCGCGTTCATGCCAGCGCGCGCCGGCTGGAGCTGCGAGCGGGCATCAGCGCATCGGGATCGCGTAGATCAAACCGCCGTTGGTCCAGAGATTGTTCGGACCGCGGGCCAGCCCCACCCTCGAATTCGGTCCGATCGTGCGATCATAGATCTCGCCATAGTTGCCGACGGACCGGATGGCGTTGAAAGCCCAGGCCGGATCGAGCTTGATGTATTGACCCAGCTCCGGCGTTACGCCGAGCAGGCGGCGGATTTCGGCATTCGTGGTGGTGCGCCGCAGATCCGTGACGTTCTCGCGCGTGATGCCGTGCTCTTCCGCCTGTATGAGTGCGGTCGTGTACCAACGCACAATGTCGAACCAGTTGTCGTCTCCTCGCCGGACGAAGGCCGAGTAGGGCTCCTTGGAGAAGCGCTCGGGCAGCACCGTCCAGTCCGCAGGAATAGGCAGAGCCGACCGTGCTCCCGACAATGACGAAGCATCGTTTGCAAAGCTGTCGCAGCGCCCCGCTATGAGCGCGCCCATGACCTGGTCGAGCCGTTCGAACACCAGCGGCGTCCAGGCAAGCTGATGAGCGCGGAAATATTCCGCCGTCACCACTTCATTGGTCGTTCCCTGGAGGAGGCAGATCGTCGACCCTCCCAGTTGCAGCGCCCGCTCGATGCGGGAGTCCGCCCGGACCAGGAAACTCATGCCGTCGTAGAAATAGGTGGCGCCGTCGCGGAGGCCGAGGGTGGTGGCCCGGGACATCGTCTGCGTCGAGTTTCTGAAGAGAACGTCGATCTCGCCTGTCGTGACGGCGGTGAAGCGTGCGGAGGCGGAAAGGGGAACGAAGCGGACCTTGGTCGGATCGTTGAAGATCGCTGCCGCAAGGCCACGACAGAGGTCGGCATCGAGGCCTTCCCATTCTCCGCGCTGATTGGGCAAGGCAAAGCCGGCAACGCCGGTCGAGACCCCGCAGCTCAGGACGCCGCGGGAGCGCACGCTGTCCAACGTCAGGCTCGCGATATTTCCTTGCGCGAGAACCGGTCCCGATCCGGCGACGACGCCGCAAAGCAAGCCGAGGGTGAAGGCGAAGCCTCGCATCCGCATGATAATCTCCGTGGCTGAGCGTGAAGAGAGACCTTCAGGATGCTTCCCGAAGGGCATGCGTGCGCCGCACCTGATGCGCGTCGTGGACCCTGTACCAGCTCCGCACCGCTGCGACCGCGATGCCGGAAAAGGCGTGGAAGGGAACGCGCTTCAGCGGCGTGATCGGCAGGGTCAGGTCATCGGCAGCCACGCCCGCGGCGTGGCGGGCAAGGTCTCGACCGTAGAGCGTGGCCAGGACCACGCCGCGCCCATTGCATCCGAGTGCCGCGTGGAGTCCGGGAGCCGGGCTGTGCATCTGCCAGGAATTGTCCGGGTTGAAGCCCATCCACCCGGCCCACCAGCCCGCGATTTCAACCTCGCCCAGCTGCGGGAAGAGCTCCCGGACGCGGGCCAGGGCGGCGGCTTGGGACGGCGCGGAACCGACGCGCATCATCGGGCCGTAGCTGAAGTGCAGCCCGCCATCTTCGTGCATGCGAATGGCATTGGCGACACGCCTGGTGTCGAGAAGCGGCTCCCGGCCGGGCAGGATGCTGCGCCGAAGATTGTCGGAAAGCGGCCTGGTGAAGAGCTGGACGACCCTGACCGGCAGGACCGTCTGCTTGAGCCCGGGTAAGAGAGTGTCGGTATGGGCATTGGTGCAAAGGAAAACGCGGTCGGCACGGATGACGCCCTCCGGCGTCGACACCTTCCAGCGATGGCCCTCACGCTCCAGGCTGTTGGCCGGCGTTTTCTCGTAGAGCCTGGCGCCAGCGGCGATGGCCGCTTTTGCCAGCCCCCGCACATAGGCCAGTGGATTGATGCTGCCGCCGCGCTTGTCCAGCACGCCGCCGAGGTAGAAACGGCTGCCGACCATCGCCGCCAGCGTGTCGCGGTCGAGAACCTCGATGGGTTCACCGCGCGATTCCCAATAGGCCGCTCGCTCCTCGAGGTGCCGCAGGGCCACCGGAGTATGCGCGACGGACAGGATGCCGGGTATCGCGATGCCGCATTCGATCCCGTGGCGCTGGGTCAGCTCCACCAGTGTCTGTGGGCCGCTTGCACTGGCGTCGATGATCCGCTGCCCGTGCTCCCGGCCGTAGCGCCGCAGGATCTCCGCGGGCTCGTGCTTCGTCGCCGGGGGAAGGTGGCCGGAATTGCGGCTCGATGCCCCCCAGCCGATCGTCATGGCCTCCAGGACGGTGACGCGCGCACCGGCCTCCGCCGCATGCAAGGCGGCCGAGCAGCCGGTGATACCGCCGCCGACGATGACGATGTCCGCCTGTTCCTCACCGCGCAGCGGAGGCAGATCCAGGTGCTCTCCGCCGAGGCGTCGATACGGCGTTACCGCATCCTCTCGGCTGTCGCTCGCCGGCGTGAACATGGGCCGTTCTCCTTCGCGACGAGATGCCTGCCACACGAGGCCGACCGGTTCGGCATCGCGGCCCTTGCTGCCTGTTTTGTGAATGTCTGCATTGTGCACGCGCTCACTTTCAACGCCAGAAGAAAGGGAACGTGGTTCTGATTTCCTTTGGCAGCGCCCTATAAGTCCATGCACCGAAACGGGTTTTATGCCTTTGGCAGGATGCATGGACCGGCCCATGACGATGGGTTACGCATTCCACGGCAGCGACTGTGATCGCTGGGGGATGGACGGATGCCAAGGACCGCCAAAAATCAGGCTGATGCTCACGCGGCACTTCCACGTTCGCGGCGGATCGCGCGGACGAGTGCTGCGCCGACGCGAACGGCCAGCGACGAGAACGCGCCGATCGCCGCTGTGGAACGTGCGCTTCAGGTCCTGAATGCCTTCAGGGCCAATCCTCGTCTCAGCCTGGAGGCCCTCGCCCAAGCGACCGGGCTGTACAAGAGCACGCTGCTGCGGATCCTCAACACCTTGGCGGGCCAGGGCTACGTCTTCCGCCTCGCGAGCGGCGACTATCACATCGGCGGCGTGCTGTTCGAGCTCGGTTCGCGCTACGTGGAATCGCTTCGGCTTGAGGAACTCGTTCGCCCGGCGCTGGAAGATCTCGCGAAATCGACCGGCGAAAGCGCCGCATTCTACGTTCGCTTTGGAGAGTCCGAGCGGCAATGCATGCTTTGCGCCGACTCACTCCAGACAGTGAGGGCCGTCATTCTCCCGGGACAAATTGCAAAGCTCGGCAAGGAAGCGACGAGTCTGGTCTTCGCCAAGCACCGAAAGGCTGGAGAACGTCCATCCTCGACATCTGATTTCGCGCGCCGCACCCAGTTCACCTCGGCTGTCGGCGACAGCGTGACCGCCTCGGTGGCGGCGCCGGTCTTCAACAGTTCGGGTCTGCTGGGCGTGCTGCTTCTGGCGGGGCCGGTTCACCGGCTCAACCCGGCGACCGTGGCGTCTTTTTGCACGCACGTCGCTGAAGCCGCGGCAGCGCTTTCGTTGAAGCTGGGAGGCATCAAGGAGCCGGCTTCGACGCTCCGCGCGGAATCGTGATGGAGGCCACCGGGGCTAGGCCCGGCGCCCGGCTCAGCGGCAGTTCAGGATCCGCAGATCGTAAACCGGGTGCTCGAACATGTTCACCGCCGGGGCATCCGCGAACATCCAGCCGCGAAACACCGGGCCGCTTCCCGGCGGGCTGTGCTCGTCGGTGACTTCCATCCAGGCCGCGGCGTCCGGCACTTCGTCGGCGGCGCGGGAATGGCAGGCTCGCAGCAGGATGGTCAGCGTGCCGAAGCGCGCGGGCTCGCCCACGACGGCGCGGAGCGTCATCACCCGCGCATTCACCTTGTCCAGCGCCTGGATCTCGCCGACCCGGCGCGGCACCCATTCCTGGGCCGAGGCGAGGCCGGGGAAAACCAGCATCGCCAACACCACTGCGGCGCGGATCATCGGCGCTTCGGGCTCGGCAGCCCGGCGACGAGCTCGCTGAGGATTCGGCGCATCGCCGCCTCGTCTACGCCTATCAGCACCGCATCCTCGAAGGCATCGCGCAGCACCTGCGCGGCCTCGGCGTGGTTGTCGGCCAGCACCTTCACCTTCTCGCGGCAGGAGATGGGCTCGCCATCCGCACCCGGCCAGAGGGCGGGGGCGTTCACCGCGGCGCTGGCGCGGCAGGCGTGCGCGGGGCTTCGGCCGCCGACGCCGCGCTGGAGGAGTTCATCTGCGTCACCGAGAAGATGAAGCGGCCCAGCAGGCTCTCGAGGCTCACGGAGCCCTGCGTCTCGGTGATGCGCCCGCCCTCGACCAGCAGCCGTTCGCCGCCGCCCGGCACAATGGAGATGTACTTGCCACCGAGCAGCCCCTCCGAGGTAACCTCGGCCGAGCTGTCGCTCGGCAGGCTGAGATCGGCGCGGATGCGCATCGTCACCTGCGCCTGGAAGGTGCGCGGGTCGATCTGGACGTCGGTGATGGAGCCGATCTTCACGCCGCCGATCTTCACGTCCGAGCCCGTGTTGAGCCCGTCCACGCGATCGAACTGCGCGGTCAGCGCGATGCCGCTGGTTTGCGGCGTGCGCCCGCCATGCAGGATTGCATAGATCAGGAATACGCCCGCCGCGAGCAGGACCACGGCGCCGGTGGCCACCTCGGCGATGCTCCGGCCCTTCATGCGATGCACATCTTTATGGGCCCACTAACTGCTTCGACGGACAGATGGCCCGTCAGCCGCCCGGCGTCCAGGCCTCATAATCGCCGCCCGTCACTTGGCGGTGGCCGCCGGCATAATCATGGCCCTTCGGGCGCCAAGCCAGGGCCGTGCCGGTGAGGTTCGGCAGATGCGGCTTCTGCCAGGCATATTTCGGCCCGGCGAGCGGCGCATCTGTCGTGTGATGCAGCCAGGCATGCCATTCCGGCGGTACGATCGAACCGTCCAGACCCTTCGCGAGGGCGACCGTGCGGCGCGTCCGGTTGTAGACCGGCTCGGGCCGCCTGCTCTCGTAATAGGTGTTGCCGAAAGCATCCTCGCCGACCTTGCGGCTGAAGATTCGGGTGGTGAGGAGCTGCAGGTAGGACATGCCGCATCTTCCCACAAAACTGCGCCGCGGCAAAGCGGAAGAGCTGCAGAGTTTTCCACAAGATGTGGTGGGTGATTCTGACTTTAGCCACATCATGCGGCTTCCTGTTCGGCACATCCTTTGATAGGCTTCGCCGCATGGCACGTCTCGACGGAACTTTGTGGGAAGGGGTGGCGCTTCGGCGTACCCGCATCGGCGCGGACCCCGACGCGCCCCCGCGCGCGCTGGCCCTGCCCAGCGCCTGGGAGGAGGAGGCCGCCGCCGCGCTGGCCGCACTCGTCCCCGGCACCGGGCCGGTCGCCCTGCCCCGCGCGGCGGAGGCCTGGATCGCACGGGTGCTCGCCCGCGGCGAGAAGGCGGGTGTGATCACCCTCCGCGAGGCCCCGCAGCTCGCCGAGGGCTGGCGTGCCCTGCTGCTGACGCGCCGCGGCGCGCCCGGCGCGGAAAGCTGGCGTGGCGACACCAAGGCCGAGCCCCGCTTCGTGCTGAACCTGCCCGCCTTCCTGGAACCCGAGGGCGGTTTCGATCTCGAGGGCTATGCCGAGGCCTGCGCGCTCGGCGTCATCTTCCTCGACGCGGCAAGTGCCGGGAAATCCACGCGGCTGCGCCTCGGCTTCGCGGACATGGCCGGCCTGCTGGTCGCGCTCAACGTCCCCTATGACAGCACCGAGGCCCGGCAGATCGCGGCCGGCATCGCGGCGCTGACCCGCGGTTCGGCCGAAGCGCAGAGCGGACGCCTGGCCGAGCGGCTTGGCGCGCGGGAGCCCGTGGCGCTGATCTGGCCCTCGCCGCCGGCGAAGACCCCCCTCCCCGGCCTCGCCGCCGCCGCCCGCGCTGCGCTGGATCTGGCCGCCGCCGCGCCCGGCATGCGCCATGCGGCACTCGTGGTCCTGGCCCCCGCCGATGCGGCCGAAGCCTTGCTGGGTGCCGAGACCGGCGGAGTC
>JAQGHY010000286.1 GCA_028291455.1 Rubritepida sp. | reverse complement strand
CGCTGGTCGGGTTCACCGCCTTGTCGGTCGAGATGAAGACCATCAGGCCGCAACCCGCCGCGCGCGCTGTGTCGGCGACGATGCGGGTGCCGTGGGAATTGGTCAGCAGGCCTTCGAGCGGATCGTTCTCCACCATCGGCACATGCTTCAGCGCTGCGGCGTGGAAGACCAGCTCGGGGCGGATTTCCTCCATCAGCCGGCGCATGCGCGGCTCGTCGCGGATATCCGCGAGGACGGATCGGCGGGGTATGCCGGGATGGCGCTCGGAAAGCTCCAGGTCGATCTCGTAGAGCACGTATTCGCCGTGATCGAGCAGCGTCAGCACCGAGGGGCCGAGTGCGGCCACCTGCCGCGCCAGCTCGCCGCCGATGGTTCCGCCGGCGCCGGTGACGAGCACGCGGCGGCCCTGGACCAGCCGCGCCATGCCCTCGCGGTCCAGCGGCACCTGCGGACGATCGAGTAGTTCCTCGATGGAGACCGGGCGCAGGTCGATGCGAACGGTGTCGTCGAGGCTGCGAGCTGCGTGGCCGAGTGCCGTTGGCTGTGGCGCCCGGCGGATCGGCACGCCATGGCGGTCGGCGGCGTCGAGCAGGGCTTCCAGCGCCGCGCCGTGAAGGTCGGGCGAGGCCAGGACGAGGAGCGCGGGCAGGTGGCCCTCGCCGCGCAGGCGTTCCAGCACCGCGTCCGTCTCCTCGATGGTGCCGAGGATTGGGTGACCCTGGATCCGCCGGGCGACCTGCCGCGAGCGGCGGGCCAGGATGCCCTGGACGCGGTAGGCCGGCTTGCGCTCCTGGGCGAGCGCCCGGATGAAGAGGTCCGCCTGGTCCACGCCGCCGACGACGAGGACGGGCTGGGTGCCACCCTCCTCGGCGGCGCGGCGGATAGCGCGCACGCGGCCGATCAGGCGGGGAATGCCGAGCAGACCGGTCAGCGCCATGGCGTGCAGTGCGGGGAAGGCGTTGTTCGGCGAATGCCAGGCGCCGAAAATCCAGAGCACGGCCGTGAAAACGATCGCCGCCGCGATGGCGGCGCCGAGGACGGCGAGCAGGTCACCGACACCGGAATACCGCCAATATTGCTGCGGCAGGGCGAGAGCCCAGGCCGGCGGCAGGATGGCCAGGATGGAGAGCGGGACGGCGAGCGCCCACCAGCCATGCTCGGGCCAACTTCCGGGTCCGGCCAGCAGCAGCGCGACCGGCAAAGCCAGCACGGCGAGCGTCGCGTCGAGCGACATGTTCAGCAGGATGCGCGAAGGGGCCTTGGCCATCCGCCGCTTATACGACCTTACCTTGCCGCCCTCAAACGGCGATGGATTTGGGCCTCTGCTGCCGTGCGGCCGGATTCTTCAGCCCCCGGTAGAGTTCCACCAGCCTAACCGCCTCAGCCTCCCAGCCCCAGGCGCCTCGCGCGGCCCGCCAGCCCGCATCGCCCAGCCGGGTCCGCGCCGCCGGGTCGGTCAGCGCGACGATGGCGGTGGCGATGGCGGCCGGGCTGGTCACATCCACCAGCACCCCGCAACCCGCCTCACGCACGATGCCGGCCACGCCCGTCGCGAAATCCGGGACGATGGCGGGCAGGCCGATTGCCATGCCGTCGAAAAGCTTGTGCGGCAAAGCGAGGCGGTGGTTCTCCTCACCGGGCTGGAACAGAACGAGGTTGATGTCGGCTTCGGCGGCGGCACGGGCGAGGGCGGCTTGCGCCGGCATCCAGCCCGTGACCTCGATGCGGTCCGTCAGCCCCGCCGTCGCGGCGGCGGCGTGGAAGGCGGGCTCGCTGCCGTCGGTGAAGCGGCCGATGACCAACAGCCGCGTGCCTGCCGGTGCCAGGACCAGTGCATCCAGAAGCTGCGGCCAGCCACGCCGCACACCGATGGCGCCAAGGTGCAGCAGCGTCACCGGGCCATCCCGATGGATGCGGCGCGGCAGGCTGGGCGATATCAGCGCATGATTGCGCACGGCTATGCGTGGGCAGGCGGCGCTGAAATCCGCCGTGAGGCCATCCTTTGCCAACACCACCGCATCGGCCAGCCAGCCCATGCCGCGCATCGCGAGCCGCAGAGCCAGCCGGGCCACCGGACGCAGCCACGTGGGCAGGCGTGAATCGAGGCGGGACGGGTAATGCTCGTGCACATCCAGCACCACGCGCGCCCCGCAGCGGGCGCCGGCGAGCAGGGCGACGGCCCAGGCATCGGGTTCCGAGGCGTGGATCACCGCAGGTTTCAGCGCGACCGCGCGGCGGTACAGCGCGGGCAGCCGCCGCAGGCGCGAATTACCCGAAACCGCCTCGATCACCACGCCGGTTATCGGCGGTCCCGCCGGACCAGGGCAGAGATGCGTCACGGCCCAGCCCGCCGCGACCAGTGCGGCACCCTCCTTGCGGACCACCCGCATATCGTCCGCCGGATGCGCGGCGGAAAGCAGCAGGATCACGCGCGGACCAAATGGGTCAGGGCGGTTGCGGGGCGGGGCAGCATCGCGCTCTCGGCAGCCGCCACGAAGCGCGCGGCGAGCAGCCGGCGGTCGAAACGGCGCAGGGCCAGCAGCCGGGCAGCCTCGCCCATCGCGGCGCGCCGGTAAGGATGCGCGGCGAAGCGGGTCAGGGCAGCGGCGAGGCCGGAGGCGTCCGGCCAGGTCTCGCCGCAGCCTTCGGCGAGCAGGCGTGCCGCCTCGCCCGGCACGTTGGAAAGCACCGGCAGCCCCGCCGCGAGGTAGTCCATCAGCTTGTTCGGCGCCGTCCATTCGGCGAATTCCGGCACGGGTGCGAGGCAGAGCAGGCCAAGCTGGCTCCCCGCCAGCAGCCGGGCAAGGTCGCGCTTGGGCAGAGGCTTGAGGAAGGTCACATTGTCCAGCCCGCGCGCCGCCGCATCGGCCATCAGCGCGGGCTTCTCGCCGCCTTCGCCGACCAGGACCAGCCGGACTCGCCGCTCGCCCGAAGCCCGCAGCCGGGCCGCGACATCGAGCAGCAGGTGCAGCCCGTTCGCCCGGCCATGCGCCCCGGCATAGACGGCCAGCATCTCCTGGCTGCCCGCATGCTCCGGCCGCGAGGGCGGGATCTGCGGGCCGAAGAGATCGAGGTCGCAGCCCTGGCCGATGACGTGCAGCCGCTCCGGAGCTGTGCCGCGAGCCAGGGCGGTGGCGCCCATGCCTGCTGTCAACGCCACGACCGTTGCGGCCCGGCGGCAGGCTGCGGTCGTCAGGCGGTTCATCGCGGGCAACAGGCCCGGCGTGCTCAGGCCGAGGGCGGCGGGCAATTCGGGCCAGGGGTCGCGGATTTCAAAGAGGAAGGGTGTGCCGCGCAGCCGCCGCGCGGCCAGTGCCGGCAGCGCCACGGTCAGCGGAGTGGAACTCGCGATTACAAGGTCCCAGGGCTCGCGCGCGGCTAGCCATGTGGCGCGGCCGGCGTAGCGCAGGAAGGCGCTGGCCCGGGCGGCGAGACCCATGCCATTGCTGCAGGGGATCGCGAACTCGATCAGCTCGAACCCCGCGACTTCACCGCTTCGGCAACCACGGCGGAAGGGCCCGGCGAGCCCCGTCACCGAACCCTGCCACTGCCCACAGGCCAGCGTCACGGCATGGCCGCGCTGCGCGAGGGCACGGGCCATCGCGTGGCTACGCGTGCCGGTGGCGCCGTCTGGCGTCGAGAAATGCTGATGTAGATAGAGAATCCGCGCCAAGAGCCCGGCTATCCGCGATACAGGGCGCGGATAGCCGAGATGACCCGGAACTGCTGCGGAACGCTCATCCCGCTACCGGAGGGGAGGCAGAGGCCGCGCTCGAACAGCCCCGCCGCGATGGCGCCGCCGGCCTGCGGCGCCTGCCGGAAGGCGGGCTGCAGGTGCAGCGGCTTCCAGACCGGGCGGCTCTCGATCCCCTCCGCGGCCAGGGCCAGGCGAACCGTTTCGCGATCCGCGCCGAAGCGCCGGGGGTCGATGAGCATGGCGGATAGCCAGCGCGAGGACCGTGCCCAGCCAGGCTCGGGCATGAAGGAGAGGCCCGGCAGCTCGCCCAGCGCGTCGACGTAGCGTCCGAAGATGGCGCGGCGGGTGGCCACGCGCTCCTCCAGAGCGGGAAGCTGGGCGAGCCCGACCGCGGCGAGGATCGAGCTCATCGCGTAGTTGAACCCGGTGGTCTCGTGCTGATAGTGCGCGGCTTCTTCCTTCGCCTGGGTGGCGAGCTGGCGGGCGCGGGCGATCATGGCCGGATCTGCCGAGAGCAGGGCGCCACCGCTGCTGGCCGTGACGATCTTGTTGCCGTTGAAGCTCACCGCCACGAGGTCGGCGCCGTGGCCGGCCGGCTTGCCGTGTTGAAGGCCGCCGAGCGCGCAGGCACTGTCGGACAGAACAGGCACACCCCAGGCAGCGCAGGCGGCCACGATGGCCGCGATATCCGAAGGCTGCCCGTAGAGGTCCGCCGGCACGACGACGCGCGGCAGGCGGCCCCGACGTGCGGCAGCGGCCAGCTCATCGCGCAGAAGTTGTGGATCGAGCGTCCAGCTCGCGGGGTCGACGTCGAGGAAGCGGGGCGTGGCCCCCATCTGCGCCGCGGGCGCGATGGTCGCCACGAAGGTGAGGGTGGTGGTCCAGACCTCGTCACCGGGTTCAACGCCGAGCAGACGGTAGCCCAGGTGCAGGGAGGCCGTGCCGGAGCTGAGGGCGACAGCGTGGGGCAGGTCCACCACCTTGCCGAGAGCGGCTTCGAAACGAGCCAGAGTGGGCCCGGCGGGAGCTAGCCAGCCGGATTCCAGGGTTTCCTGCAGCAGTTCGAGCTCACGCCCGGCTAAATGCGGCGGCGACAGATACAGCGGGGGCTGAGACGGCTGCGCCTCCCGCCGGAAGGGCAGCACGGATGCCGACTGGAGAGCGGCGGCGGACTGCTTGGGAGCCATTTTTCGCCTAACTCTCGGTCATCGAGCGAGGTTAAGAAAAACGGCAATTCGTTAACGATGCAAGCTATGCGTGCATCGTTAACGAAAGAAACAACCTATGCGATCTGAACAGATGCCCAGCCAACGATCTCGGAGCAACTGCTGCCCCTAATTCAATAACTTAGCCAATGCGGCCTCAGGCCGTACCCGAAGTCTGACCGCGGCGGTTTTGCCACAGTTGAACAAAATCGATGGGGTTCAGCATAACCGGCGGAAAACCGCCCTCGCGTGTCACGTCGGCTAGGATGTTGCGAGCGAAGGGGAAAAGCAGCCGCGGGCACTCGACCAGCAGCACCGGCTCCAGATGCTCCTGCGGAACACTTATGGTGAAGATGCCGCAATAGGTCAGTTCCGCGATGAAGCAGGGCGTGTCCCCCACCTTCGCGTCGGCGCGAATGATGAGCGAGACCTCGAAGACATTTTCGCCTTCCTTGATGGGCCGGGCCTGGACGTCCAGCGCCAAGTCCACCCGCGGCTGCTCGCGCAGGGTGGCGAAGATTTCGGGCGCGCCCGGAACCTCGAAGGAAAGATCCTTCGTAAACTGGATGTTGAGCACCAGGGGGAGGGGCAGGTCGCCCTGCTGCGGCGGAAGCTGGATTGGCTGATCGGACATGCGGGGCTGCCTCGGTGAATTGCGTTTGGGGGCGGCTACCACGGGGCAGGCCCGGCCGCCAGACTCTCAATCTTTTCGGACCCGCTGGGGTTTGCGGCAGTGCGGCATAAACCCTATCTTATGTGGCCATGCCCCTTCCCGCACCCGCTCGCCGTAAGCTCGAACACCTGCGCGACATCTCGCTCCGCGGCTATGCACGGGAGGACGGGATGATTGATGTCGAAGCGCATCTCACAGATACCAAGACTTACAGCTTCCCCTCTGAGCATCGCGGCGAGGTCATGCCGGGCAATCCGGTCCATGGCATGTGGGTGCGGATGACGGTGGACCAGGACATGCTGATCGTCGCCTGCGAGGCGGTCTCTGACCACACGCCCTTCTCCGTCTGCACGGGCGCTACGCCAGCTTTCGCCAATCTCGCGGGCCTCACCATCGGTGCCGGCTTCAACCGTGCGGTGAACGAGCGCGTGGGCGGGGTGCTGGGCTGCACCCATCTGCGCGAGGTGCTGGCGCAGATGGCCACCGTGGCCTTCCAGACCATGTGGCCGATCCGCCGGCGCCAGCAGAAGGAGCAGCATAGGGCGGAGGCATCCGGCGCGCCGCGCAAGCGCCCGCCGCTGCTCGGCACCTGCCATGCCTATGCGCCGAACAGCCCGGTGGTGCGGCAGCGCTGGCCGGAATGGAGCGATCTGGCGGAGAAGCCTTCCGAGGTCGCGACCCCAGAAAGGGCGCTGGAAAAAGCCCCCTAGCCCTCAGACGCTAGGCGACTTCCATCGGCGCCCGCAGCGTGAGTGCCAGCGCATGCAGCCCGGCTGAAAACTCGGCCTCCAGCACCGCATGCACCGCGCGAGACCGCGCCACGCGGTTCATTCCGGTGAAGCTCTCGCTGACCAGCAGCACGCTGTAATGCGTCTGCCCGCCCGGCGCGGCGCCGGCGTGGCCCGCGTGTTTTTGGCTGTCGTCCACCACCTCGATACGGATCGGCGCGAAGTGGCCCGTGAGGGCGGAACGGATGCGGTCGGCTCGATTGTCCATGGAGCGTTAGATCATGCAAGATTGCGACGTTGCCAACCCCGCACTGGCCACCCATAAAGTTCGGATGGCGCGACGCGCGAGCTTCCAACCCCAGACCGACCCCAAGGCACCGCCGCGGGCATGCGCCGCGCCAGGCTGTGTCGCGGCAGGTGAATTCCGTGCGCCCAAGGACCGGGCGCTGCGGGAATACCTGTGGTTCTGCCTGGAGCACGTGCGGCAATATAACGCCGGCTGGGATTTCTACCGCGGCATGGGCGCCGCCGATATCGAGACCTCGATCCGCTCCGACACCGGCTGGCAGCGCCCCACCTGGCCGCTCGGCCGGCTCGGCGGCGTGCGGCTTGACGCAGACCAGATGGCCGATCCCCTCGGCATCCTGCGCGACACTGGCCGGCACGAGAAACGCCGCGCCCCGCCGCGCCACGAGGCTCCGCCGGAGCTCCGCGCGGCCCTGGGCCTGCTCGATCTCGAATGGCCGCTCGACCCGGCGACGCTGAAATCGCGGTATAAGGAGCTTGCCAAACGCTACCACCCGGATGCGAATGGCGGCGACCGGAGTGACGAAGAGAAACTAAAGGACATCAACCGCGCTTATTCGCTGCTGCGTCAGCGTGTGGGACGGGCGGAATCCGCGGCCCAACATGCCGCCCATGCCGGGTAGCCCAATGCCACGGGCTGCCCTAACATCCGGAAGAACCCCAATGAACGAAGCGGAAGCGTGATGACGAAGCTGGCTCAACTTGGCGATGCACCCTCTCTTGATGTCGGCCCGACTTCGGCGGTCAACATGCCGGACATCACGGTCGATGCTCGCGAGGTTTTCGGCGTCGACATCGATATGCAGGTGCCGGCCTTCTCGATCCGCACCGAGCATGTGCCGGAAATCGACACCTCCTACCGCTTCGACCGCGAGACCACGCTCGCTATCCTCGCCGGCTTCGCCTTCAACCGTCGTGTGATGATCCAGGGCTATCACGGCACGGGTAAGTCCACCCACATCGAGCAGGTCGCGGCGCGCCTCAACTGGCCCTGCATTCGCGTGAACCTGGACAGCCACATTTCGCGCATCGACCTGATCGGCAAGGACGCCATCGTCCTCAAGGACGGCAAGCAGATCACCGAGTTCCGCGAGGGCATCCTGCCCTGGGCGCTGCAGCACCCCTGCGCGCTGGTCTTCGACGAGTACGACGCCGGCCGCCCGGACGTGATGTTCGTGATCCAGCGCGTGCTCGAGGTCGAGGGCAAGCTGACCCTGCTGGATCAGAACCGCGTGATCCGCCCGCATCCGATGTTCCGCCTC
>JAQGHY010000258.1 GCA_028291455.1 Rubritepida sp. | reverse complement strand
GTCAAGGATGCCGATATCGCCGTCCAATACCAGGACATCACGACCATCGCACCCGAGGAATACATGGGCGTGCAGGCCGACCTCACTTTGCGCGGCGGAGTGCCCATTTTCGACCGGCACGGAATCTTGGGCTGATGCTGCGCCATGCGTTGCATCGGATCGGGCTGGCCGTTCCCGTGCTGTTCGGCGTGCTGCTGATCGGCTTCCTGCTGATGCAGGTGGTGCCGACCGACCCCGCCACCGTGCGGGCGGGACCGCAGGCGACCGAGGACGTCATCGCCGCCATCCGCGCCGAGCTCGGGCTGGACCAGCCGATCTACGTGCAGTTCGGCAAGTATCTCTGGCGGCTGGCGCATGGGGATCTCGGCGTCTCCCTCATCAACAACATGCCGGTGACGCAGGAGCTCGGCAGTACTATCGGCCCGACCGTGGAGCTGATGCTGGCCGCGCTGGTCTGGTCCATCCCGGTCGGCATCTTCCTCGGCACGATCGCGGCTTATTGGCGCGGCTCGCTGCTGGATAAGGCGGTGATGGCCGTCAGCATCGCCGGCGTCTCGGTGCCGGTCTTCTTCCTGGGGCTGGTGCTGATCTGGTTCGTCGGATTCGAATGGAACCTGCTGCCCTTCACCGGGCGCGGCGGGCCGCTCTGGACCCTGGACGGGCTGCTGGCGATCATCCTGCCGGCGGTAACGCTGGGCGGGGTCTTCATCGGACCCGTTGCGCGGATGACGCGCACGGCCGTCGTCGACACGCTGAGCGCCGAGCACGTCCGCACCGCCCGCGCCAAGGGGCTGCCGGAGCATCTGGTGGTGCTGCGCCACGCGCTGCGCAATGCGCTCATCCCGGTCGTCACGCTGATCGGGCTGCAGATCGGGTTTCTCCTCGGCGGCGCGGTGGTGACGGAGACGATCTTCTCCTGGCCCGGCGTCGGGCGGCTCGCGGTGGGGGCCATCCTGTCGGCAGATTTCCCGATGGCGCAGGGCACCATCATCGTGCTGAGCGCGGGCTTCATCCTGGTTAACCTGATCGTCGACCTCCTCTATGCCGTGCTCGACCCGCGCGTGAGGCAGGCATGAGCGCCGCCGCGATTCCGTTGGCCGACCAAGGGCCGCGCCGGCCCTCGGTCGTGCGCATGCTGATGCGCGACACCGGCGGCGCCATCAGCCTCGTCTTCGTCGTGCTGATCCTGCTGGCGGCGGTCTTCGCGCCATGGCTCGCCCCCCGCGATCCCTTCGACACCAACCTCATGGCGATCATGTCGCCGCCCTCCGAGGAGTACTGGTTCGGTACGGACGGGCAGGGCAGGGACATTCTCGCCCGCATGCTTTACGGGCTGCGCGTCACGCTGGGGATGGGCTTTATCGCCCTGATCGTGGGTGGGGTGATCGGCGCGGTGATCGGCTTCCTCGCCGCCTTCTACCGGCGGATCGACGGGCTGCTGATGCGCTTCATGGACATCCTGCTGAGCTTCCCGGCCATCCTCTTCGGCCTCGCCCTGGCGGCGATCTTCGGGCCGGGGCTGACCTCGGTGATCATCGCGCTGTCCATCGCCACGGTGCCGCTGATGGCGCGCATCGTGCGCGGCTCGGCCCTCGTGGTCATGGGGCTGGACTATATCGAGGCGGCGCGGGCTATCGGCATGAGCGACCGGCGGCTGATCCTGCGGCATCTCGCGCCCAATTGCCTCTCGGCGATCTTCGTCTTCTCCACGCTGCGGCTGGGGCAGGTGATCCTGCTGGGCTCCGCGCTGTCCTTCCTCGGCCTCGGGGCGCAGCCCCCCATGGCGGAGCTGGGCGCCATGGCCGCGCAGGGCCGCAACTTCCTCTTCATCGCACCGCATATCAGCGTGATCCCCTCGCTCGGGATCTTCGTGATCGTGCTGGCCTTCAACCTGCTGGGGGACGCGCTGCGCGATGCGCTCGATCCCCGGCTGCGCATCTAGAACATCGGGTCCGATCGTCCCGGGCGTTGGCCCGGGGCGGGAATCGGCCCCTCGAACCGAGTGGGAGACAACAAGATGCTCAAGACTTGGCAGCGCGCGACGCTCGGCGGCCTTGCCGGCCTGGCCCTCGCACTAGGCGCGCAGGCGCAGACCCAGCCGCGCAACCAGATAACGATCATGCGCGAGATCGACAGCGACCGATACGATCCGCACCGCTCCACGGCACTGGCCGGCGGCGAAGTCATCTCCATGATGACCGACACGCTGGTGAACATGGATTTCGACATGCGGACCATTCAGCCCGGCCTCGCCGAGCGCTGGGATGTGAGCCCGGACGGCAAGACCTACACCTTCCATCTGCGCACCGACGTCACCTTCTGCGACGGCCGCCCCTTCGTCGCCGATGACGTCGTGTTCAGCATCAACCGTTGGATCGGCCGCACCACCCCGCGCGTCGCTTCGCCCGTCGCCTGGCGTGCCGGGAATGTGAAGGAAATCCGCGCGGTCGATGCGCATACGGTCGAATATGAGCTGAACGAGCCCTTCGGCGAGTTGCTTGCCCAGCTCAGCCAGTATTTCGGCTCGATCGTGGATCGCGCCTCAGTGGAACGGCTTGGTGATAATTTCGGTGTGCAGGGCTTCAACGGCACAGGCCCCTATTGCTGGGGCAATTGGACGCCGCGCACCGAAATGGTGCTGAACCGCCACCCGACCTACCATTGGGGCCCGGCCTCGCTGCAGAACCGTGGACCGGCGAATGTCGAGCGCATCGTCTGGCGTGTGATTCCCGAGGCAGCCGCCCGCGTCGCCGCCTTGCAGGCCGGCCAGGCCGATATCACGCAATACATTCCCGAAGCCTTTTGGGACGCGATGCGCCGTGTGCCGACCATCCGCACCAGCACGCAGCCGAATTACTTCTGGGACGTCTTCCTGGGCTTCAAGGTCGACAAGCCCGTGGTCAGCGATGTCGCCATCCGGCGCGCGGTGCATATGGCGGTGGACCGCGTGGGGCTCGCCCGCGCAGTCTGGTCGGGTCATGCGCTGCCGGCGCGCAACATCATCAACCCCGCCGCGCTCGATTATGACGCGCAGTCCGATGCCATGGTGCCGGCCTACGATCCCGCCGCGGCACGCCGCTTGCTGGACGAAGCCGGCTGGCGCATGGGCCCCGACGGCGTCCGCGTGAAGGACGGCCAGCGCGCGACCTTCCTGCTCTATGCCATCAACAACCTGTCGAACCAGCGCTCTTCGGAGATCGTCCAGCAGGGGCTGCGGCAGGTCGGTATCGAGATGCGCGTGCAGCTCTTCGACGCGACGGTGGGCTGGGGCCGCCTCGCGACGCAGGAATTCGACGCCTATATCCTGAGCTACCCGTACATCTCCGCGACAGACGCCATGTCGCTCTACTGGCACAGCCGCAACCGCCCCTCGCCCAACCGCATGAACTGGAACGACCCCGAGACCGATGCCTGGCTTGAGGAAGCCCGCCGCGGCACCGATCCGGCACGCCGGGCCGAGGTGACGGCGCTCATCCAGCGGCGGCTCGCCGAGCAGGCGCCCTGGCTGACGTTGGCCCGCAACGAGCTCAGGATATTCTCGACGCCACGGGTCGAGGGCGTTCGGGCGCATGGCCTTTACGGCATCGGGATCTACAAGGGCCTCGACCTGCGCGTGGTCCGCTGAGCATGACGGTCACACTGATCAAGGGCGCGGATATCGTCGTCGCCTGGGACGAATCCGAACAGCGCCACGCCTATATGCCCGGCGGCGATGTGGCCTTCGAGGACGGCATGATCCGCTTCGTCGGCCGCGGCTATGAGGGCGTGGCGGACGAGGTGATCTCGGGCAGCGGCCGGATGGTCATGCCGGGCCTCGTGAACATCCACTCGCACCCAAGCAGCGAGCCGATGAACAAGGGGCTGCTCGACGAGATCGGCAGCCCCGGCCTCTACAACTCCTCGCTCTATGAGTTCATGCCGATCTTCCGCTCGGATGCGGAGGCGGTGCCCGATTGCGTGCGCGTGGCGCTCTCCGAACTCCTGCTGAGCGGCGTGACGACGCTGGCCGATCTTTCCATGGCGCATCCCGGCTGGCTCGACCTGCTGGCGGAATCCGGCATGCGCGTCTGCATCGCGCCGATGTTCAAGTCGGCGCGATGGTTCACGAAGAACGGCCATGTCGTCGAATACGAATGGGACGAGGCCGCCGGCGTGAAGGCGATGGAGGAGGCCTTCACGCTCATCCAGCGCGCGGAGCAGCATCCCTCGGGCCGACTCTTCGGCATGGCCTGCCCGGCGCAGATCGACACCTGCGCGCCTGAACTCCTGCGCGACAGCCGCGCCGAGGCGCGTTCGCGCGGGCTGTCGTGGCAGATCCACGCGGCGCAATCTGTGGTGGAATTCCACGAGATCACGCGTCGGCACGGCTTCACGCCGATCCAATGGCTGCACGAGATGGGCCTGCTGGACGAGCGAGCCGTCATCGGCCACGGCATCTTTCTCGACGATCACCCGAGCACGCCGTGGCACACCAAGCGCGACCTCTCGATCCTCGCCGAGACGGGGACGACGGTGGCGCATTGCCCGACTGTCTTCGCGCGGCGCGGCATCACGCTGAAGGACTTCGGCCGCTACAAGCGCGGCGGCGTGAACATGGGCGTTGGCACCGACACCTATCCGCACAACCTGCTGGATGAGATGCGGCTCGTCGCATACCTCGCCCGCACCCAGGCGTCCGATCCGCGCACCATGACCACGACGGACGTGTTCGACGCCGCCACGATCGGCGGGGCGCGGGCGCTGGGGCGGCCCGATATCGGGCGGCTCGCGGCCGGCTGCCGCGCCGACCTCGTGCTGATTGACGCCAACCATCCGCGCATGCAGCCCAACCACGATCCGATCCGCGCGCTGATCTACGCGGCCGGCGATCGTGCAATCCGCGACGTCTATGTGGACGGTCATAAGGTGGTGGGCGACGGCGAGGTCCTGACCATGGATTTCCGCCAGGCCGCGCTGCATTTGAGCGAGGCGCAGAAGCGTATCGTAGGCAAGGCGACGGAGCAGGACTGGGCGCATCGTCCGGTGGACAAGATCGCGGCGCCGACCTTCAAGTGGCTGTGAACGAGCCACTCCTGCGGGTCGAGGGGCTGCGGACGGTCTTCCGCACCTCCGGCGGGGATGTGCCGGCTGTGGACGGCGTCTCGATCGACGTCATGCGCGGGCGCACGCTCGGCATCGTCGGCGAGAGCGGCTGCGGCAAATCGGTGCTGTCGCTGTCGATCATGCGGCTGGTGGCGCATCCCGGCCGGATCGCGGCCGGTCGCGTGCTGCTGGAGGGCAGGGACCTCGCGAAGCTGTCGGGCAGCGAGATGCGGGCCGTGCGCGGACGCGACATCGGCATGATCTTCCAGGAGCCGATGACCTCGCTCAACCCGGTGCACACCGTGGGCTGCCAGATCATCGAGGGTATCCGCGTGCACGAGCCGCGCGCCAGCCGCGCCGAGCTGCGCGAGCGCGGGATCGCGGCGCTGCGGCGCGTGCGCATCGCCTCGCCCGAACGCCGCTTCGACGAATATCCGCACCAACTATCCGGCGGCATGCGGCAACGCGTGATGATCGCGATGGCACTGGCCTGCTCGCCCAAGCTCCTCATCGCGGACGAGCCGACCACCGCGCTCGACGTCACGGTGCAGGCTCAGATCCTGGACCTGCTGCGCGACCTTCAGGCCGAGACGGGCATGGCCATTATCCTCATCACCCACGACCTCGGCGTCGTGGCGGAAATGGCCGACGACGTGGCCGTGATGTATGCCGGCCGTGTGGTGGAACAGGCGCCGGTCGCCGAACTGTTCCGGCAGCCCGTGCATCCTTACACGATTGGTCTGATCGCCGCAGTACCGCAGCTCGATAGCGATGCACCGCGTCTGGCGACAATCCCCGGCCGTATCCCGAGCCTTCAGGAGACCATTCCGGGCTGTCGCTTCGGGCCGCGCTGCAATCTGGTGCAACCGAATTGCGTCAGCGAATCTCCGTCGATGATGTCCGTCAGCGATCTGCAATCCGCGCGCTGCCCGCCGCGTGTTCTTGCATTGGCCGGCCGTCATGGTTGATACGCCCATCGTCGAGGTGAAGGATCTGCGCAAGACATTCCCGGTCAAGCACGCCGGTGGTGTCTCGACATTGCATGCGCT
>JAQGHY010000212.1 GCA_028291455.1 Rubritepida sp. | reverse complement strand
CGGCGCGGCGGACCCGATGCGCGCCGCGATCCTCAACTCGGCCTATACCTTCAACCGAACGAGCCCACCGGCGGATAACGCCCGCGCGGCCGCGATGGTCGAGTTCTTGGCGGCGGATTATCGCTGGGACGTGCGTTGGACGGAATTCACGCCGATCGCCGGCGGTATGCTGGACGCCGCCCGGGACGAGCTCCACGCGGCCTATGGCATCGCGCCAGGCGCAACACCGCAGGCGGTGGTGGATGGCCTCTACCTCGCCTCGCGCTCGCTCGCCGGGGGCACCCCGCCGGCGCTTCCGCCCGATGTATTCGCCCAGCCCGCTCTGACCCTGGCACGGCTCTCGCAGCCGGCCGAACTTCCGGCCACCCGCCACGCGACCAGTCTGGTGGAGCGTGAGCTCTACCGTATCGACAACGATCGTATGGTCGGCGGCGGGCAGGGGGGCTCGGGCGGCGGCGGCGGATCGCAGCAATGACGCATTCCGAAATCTGAGACATACAAAGGATAGGCCGTCCGACTCTGCGGGGGGCGTATCTGGTAGGACACTGGCATGAACCGTCTGGCCCTTTTGGCTCTTCCGTTGCTCGCGGCCTGCTCGGGCATGCCGACCGCCGCCGATTTCGCCGCCCGCCCCTCCGACTCCGCCGTGCTTCCGCGCGACGCCTTCGCCGGCGCCGGTGACCCGGTCCGCACGGCCATCATCTCCAGCAACGCGACCTTCGGGCAGAGCCGTCCTCTCTCGGGCCAGCCCGGCGCTGCGGCGCGAGGCATTGCCCAGATGGAGTTTCTTGCGGTCGAACTGCCGCAAAACCCCAATCGCTACAGTGCCTCGGCTACCCTCGTTCCGCAATTAAACACGGCGCGGCAGGAGTGGCGCACGGCATTCGACATCGCGCCCGATGCGACGGCGCAGCCGGTGATCAATGCCCTCTACGCCGCCAGCCGTGCCCTGGAGTCCGGGCAGCGGGACGTGGCCGCAGCAGCCCTTCCGACCAGCATCTTTCGCCGTGGCGGAGCGGCAACCGTAGCGCAGCTCTCCGCGTTGCCAACACTGCCGAACACGGCCGCAGCTGCCGCGACGGCGCAGCAGGCATTGATGCAGGGTAGCCCATCTGCCCGGGAGTTCTGATATGGACAGGCGTGCATTTTTCTCGCTGATCGCCCTGACCGGCTGCGCCGGGGAAGGGCTCACTGTCTATGATCCGGTGCGGTTGCCACCGGATTCGATCGAAGGCGCGGGTGATCCTACCCGCTCCGCCGTAACCCGTTCGGCCTTCGCCTTCGGGAACCAGGCCGGTCTGGCAGGACGTCCGGGCGAGGCGGCGCGCGCCATCGCCGATATGGAGTTCCTCGCGGCCGCGCTGCCTGCCGACCCCCGATATCAGCAACGCGATCCGCTGCTGCCCGGGCGACTCTCCCAGGCGCGGACGGAGTGGCGCCAGGCGCTGGGCATTCCCGGTGAGCAGCCGGCACAGCCGCTCATCGACAGCTTCTACATGGCTTGGCGCGCCTCCCGCGCGGGCGACATGGCCGCCGCCGCCGGATCGTTGCCGCCTGGCGTCTGGGCGAGGCTTGGGGCGCTTCCGCCCTTGCCGCAAACCAGCCAGGCCGCCAATGCCGCGGCGCGCGTCCAGTCCGACGGCAACTTGCCGATCAACCGAAACCGTCTGTGAGGCCCTGCTTCTTCGCAGGACTGCTCATCCTGTCTGCCTGTGCGGAACTAACACGGCCGCTGCCGCCGGAACCGCCGACGGAGCTTGCGGGTGCGCTTCTCGCGCAGCCGCTTCCCGTCATCCTCGACCTCGCGGCCGCGGATTTCGACCGTGGCGGCGCGGGGCTGGACGGTCACCCGGCGGAGATGGCGCTGGCGCTTGCCCGGCTTGAGTGGCTAGGCGGCGAGGCGCGTCCCGGCGGGCGACTTACCGGCGTTCCGCAATCCTTCCTATTTGGCCTGCAGCGGGCGGTGGAGGAGGGGCGGCAGAGCCTCGCCATCACCCCCAACGCCGCGCCTGAGCTCGTCGTGCCGGCCCTGCTGACCGCCGCGCGCTCCCTGCGGCGTGGGGATACGGCCACCGCCGGGGCGGCGCTGACCGGGCCGGCCTTTCGCGTCACGGATCGCCCGGCGCTCAACAGGCTGCGCGAGCCCGGCCCGTTTCCTGACGCCTCCCTGGCCGTGCCGGCGCTGCGGGACGAGGTCGCGCGTCGTGGATACGAGGGTCAGATCGAGCGGCGGCTGTCCGAAAACCTCGGATCGGGCGTGACCACCTTCGGATTCGGCGGCACGACCGACCGCTGAGAGTGCTTCAGGCCCAGACGCCTGAAGCGATGCAGCCTTTACCGGGAGGCCGATTCACGCTCCAGGCCAAGACCTGGAGCGATCGGACTCTTTAATGGGAGGCCGATTCACGCTCCAGGCCAAGACCTGGAGCGATCGGACTCTAGTCCATCGCCATCACCCGCACATAACTGCCCGGCGCGTCCTCGATGGGCGTGAGCTTGCCGTCGCCCGGATGCCGCGCGGGGACTTCGGTGCGGTCGATCGCCGTGACCCAGCGGTGCCAATCCGGCCACCAGCTCCCGGCGAGTTCCGTGGCTCCGGCAAACCAGTCGTCCGGGTTCGGCGGCAGCTCCTCGTTGACCCAATGGCTGTACTTGCCGGATTCTGGCGGGTTCACCACGCCGGCGATATGCCCCGATGCGGCCAGGACGAAACGCACCGGCCCGGGGAAGATCTGCGTGCCGCGATAGGTGCTCTTCCACGGCGCGATATGGTCCTCGCGCGTGGAGATCATGTAGGTGGGCACCTTGATCTTCCGCAGGTCGATCTTGGCGCCGAGCAGCTCGATCGCGCCGGGCTTCACCAGATCGTTCTCCTGGTACATCCGGCGCAGGTAGAAGCTGTGCATCTTCGCCGGCATGCGGGTGCTGTCGTCGTTCCAGTAGAGCAGGTCGAACGGGAAGGGGTCCTGCCCCAGCAGGTAGTTGTTCACCACGAAGGACCAGATGAGGTCGTTAGCACGGAGCATGTTGAAGGTCGTCGCCATCTCGCGGCCGTCGAGAAAGCCGCGCTTGCCCATCTTCTCCTCGAGGGCCTTGAGCTGCTCCTCGTCGATGAAGACGCCGAGTTCGCCGGCCTCCTCGAAATCCGTCATCGTGACGAAATAGGTGGCGGATTTGATGCGGTTGTCCCGCTTGGTCGCCATATAGGCCAGCGTGGTCGCCAGCAGCGTCCCGCCCAGGCAATAGCCGATCGCATTGACCTGCCGCTCGCCCGTTGCGGCCTCGATGGCGTCGAGCGCGGCCAGCACGCCCTCCGTCATATAGTCGTCGAAGCCCTTCTCGGAGAGATGCTCGTCCGGATTGACCCAGGAGGCCACGAAAACCGTGTGGCCCTGGTCGGTCGCCCAGCGGATGAAGCTGTTCTTCGGCCGCAAGTCCAAGATGTAAAACTTGTTGATCCAGGGCGGGAAGATCACGAGCGGGCGCTTCAGCACCTTATCCGTCGTCGGATTGTACTGGATGAGCTGCATCAGCGGCGTCTGGAAGATCACCTTGCCCGGCGTGACCGCGATGTTCTCGCCGACCTTGAACTTGCTGTCGTCCACCATGCGGATGCGCAGCTTGCCCTTGCCGCGCTCCAGGTCGGACAGCAGGTTCGACAGGCCCTTGAGCAGGTTCGTTCCGCCGGTTTCTGCGGTCTTGCGCAGCACTTCGGGGTTGGTCATCACGAAATTCGCCGGGCTCATCGCATCCACGAATTGCCGCATGTAGAAATCGACCTTCTGGGCCGTCTTGGGATCGAGCCCGTCGGCGCTGTGCACCGCGCTGGTGAAGTACCGCGCCGAGAGCAGGTAAGACTGACGGATGAAGTCGAAGACCTCGTTCTCACGCCAGGCGCCGTCCTTGAAGCGCTTGTCGCCCTTGGGCTCCTCGATGACGGGCTCGGCGGTCTCGCCGCCCAGCATACGGCGCGCGGTGTTGGACCAGAGGGTCAGGTAATCCTGCCAGAAGCCGAGCTGCGCCTGGACCAGCCCGGCCGGGTTGGCCATCAGCTTCGTGGTCATCTCCAGGAAGGCGCCGCCGATGTTCAGCGGATCGGGGTTGCCGTTGCTGTCGGTCTGGCGCTTCAGGAAATCCTGGACAATGCGCTGCCCGCGCTCCGCCACCTCGGCCATGGTGCGCGAGACGACCGCGGGATCGGGCAGGTGGAATTCCGACGGCTTCTCGCCTGGTGAGTTACTCATCTGTGGGTACCGCCCGGTTCATGCCTGTTGGTCTCTTTCGCGGCGGGGCTATGAGGCGCTATGGAACACATGACGCCAAGGGACGCCGTGTGACGTTTTACCGCTCTGCCGATGCCCTGCCTGACCGCAAGGGTAGAGATCACCTCGCCGCGGGGCAAGCGCGGCCGTGGGTTCTGGCTGTCCTGCTGCTGACGGGGGGCTGCGCGGTGCCTGCGCTGCTCAATCCCCGGCTCATCGGGCGCGATCTTTCGGGCGCCTCCACCGAGGCCCGGCTTCTGCCGCCGGGAATGGACCGGCCCACGCCGAACCTCGCCTCCGTCCCGCCCATCCCGGAGCGGCCGGACGTGGCGACGCGCGATGCGCTCACCCGGCGGCTGGAAGTGGAGCGCGCCGCCTCGACAACCGAGGTTCCCGCCGTCCGCCCTGACACGCCTTTGACTGAGCCCGATGCGCCGGGCCAGCCGCCGGTTCCGGCCCGCCCACCCGGCCAGGCGGCGCTCGCCCCGGCAGCCGCCGTGCCCTGGGTCACGTCGCAGCCGCGCACGGCGCCCACTGCCACGCCCGCACCAGGTGTCACGCCTCCCGAACTGCTGACACCGGAGCGGCTGACGCCTGGGGCGGTTCCCAATCTGCCCTCGCCCGAGTTGCTGGCGCCCGCGCCGCCGTCGCGTCCGGCTTCGCCGGAGCCCATGGCGCCCGGCGCCGTACCCGCGTTGCCCCCTGCGGACCTCCTGGCGCCTGCTCCCCGCGCCGCCCCGGCGACTCCGCTGATCGATGGGCTGCGGTCCGGCGAGGCGCCGTCGCCGCCCCCGCCCGAACTGCTGGCCCCACGCTAGCCGGTCCGGTTTGCCGCCTGTTTTGCCGGCAGGCCTCGAATTGATCTAAACACGGCGCCGCTTCGTTTCTTCCCCGGGAGGGCCACCATGGCCGAAGAGTTCCACCGCATCCGTCGCCTGCCGCCCTATGTTTTCGCCGAAGTGAACACGGCCAAGGCCAAGGCGCGCGCGAATGCGGAGGACATCGTGGATCTCGGCATGGGCAATCCCGACAGCCCTACGCCGCCGCATATCGTGGCCAAGCTGATCGAGGCCGTGCAGGACCCGCGCACCCACCGCTATTCCATGTCCAAGGGCATTCCGGGGCTGCGCCGCGCGCTCGCCGGCTACTACGCCCGCCGCTTCGGCGTGAAGCTCGACCCCGAGACCGAGGTTGTGGCGACGCTTGGCTCCAAGGAGGGGCTGGCCAACCTGGCCCAGGCGATTTCCTCGCCGGGCGACACGATCCTGGTGCCGAATCCGTCCTACCCGATCCACCAGTTCGGCTTCATCATCGCCGGTGCCTCGGCGCGCTTCATCCCCTATACGCCCGACGATGCCATGCTGGAGGCGATCGTCCGCGCGGTGAAGCATTCCGTGCCGAAGCCGACGGCGTTGATCGTCAACTTCCCGTCCAACCCGACGGCCCTGCTGGCGACGCGCGAGTTCTACAAGGAGCTGGTGAAGATCGCGCTGCAGCACGAGCTCTTTATCCTCAGCGACCTCGCCTATGCCGAGCTGTATTTCGGCACGACGCCGCCGCCCTCGGTGCTGGAGATCCCCGGGGCGATGGATTGCACGGTGGAGTTCACCAGCCTCTCCAAGACCTACAACATGCCGGGCTGGCGGATGGGCTTCGCGGCCGGAAATCCCCGGCTGATCGCGGCCCTGGCGCGGGTGAAGTCGTATCTCGACTACGGCGCCTTCACGCCTATCCAGGTCGCTGCCGCGACGGCGCTGAGCGGCCCACAGGACTGCGTTTCCGATATGCGCGAGTTGTACCGCGAGCGGCGGGACGTGCTGGTGAAGGGCCTCCAGCAGGTCGGCTGGGACGTGCCGCCGCCGGAGGGCTCGATGTTCCTCTGGGCGCCGATCCCGGAGAAGCTTCGGGCGCTGGGCTCGGTCGGCTTTTCCAAGCTGCTGCTGGAGAAGGCCAAGGTTGCCGTCGCGCCGGGCATCGGCTTTGGCGAGCACGGCGACGGCCATGTTCGGATCGCGCTGGTCGAGAACAATCACCGGATTCGGCAGGCCTTGCGCGGCATCAAGACCTTCCTGCAAGGCGACAACGTGGCTCCGGCCGAGGAAGTGCATTCGGCATGAGTGAAGCCCTTAAACTTGGCGTGGCCGGGCTGGGCACGGTCGGCGCGGGGTTGCTGGCCCTGCTGCGCGACAATGCCGGCCTGATCGCCGCCCGTGCTGGCCGCCCGGTCGAGGTGGTCGTGGTTTCCGCGCGCGATCGCAGCCGTGACCGCGGCGTGGATGTATCGGGTCTGCGATGGCATGAGGATGCGGTGGCGATGGCGGCCGATCCCCAGGTCGATGTGGTCGTCGAGCTGATGGGCGGCTCCGAGGGTCCGGCTCGTGCGCTGGTCGAGGCCGCCTTGGCCGCCGGCAAGCCAGTCGTCACGGCCAATAAGGCTCTGTTGGCGATCCATGGTGCCTCGCTGGCGCGGTTGGCCGAGAAGCATGGCGTGGCACTGGCCTATGAGGCGGCGGTCGCGGGCGGCATCCCCGCCATCAAGGCGCTGCGCGAGGGGCTGGCGGGCAACCGCATCTCCCGTGTTGCCGGCATCCTCAACGGCACCTGCAACTACATCCTGACGGAGATGCGGCTCAAGGGCCTGCCCTTCGCGCAGGTGCTCGCCGAGGCGCAGCGGCTGGGCTACGCCGAGGCCGACCCGGCCTTTGACATCGACGGTGTGGACGCTGCCCACAAGCTCGCCATCCTAACGGCGCTGGCCTTCGGCCATGCAGTGGACCTGGACGCGCTGCATATCGAGGGCATCCGTAACGTCTCCGCCCTAGACATCTCGCTGGCGGGCGAGCTTGGCTACCGCATCAAGCTGCTCGGCATCGCCAGCCGGGAGGCGAGGGGCGTCATTGCCCGCGTGCATCCGTGCATGGTGCCGGCAACCAGCCCGATGGCCAATGTCGACGGCGTGTTCAACGCGGTGTTGGCGGAGGGCGATGCAGTCGGGCGCGTGGTGCTGCAAGGCCGCGGCGCCGGTGCGGGACCCACGGCGAGCGCCGTGGCGGCGGATCTCATCGACATAGCGCGCAAGCGTTTCGCCCCGGTCTGGGGCGAGGATTCCGCCTCGCTGGACACGGCGGCCATCCTGCCGATGGAGTGCCATCGCGGGCCCTATTACCTTCGGCTGATGGTGCTGGATCAGCCCGGCGTCATCGCCGATGTGACGGGCGTGCTGCGCGATGCACAGATTAGCGTCGAATCCATGCTCCAGCACGGCCGCGCGCCGGGCGAGGCCGTGCCCGTCGTGCTCGTCACGCATGAATGCGAGGAGGCGCAGATGCAG
>JAQGHY010000184.1 GCA_028291455.1 Rubritepida sp. | reverse complement strand
CGCGCCGAGGAACGCCTGCCCGCCGGCCTGGTGCTCGCCGATCCCGACCTGCAGGGCGAGGCGCTGGAGGACGTGCTGGACGCGGCCGACCGCCACGGCGTGACGGTCAGCCGCGCGCCCCGCCTGACGCGCCTGGACCCTGCCAAACGGGAGGACCCCGGCGCCGCGCGCCGCGTCGACCTGCGCCCGGTGGCGATCGAGGAACTGCTCGACCGCCCCCAGGTGCCGCTGGACCGGGAGGGCATGGCGCGCCTCGTGCAGGGCCGCCGCGTGCTGGTGACGGGGGCCGGCGGCACCATCGGCGGGGAACTGGCGCGGCAGGTGGCGGCGCTGGGCCCGGCGCAGCTGACGCTGCTCGACCATGGCGAGTTCGCCCTCTACTCCATCGATCTGGAACTGGCGGAGAACCACCCTGGCGTGCCGCGCCGCGCCATGCTGGCCGATGTGCGCGACCATGCCCGCATCGCTAACCTGATGCGGCAGGTGCGGCCCGAGCTGGTCTTCCACGCCGCCGCCCTGAAGCATGTGCCGATGGTGGAGAACGACCCGCTGGAGGGCCTGCTCACCAACTCGCATGGCACGCGCATCGTGGCCGACACGGCGCGGGCGGTGGATTGCGGGCTGATGGTCTTCATCTCGACCGACAAGGCGGTGAACCCGACCAGCGTGATGGGCGCCTCCAAGCGCCTCGCGGAGATGTACTGCCAGGCGCTGGACCGCGATGCCCGCGCCAGCAACCAGGGCATGCGCTGCATCACCGTCCGCTTCGGCAATGTGCTGGGCAGCACCGGCAGCGTGGTGCCGCTGTTCCGCCGGCAGCTCGAGCGCGGCGGCCCGCTCACCGTCACCCACCCCGACATGCGCCGCTATTTCATGACGGTGCGCGAAGCGGTGGGCCTGGTGCTCCAGGCAGCCGTGGTCGGCGCCGTGGATCGTGAGGATGCGCCGCCGGAACTCCGCGAGGGCGGCATTTTCGTGCTCGACATGGGGGGCGCGGTAAAGATCGTGGACCTCGCGCGGCGCATGATCCGCCTCGCCGGGTTGCGGCCCGACGAGGATGTGGAAATCCGCTTCACCGGCCTACGCCCTGGCGAAAAGCTCTTCGAGGAGATGTTCCACGGGCAGGAGCCGCCTCGTCCGACTCAGTTCCCCGGACTCCTGGTGGCGACGCCGCGTACGGCCGATCCCGCGCTAGTCGGTCGGGCATTGGACGAGATCGCAAGCGCGGCGCGTGGTGGCCATGGGCGGCTGGCATTGGCGCAGCTCGCGCGGCTGGTGCCGGAATTCGACCATCAGGATGCAGCGACGATGGCGCAGAAGGGCGGCGCCTGAGGGCCTATACGGCGAAGGCGCGCAGCAGCGTGTCGGTAGCCGCATCCACCTCGGCGGCGACGGCCTCTTCAGAAGGCTCGGCCACCAGGCCCAACGCGATCTTGATATAGAGCTCGCCCCGAAGCAGGGCGATGAACTGCGGAGCCGCGACGCGGGGATCGAAATCGGGGCGCAGGCGCCCGCGGCGCTGCTCCTCCGCGATCCATTCGCCGACCCAACCGAGGCCCATCACCGGGCCAGCCTCGAAGAAGGCACGGGCCAGGTCGGGGAAACGGGCGCCCTCGGCGAGGACGGTGCGATAGGTGCTGACCACGTCCGGGCTGATGAGGAAGCGCAGCCAGAAATCGATGAGGCGGCGCATCGCCTCGGCGAGCGGCGCGTCGTGATCGCTGATGAGGCGGTCCTGCGCCAGCATGCCGGCGCAGCGTTCGGCCACCATGGCCCCGAACAACGCGTCCTTCCCGGGGAAATAGGCATAGAGCGTCGCCTTGGAAACGCCGGCCAGGCGGGCGAGCGCATCCATGGAAACCGCGGCATAGCCATCCTTGAGAAAGAGCTGTCCGGCGGCGTCCAGGATCTGGCGCCGCTTCGGCGATTCGGTGGCGATGATGTCGGCCTGAGCGCTCATACCGAGTTTATGGGCACGGAGCGCTGCGAATTTCAAGACTGAACTGAACGGTTCAGTTTAGTCTTGACACCCCATGGCTCCTCATCCATGTTCCGCCCTGTTGAACTGAACGGTTTAGTACGATGAATGCCCAGACCTCCCTCACAGCCGACCAGGCGACCCAGTCCACGGCCGACGACAAAAGGCCCTCCCTCTTCCGGCGGCTGCGCCCCGTCATCCTGCTGGTGGTGCTGATCGGTGCCGCGCTGGGCGGCAACTGGTGGTTCCGCGTCGGCCGCCACATGGAATCCACCGACAACGCCTATGTGCAGGGTGACATCGTCCTGCTCGGCGCCCGCATCGAGGGTGACGTGGCCGCAATCTTGGTCACCGACAACCAGCGCGTGGAGGAGGGCCAGCCCCTGGTCCAGCTTGAGGACCGGGACTGGCGCGCCAGGCGCGACTCCGCCGCTGCGGCCCTGGCCCAGGCGGAGGCCGGCATCACCACGATCCGCGCCCAGATCGAGCAGCAGCGGGCCCAGATCACCTCCACCGAGGCGCAGATCGCTCAGGCCGACGCCGAGCGCGTCCGCGCTACAGCCGACGCCACGCGCTATGGCACGCTCGCGCAATCCGGCTTCGGCAGCCGCGAGAATGCGGACCGCACCCTGGCCGACCGGCGCAAGGCCGAGGCCACGCTGGCGGCCGCCCAGGCTTCGACCGCCGCCGCCCGCGCCGCGGTGCCGGTGCTGGAAGGCCAGCTTGCCACCGGCGAAGGCCGGCGCGCCGAGGCCGCGGCGCAGCTCGCGCTCGCCGACAGCAACCTCGGCTACACCGTGATCCGCGCGCCCTTCCCCGGGATCGTCGGCAACCGCTCGGCGCAGCTCGGTGCCCATGTGCGGCCGGGCCAGAACCTGATCGCCGTCGCGCCGCCGCCCGAGCGGCAGTGGGTGGTGGCGAACTTCAAGGAAACCCAGCTGCGCGGGATGCGCCCGGGCCAGCCGGTGACGCTCTCGGTGGATGCCGGCGGCGAGCTGCGCGGCCGGGTCGAGAGCCTCGCACCTGCCACCGGCGCGCTGTTCAGCCTGCTGCCGCCGGAGAACGCCACCGGCAACTTCACCAAGATCGTGCAGCGCGTGCCGGTGCGCATCGCTCTTGATCCGGAGCAGGACGCTTCGGCGCTGCGCCCCGGCCTCTCGGTTGAGGCCAAGGTGGACCTGCGGGCCGATCCCGCCGCGCCGCGCGGCATCCTGGGTGCCGCCGCCGCGACGCTCGGGATCCGCTGAGCGCCTGAAGGGACGGGGTTATGTCAGCGACGACGATGGGTGCGGTCCCCGCATCCGCCACCCCCGCGGTGTCGCGGAAGCAGTTCTTCGGCTTCATGGTGATGGTGCTGGGGATGTTCATGGCGATCCTGGACATCCAGATCGTCTCCGCCAGCATTGCCGACATCCAGGCCGGGCTTGCCGCGAGCCCCGACGAGGCGTCCTGGATCCAGACTTCCTACCTGATCGCGGAGATCGTCATGATCCCGCTCTCCGGCTTCCTGTCGCGCCTGCTCTCGACGCGGGTGCTCTTCACCCTGTCGGCCGTGGGGTTCACGATCTTTTCCCTGGCCTGCGCCATGGCGACGTCGCTGCCGCTGATGATCGCCTTCCGCGCCGCGCAGGGCTTTCTGGGCGGGGCCATGATCCCCACCGTCTTCGCCACCGCCTTCAGCCTGTTCCCCGCCAAACAGCGCGTGCGGATCTCGGTGCTGATCGGCCTGACCGCGACGATGGCGCCCACCATCGGCCCGACGCTCGGCGGCCTGCTGACCGAGACCTTCTCCTGGCACTGGCTGTTCCTGATCAACGTGCCCTTCGGCATCCTCGTCGCCTCCGTGGTCTGGGCCACCATGGATATCGACAAGGCCGACCGCAGCCTGCTCGCCCGATTCGACTGGTGGGGCCTCGCCTTCATGGCGATCTTCCTCGGCAGCCTTGAATACGTGATGGAGGAGGGCCCGCGCTGGGAATGGCTGCAGGACGAGACCATCGCCATCTTCGCGCTCACCGGCGTGGTGGCGGCGGTGCTGTTCTTCTGGCGGGCCTTCACCCGGAATGAGCCCATCGTCGACCTCTTCGCCTATGGCGACCGCAACTTCGCCGTCGGCAGCGTCCTGGCCTTCCTGCTCGGCATCGGCCTCTACGGCTCGGTCTATCTGATCCCGATCTTCCTGGGTCGCGTGCGCGGCTTCAACAGCCTGCAGATCGGCGAGACGATGTTCGTCACCGGCCTCGCCATGTTCATCTCCGCACCCATCGTGGGGCAGATGGCGCAGCGAATGGATATCCGCGTCGTGCTGGGGATCGGCCTCGCCATCATGAGCTACGCGCTGTGGCTGACCTCGGACCTCACGGTGCTCTCCGGCTTCCCGCAGATGTGGCTGGCGCTCGCCCTGCGCGGCGTCGGCACGATGATGGTGATGGTGCCGGTGAACCAGATCGCGCTCGGCACGCTGGCGCCGGCGCGGCTGAAGAACGCCTCGGGGCTCTACAACCTCATGCGGAACCTCGGCGGTGCGGTGGGGCTCGCCATGATCAACACGCTGGTGACGGATCGCGGCGCGGCGCACCGGCTGCACATGGCCGAACAGGTGAGTTCCGGCCGCATCGCGGCGACGCAGTGGCTCGACAACCTCACCACAGCGCTGACGCCGCGCCTTGGCGAGGCACAGGCCGAGATGGCCGCACTCCGCCGACTGTCGCAGATGGTGGAGCAGCAATCGCTGGTGCTCGCCTATAATGACGTGCTGCTGGTGATGAGCCTGCTTTTCGCCGCCGCGCTGCCGCTGGTGCTCCTGCTGAGCAAGCCCAAGCCGGGCGGTGGAGGCGGCGGGCATTGAACCCGGTCGCGTAGCGTTTCGTCACACGGCTTGAATCGGCGAGGGGTTGATTGAACCGCAGCACTGGACCACCAAGCCAGGATGAACGATCAGACCCGCCCCATCGCGCTCTTCGACATGCAGGCCCAGCAGGCGCTGATCCGGCCCGAGCTGGACCGGCGCATCGCTGAAGTCCTCTCCTCCGGTCGCTTCATCAATGGCCCCGAGGTCGCCGAGTTGGAGGCACGCCTCGCCGCCTTCGCCGGATGCGCCCATGCGGTCGGCGTCTCCTCCGGCACCGACGCGCTGCAGATCGCGATGATGGCCGAGGGCATCGGCCGCGGCGACGCGGTCTTCCTCCCCGCCTTCACCTACACCGCCACCGCCGAGGTGCCGCTGGTGCTGGGCGCCACGCCGATCTTCGTCGATGTCGATCCCGACAGCTTCAACATGGACCTCGCCGACCTCGAGCGCCGCATCGCGCTCGTCGTGAAGGAGGGCAAGCTGAAGCCCCGCGCGATCGTCGGCGTGGACCTCTTCGGCCTCCCCGCCGACTGGCCCGCCATCCAGGCCATCGCCGACAAGCACGGCATGTTCACGCTGGACGACGCCGCCCAGGCCTTCGGCGGCGCCCTGCACGGCAAGCGCCTCGGCTGCCACGCGCAGGCTACGGCGCTGAGCTTCTATCCGACCAAGACGCTCGGCTGTTACGGCGACGGCGGCGCACTGCTCACCGAAAGCGCCGAGCGCGCCGAGCTCTACCGCAGCCTGCGCACCCATGGCGAAGGCGGCGGCCGCTACGAGGTGCTCCGCACCGGCATGAACGGCCGGCTGGACACGCTCCAGGCCGCCATCCTGCTCTGCAAGATGGAGCTGTTCGAGCAGGAGCTGGCGGATCGCGCCAAGGTTGCCGCCTGGTACGGCGCCCGTCTGACCGGGAAGATCGGCCTGCAGCGCGTGCCCAACGAGTCGCAGAGCGCCTGGGGCCTCTACACCGTCCGCTGCGCCGATGCCGAGGAGCGCGGCCGCATCCAGGCGGCGTTCAAGGCCGCCAGCATCCCCTTCGGCGTCTATTACCCCAAGCCGCTGCACCACCAGCCCGCCTATGCGCCCTCGCATGCCGCGGCCTTCACCGCCGGAGCGCCGGGGTTGCCGGTCAGCGAGGCGCTGTGCCACCAGGTGCTGTCCCTGCCGATGCATCCCTACCTGACCGAAGGCGAGGTGGACCGCGTCTGCACGGCGCTGCTCGGCGCATTGTAGCGGCACCGCAACTAAAGATTGCATTGCGGGCTCCGGCGGCGGTTCCATGGAGGTTCCCCCTCGGAGTTCGCCGCCATGCGCCGCCGCTCTCTCCTCGCTGCTTCCGCCATGGCTGCTTCCGCCGGGGCTGCTGTTCCCTGGAACGCTCGCGCCGATCCCCCGGAGCCGGTGGATGTGCTGCTCGTCCTCGCCGTGGATGTCAGCCGCTCGATCGACGATGACGAGGCCCGCCTTCAGCGCGAAGGCTACCGCAACGCGGTGAGCGACCCGCGCGTGGTGGAGGTGATCCGCCGCGGCATGATCGGCGCCATCGGACTCGCCTACGTCGAATGGGCCGGGCTGGAGTTCCAGCGGCTAGTGCTGCCCTGGACCCGCATCTCACGCCAGCAGGAGGCCGATGCCTGGTCCTCCGCTCTTTCGGAAGCGCCGCGCAACTCCCTCTCCTGGACCTCGATCTCGGCCGGAATCGATTTTTCCCGCGCCATCCTGGCCGAGGCGCCCTTCGAGGGCACCCGCCGCGTCATCGACGTGTCCGGCGACGGCGTTAACAACTCAGGCCGTCCCGCCGAATCCGCGCGCGACGATGCGGTGGCCGAGGGCATCATCATCAACGGCCTGCCCATCATCAACGACCGGCCGACCTTCGGGCGCATGCCCTCCCTGCCGCTGGACCAGTATTTCCAGCAAAACGTGATCGGCGGCGTCGGCGCCTTCATGATCGTGGCCGAGGATTTCGACGCTTTCGGAACCGCCGTGCGGCGAAAGCTGATCCGCGAGATCGCTTGACGCTCACGGCGCGAGCGCGGAAATAGTCCGCATGGACCATGCTCAGCGCCCGACCAGGGATGCCGCGAAACAGAACGCGGAGACCGTGCGTTGGGCCTATCGCCTGATCCTGGGGCGTGAGCCCGAAAGCGAGTCGGTGATCCGCGCATGGGCCGGCGTTCCGCCCCGCGAAACCCTGATGCACTTCGCCACCTCGCCCGAGGGTGCCGGGAACCGCCTGACCGGCTATCCGACGCGGGGCGCGTGGATGCTGGAGCAGCTCACGCCGCAGATGGCCATCGCCGCGCATCAGCTCCGTCACGGCTGCGTACCCAACGATGAGGAAATCGAGGCGGCACTCGTCGGCCATGACGATATCGCCGCCTTCCGGGCAGCCTTTCTGGCCAGTCCCGAGGTCGCCGCCGCGGCTGCTGCCCCGGTGGCTGCCGCAGTCACCGGCGCGGACCAGTCTCAGCAACAGGAGCAGGGCTTTTCCTTCTTCGGGCAGAGCTTCACCCTGCGTGGCGAAGGTCGCGAGGAATATTGGCGCAGCCTGGTGGACGGTGCGCCGGATTCCGGCGTGAACCGCCTCGCCCGCGTCGCGCTGGCCGCCTTCCCGGACGGCGGCGCCGGCCGCGTCCTGGTGGATGCGGGGGCCAATATTGGCCTCACCACCATCGCCATGGCGACGGCCGCGCCCTACCACGCCGCGATTCTCAGCATCGAACCCGATGAGCGCAGCACCGCGCTGCTGCGCCACAACCTGGAAGCCAACGGGTTGACCGAGGCTCGGGTCATCGAGGCGGCACTGGGCGCAGAGGACGGCGTGGCCTCGATGCGCCGAGCCGGCAACAATACCGCCACGAACTACATCCTGAGCTCGGGCAGCCGCGCACCGGCCGCGAACGCGACTGCAATGACGCTGGATGTGCCGGTCCGCCGCCTCGACACGCTGCTGGCCGAGCAGGGGCTGGACCGGCTGGACCTGCTGAAGATCGACGTCGAAGGCGGCGAGACCGAGGTCATGCTGGGCGCCACCCAGGCCATTCGCCGCGACCGCCCGATCATCTTCACCGAGTTCAATCTCTGGACGCAGATGACCGTGGCGGGGCGCAACCCCATGGATGTGCTGGAGGAATGGCACGCGGCCTTCCCCCATTTCGTGGTCTTCGACGATGCCGGCAACCCGCTGCCCATCCAGAACGGGGACGGCCTGCTCTGGTTGCTCTACGCGGCGTTGACGCGGCGCAATGGCGTGGACGACTTGGTCCTTTGCCACGATCTCGATTGGGTGGAGCGCTGGGTTTGAGCGAAACCGGAATCCGTCTGCAGCCCCACGTGGTGCGCTGGGCCTATCGCTTTCTTCTCGGCCGCGATCCGGAGAGCGAGGCCGTGATCGACACTTGGTGCGGCGCGGGCAGCCTTTCGGGCCTGCGCGAGGGCATGCTGGTCAGCCCCGAGATGGCCGGCCTCTCGATGTCCGGCTTCCCCGAGCGTGGGACCTGGATCGACGGCCAGGCAACGGACGAGGCCGCCACGGTCCTCCTCACCCTGCGCGGCGGCACCGAGCCCGATCCGGCGGCGGTGGAGGAGCTGCGCCTGCGCTGCCCGAGCCTGCGCAGCATGCGTCGCTTCCTTTTAGCCAGCCCGTCGATCGCCCAGCGCCTGCCGCAGCCGGAGGGTCCGCGCAGCCGCAAGCTGCGCCTCGCCGGTGGCGAGCCGACGTTGCGGGGCGACAGCCGGGAGCCGGAATTCATCGCCGCCCCCGGTTTCGCCCCGCGCTACGCCGCGCTGCTGCGCGCAGCCTGGCCGGATGGCGGGCAGGAGCGCGTGATCGTGGAGAGTGGCGCCGGCATCGGCGTCACGACGCTGGGCCTCGCGACTGGCGCGCCTGGGCATGCCGCCCTCGTCGCGCATGAACCCTCGCTGCGCAAGGCCGCGGCGCTGGCCGAAAACCTGGTTGAGAACGGGCTTTCCCGCGCCGTGTCGCGCGCCGTCCCCATGGGCTCCGTGCAACCCATGATGGAGCGCGAGGGCCTCGGGCGGCTGGACCTGCTGCGCCTCAACGAGCCCGGCGCGGCGCGGCTGGCTACGGAGATGGCGCCCTGGCTGCTGGAACGCGGCACCATGACGCTCATCGCCTTCGACCTCGCGGAACTGCTGACCGAAACCGGCCCGGGCCCCCGGACCGCACTCGCCGCCTGCTGTGCGGCTTTCCCGCATGTCGTCGCCTTCGATGCGGCGCATGAGCCCAAGCCGCTGGTCGATTCGGTCGAGATGAACGCCGCCCTGCTCCGGGCCCTGATGCGGCCGGATCGGCGGGACGAGTTTCTACTGTGCCGGGACCTAGACTGGCTGGAGAGATACGAAACGTTCTGAGGGGATCCCTGGCCTTAGGGCCAATCGGCGCGATAGAACCCGCCTGACGAGTTGAGGACTGGCGCCATGGCCGAACTACGGACGATCCTGGGTGCGGTGCAGGCCACGGCGGCGCTGATGGCCCGCATGGCCGAGGACCAGCCGATGCTGGATGCCGCGACCCGCGCCGCCGAAATCTGCATCGAGGCGCTGGGCAACGGCCGCAAGCTGATGATCTGCGGCAATGGCGGCAGCGCCGCGGACGCCCAGCATTGGGCGGGCGAATTAGTGAGCCGCTTCTACTACGACCGCCCCGGCCTGCCGGCCATCGCACTGACGACCGACAGCTCCATCCTCACCGCCATCGGCAACGACTACGGTTATGAGCGGGTTTTCTCGCGGCAGGTGGAAGCGCTCGGCGTGGCGGGCGACGTGCTCTTCGGCCTCACCACCTCCGGCCGCTCGCCCAATATCCTCGCCGCCATGCGCGCGGCGCGGGAGCGAGGGATCGCGACGGTCGGCTTCACCGGAAACGGTCCGGGTTCGGCCGATCTCGCTGCGGTCTGCGATGTGACGGTTCAGGTCCCAAGCGCCTCGACCCCCGCCATCCAGGAGGGCCACGAGGTTTTGGGCCACGCCATCTGCGCCATGATCGAGGCGGCGATCTTCCCTAGGAGCGACTGATACCCGCGCCTAGGCCACGAGCGTCCGTGGGAACTACCTTTCGACTTCTTCGATCGCCAGTCCGAATGCGGCGACGCCCTCGGAAAGCAGGTCGCCCAGGCCTTCCATGCCGGAGAGGTAGGCGCTCGCATCGCCCTTGGTGTTGCGCTCGGCGGCAAGCTTCAGCGCCTCGGCCCATTCTTCCGACTCATAATCGCCGCGGCCGACCCAGGCGATCGCGATCAGCGACACCTGCTGGTCCTCGTTCAGCTCATCGATGTAGTCGGTGAGCATATCCGCGGAGATCTCCTCGTCCTCGTCCCCGTCAATATCCTCGTCGTCGTCGCCGTCATCGCCGAGCTTGGCCTCTTCGGCCTCCTGCACGGCATTGGCGAGGTCCACGATGGTGGCGACGATCTCCAGGCTTATGCCGAGATCGATGTCCTCGCCTTCATCCTCTTGCGCCATGATTACTCGCCTTCCTTATCTCGGCCCGGCCGATCCCCAGCTTCGCGCAGAACGCCAAATCCCGGGGGATGTTGCGGTCAGATGATCGCGTGCCGCGGATTTAACGCTTTGGCCCTCTCCGGCCGATTTCTGGCCGGGAGGGAGCGAAGCCGCAAGCCCCGAAAGGTAACTTCAGCTCGTCCAATCGGGGGCGAAGGCCGGATCCACGAAGCGCCGGTTCTTCGGCAGCGCGGCGATGGCGTCGAGGTCGCTTTCGCTGAGCTTCAGCGCGGCCGCAGCAAGGTTCTCGGCCTGCCGCTTCGGGCTCGCCGCCTTGGGGACAGCCGCCACCAGGTGCTTCGACAGCAGCCAGGCCAGCGCCACCTGCGCCGGCGTGGCATCGAGGCGATCCGCCATGGCGGTGATGACGGGATCATCCATCAGCTCGCCCCGGCCGAGCGGCGAGTAGCTCGCCAGCACGATGCCGGCCGGCTGGGTGATATCCAGCAGCTTCTGCTGGTCCAGCATCGCGTGGTGCTCCACCTGCAGGCAGGCGATCTTCGCGATATCCAGCGCCATCGCCTGCTTCAGCAGGCCCGCCGGGAAGTTCGAGACGCCGACGGCATGCGCCAATCCTTCTTCATGAAGCTTCGCCATCTCGGTCAGGACCGAAGGCAGGTCCAGCTCGGGCGAGGGCCAGTGGATCAGCAGCAGATTCACATAGGGCTGCTTCAGCCGGACCAGCGACTGCTCGAAGGCCGCGCGGAAGCGGGCACCGTCGGGCTTGTCGTGCCAGATCTTGGTGGTGAGGAAGATCTCGCCCCGCGGCACATGGGTGCCGGCCAGGGCAGCGCCCACGGCCTCCTCATTGCCGTACATCTCGGCCGTGTCGATGTGGCGGTAACCCAGCCCTAGGGCGCTTTCGACAGCACCTTGGCACTCGGCGCCCTTCATCGGCCAGGTGCCGAGGCCGAGCGCGGGCATGGCGAGGTATTTGGTGGTCAGGATCGGTGTGCTCATCGCGGGGTCAGGTCCACAATTGCCACGAAACCCGTCTCCGTCCCGAAGGCGAGGAGCGAACCCGAGGCGTTCCAAGCGAGTGCGGAAATGCCGCCCTGCCCGGGTGGGGCGACGGGCAGCACGCGGCCGGTGTTGATGTCGGTGAGCAGGACGAGCCCGTCCTCGAAGCCGGCAGCCACCATCTCGTGCTGGGGATGGCAGGCGACACGGGTGCAGATCACGCCGTCGCCGCCGGCGAGCTCGGTCGGCGCCTTGCCCATCGGGCCGCCGCCGAAGAAGGGCCAGAGCACCACGGATTCCGCGCCGCTCGTCGCCAGCCATTTTCCCTTCGACGTGAAGGAGAGGCTGTGGGTCTTCGAGGGGTAGCCCGACATGCGCATGTGCTGCCCATCGGCCAGCCGCCAGCCGTGCAGCGCCATCTCCTGCATCGCGGTCACGACATGCGTGCCGTCCGGATGGATGGCGATGGCGGCGTGGCTGCCCTTCCAGTCGAGCACGCGCGGCTTGTCCTCCTTGGCATTCACGAACCAGAGGGAAGCGCCGTTGTAGTGGCTGGCCGCGATGCGCTTTCCCTTGGCGTCGAAGGCGATGCTGCGCGTCTTGGTGGGGTAGCCGGACATCCGCATGTGCTGCCCATCGGCCAGCCGCCAGCCGTGCAGCGCGGTTTCCTGCATGGTGGTGACGACATGGGTGCCGTCCGGGCTGAACGCGATGAGGTGATGGCTGCCCTTCCATTCCAGCACCTTGGGCTTGTCTTCCTTGGCGCCGACGAACCAGAGCGAGGCGCCGCCGTAATGGCTCGCCGCCAGCCGCTTGCCCTTGGTGTCGAAGGCCAGGCCGCCGACGGTGGACGGATGCGGCAGCGACTTCACCACCTTGCCCGCGAGGTCCAGCACATGCGCCTGCTTGCCCACGGCCGCGGCACG
>JAQGHY010000169.1 GCA_028291455.1 Rubritepida sp. | reverse complement strand
GAGGGGCATGGTCTCGATGAGGCAGAGGTCGAAGCCGTGCTCGCCGCACCAGGCGAGCATGCGGTCGAACTCGTCCTCGTTAACGCCGCGCAGCGCGACGGCGTTGATCTTCACATGCAGGCCGGCGGCCTTGGCGGCAAAGATGCCACCCAGCACCTTGTCCAGATCGCCCCAACGGGTGGTGGCGCGGAAGGTGTCGGGGTCCAGCGTGTCCATCGAAACGTTCACGCGGCGGATGCCGGCGGCGGCAAGGTCGTCCGCGTGGCGCATGAGCTGGGTGCCGTTGGTGGTCATGGTCAGCTCGTCCAGCCCGTGACCCAGCCGCGCACCCAGGCTGCGCACCAGCGAGATCACGTTCCGGCGCACCAGCGGTTCGCCGCCCGTCAGGCGGATCTTCCGCACGCCGAGGTCGATGAAGGCGCCGCAGAGGCGGTCCAGCTCCTCGAGGCTCAGCACCTCGGCCTTCGGCAGGAAGGTCATGTCCTCCGCCATGCAATAGACGCAGCGAAGGTCGCAGCGATCCGTCACGGAAACGCGGAGATAGCTGATGTGACGCCCGAAGGGGTCGATCATGGGGGCAGGGGTCCTTCCTCCCGACATTTGGGGGGGAGGGGCCGGCTGTTGCAACCCCTCGATGGCGTCAGGCCGCGGCCATTCGCTGGCCCGGCGCCTTGGTCATCCAGTTCAGCACGGTGGCGCCGATGCCCACCACCACCATCACCGGCCAGAAGGCGGCATAGTTGCCGGTCGTGCCGATCAGCAGCGCACCCGCCCCGGCGCCGAGGAACCCGCCGATCTGATGGCTGAAGAAGCAGACGCCGTAGAGCGCACCGAGATCCGCCACGCCGAAACGCCGCGCGATGGCGGCCGAAGTCAGCGGCACCGTGCCGAGCCAGACGAAGCCCATTGTGGCGGCGAAGATGATCGTGCCCCACTCGGTAGGCGTGGCGTAGGCGAAGATCGCAATCGCCGTGGTTCGGACTAGGTAGATCCAGCCCAGCCCCGTCTCCGGCTTGATGCGCGAGGAGAGCCAGCCGCAGAACCAGGATCCCGGGATATTGAACAGCCCGATCATCATCAGCGCCGTCATGCCGAGCGTGGTCGGCAGGCCGCAGAGCGCGATGTGGGAGGGCAGGTGCGTCGTCAGGAAGGCGAGCTGGAAGCCGCAGGCGAAGAAGCCGCCGGTCAGCAGCGCAAAGTCGCGGTCGGCCAGGGCGCGCTTGGCGAGGCCCGGCAGGCCCCGCAGGCCAAGGGCCGGCGCGCCGATCCGGGGCGCGGGCCGCCATTCGATGTTGCGCGCGATGGGGATGATGAGCAGGGCTATGATCGCCAGCATCGCCATGGCCCCCGTCGAGCCGATCCAGCCGATGGCGCCGAAGACCAGCGGCACCATCGCAGCCTGGCCCAGGCTACCGCCGGCACTGGTGATGCCGATGTATTCGCCACGCTTTGCGGCGGGGGCCAGCCGACCGACGGCAGCCAGCGCCAGTCCGGTGCCCGCACAGGCGACGCCCAGGCCGGAGAACAGGCCGATGCCTATGAGCACAGTCAGGTTTGAGGGGAACAGCGCGGGCAGGCCGCAGCCGATCAGGTAGAAGACGCCGCCGAAGGCCATCACCCGGCCCGAGCCGTATTTGTCGGCCATGGAGCCCGAGGCCGGCTGGGCCAGGCCCCAGACCAGGTTGTGCAGCGCGACCGCAAGGCCGAAGGCCCAGGGTGCGATCTGATGCTCGACGGAGAGGGGGAGCAGCAGCAGCCCGTAGGTCTGCCGGATGCCCATGGCGAGGCTGGACGTTGCCGCCGCCGCGATGATCGCGATCCAGAGGACCGACTTGGCGGAGGGGGCGCTGCTTTGCATGTTACAAATCAGACCCGAGAGGCCGTCGTTGCACAAGCGAAAGACACGCTGGGACCGTCATGCGTCTGGCGCGGGGCAGATGCACGGCGGGGAGCCATGAACCGGCTGCCGCCGGTTCATGGACAGTTCTTATGCGGCGCGGCGCGTCTCGGCATAGTCGTTCGCGGCACTCGGCGCCGCGGCGGTCACGGCGGCCATGATGCCGCTGCGCGACAGGCCGATATCGGCCAACTCGCGATCCGTGAGGCTACGGAGCTGGTCGACCGTCTCGCGGCGGGCGCGGAGCGAGGTGAGCCCGGTGCGGATGCCACGGAAGAAGCCGCGGATGCGTGCGGCGATGGCGGCATCGCGGGCGTAGCGGGCCTCGGCGACGATGGCGCTGATGCCATCTGCCTGGGCGTTGCGCTTGGCGGAAGGCATCATCAGCGCTTCGGCTGGGGTGATGCGGGAGGTCATGATTTCATTCCATCTTGATGGGCAGCCTCGCTGCCCGGACAGGAGTATCTAGGACGTTAACGCCATGTCAGGTTGTGCGAAGCTCAAGCTTCAGGCATGCGCCGACGGTATGCCTCATATCAAATGCGAGCGTTAGCGATGGGACTGAGAGATGATGAACGAGCGTCTTGCCGAACTCCGCGCCGCCCTTGCCCGAGCCGGCGTGGACGGCTTCCTCATCCCCCGCTCGGACGAGCATCTGGGGGAATATGTCCCGCCCTCTGGGGAGCGGCTCGCCTGGATGACCGGCTTCACCGGCAGCGCCGGCCTCGCCGTAGTGCTGGCGGATAAGGCCGCGATCTTCACCGACGGCCGCTACACGACCCAGGTTCAGGCCGAGACCGACGGCACTCTCTTCGAGCGCCGCCACCTCACCGAAGAGCCGCCGGAAGCATGGCTACGGGCGAATGCCGAGGGAAAGCGTATCGGCTATGACGCATGGCTGCACAGTGAAGCGGCGTTGAAGCGCATGGCCGGGATCCAACTCGTGCCGATCAGCCCAAATCCCATCGACGCCATCTGGAAGGATCGCCCCGTACCGCCCGCGACCGAGGTAGTCCCCCACCCAATCGAATACGCGGGCGAGACCGCCGAGGCGAAGCGCGAGGCCGCCGCCGCCCAGCTCCGCATCGCGGGCGAGGCGGCTTGCGTCCTGGCCGACGCGCATTCCGTCGCCTGGCTGCTCAACATCCGGGGCGCCGATCTCGCGCATACGCCGCTGGCCCTGGCCTTCGCGCTGCTGCGCCAGGACGGCTCGGTGCGGATGTTCCTCCATGCGCCGGAGCGCGTGCCCGCCGCCACCCGCGCCCATCTCGGCAACCGCGTCTCCATCGAGCCGCGCTCGGCCCTGCCGGCGGCGCTGCGGGAGCTTGCCGGCCAGAAGGTCCGCCTCGATCCCGATGTGACGTCGGCCTGGTTCGCCACGACCCTGCGTGAGGCCGGTGCCGTGGTCGTTGCCGGTGAAGACCCGTGCCGCCTGCCGCGCGCCATGAAGAACGCGACGGAGCAGCAGGGGTCCCGCAACGCCCATGCCCGCGACTCCGTGGCCGTGGCGCGCTTCCTGGCCTGGTTCGCCGCCGAGGCGCCGAAGGGCGGGCAGAGCGAGGTCTCCGCAGCCAACCAACTCCTCGCCTTCCGCCGCGAGGTCCAGGGCTTCGTCGCGGAAAGCTTTCCGGCCATCTCCGGTACCGGCGAGAACGGCGCCATCGTCCATTACCGCGCGACGGAAGCCACCGACCGGCCCATCGCCGCCGACGAGTGCTACCTGATCGACAGCGGCGGCCAATTTCCGGACGGGACGACCGATATCACGCGGACCCTCTGGACCGGCCCGGGCGCGGCACCGGCGGGGCTCCGCGCGCGCTATACGGCCGTCCTGCGCGGGCACATCGCGCTGGGCACGCTGCGGTTTCCGGAAGGGGTGGCGGGACCGCATCTGGACGCCATCGCGCGGCGCCCGCTATGGGATTTCGGCCTGGATTACGACCATGGCACCGGCCATGGCGTGGGCAGCTTCCTCTCCGTCCATGAGGGGCCGGCCGCCTTCAGCCGGGCGGCCAAGGTGGTGCCGATCCGCCCCGGCATGATCCTCTCCGACGAGCCCGGCTATTACCTGCCCGGCCAATACGGCATCCGGATCGAGAACCTGCTGCTGGCGCGCCCCGCCCAGCCGCAGCCGGACCAGGTCCGCCCGTTCCTGGAGTTCGAGACGCTGACGCTGGCGCCCTATGCGCGGGCCCTGATCGAGCCCGCGCTGCTCACCCCGGCCGAGCTGCGGTGGGTGGACGCCTACCAGGCTCGCGTTCTGGCCGCGGTCGGGCACATGCTGGACGAAGCGACGCGCGGCTGGCTGGAGGCCGAATGCGCGCCGCTCCTATGATCCCGCGGTTCTACTGCGGAGCGACGGTTGCACGCATCCGCCGGGACTGATCCTCGGTAACCGCCGGGGCGGCGTTGCCCCAGCTGTTGCGGATGAAGGTCAGCACATCGGCCACCTGCCGGTCAGAAAGGCGCCAGCCGAGGGCGGGCATAGCCGGCCCGGTCGGCGCGAGGTCCGTCGCTGCGGACTGCGCGCCGGAGATCACGATCCGCAGCAGGGTTGTGGGGTCGTCCTGCTGCACCAGCGCGCTGCCGGCCAGGCGCGGGAATATCAGGTCGATACCGCCGCCGCCGCCGGTGTGGCAGGCCATGCAGGTGTCGGTATAGATCGCCATGCCCGCCCGCATCGATGCATCGGATGCCGCCAACGGTGCCGGTGCCGGCGCCGGTGCCGCCGTGCCGTTGGGCGCGCCGCGTTCCTTCAGATAGGTGGCGATGGCGGTGAGATCGGCCTCGTTCATGCGGCTGGTCGAATCCATGACCACCTCGGCCATCGGACCGCTGGCGGCGCTGCGCGCATTGCGGCCCGTCTTCAGGTACTCCACGATTTCCTGCACCGACCAGCCGCCGATGCCGCGCCGCGTATCGCCGGTAATGTTGGGCGCGAACCAGGACAGCAGGTTGCCGCCCTCGAAAGTCTGGCGGGTGCTGTCTGCCCCCAGCAGGTTCCTCGGTGTGTGGCAGGTGCCGCAATGGCCGAGCCCCTCCACCAGATAGGCGCCGCGGTTGTAGACCTCCGAGCGGCCGGCTTCGGGGCGGAACTCGCCGGGCGTGAAGAACAGCAGGTTCCAGCCGGCCATCGCCGCCCGGATGTTGAAGGGGAAGGGCAAGGTATCGCGGTCGACCACGTTCGTCGCCGGCGGCACCGTGCGCAGATAGGCGTAGATGTCCGAGATGTCCTGCCGCGTCACCCGCGTGTAGTTCGGGTAAGGGAAGGCGGGATAGAGATGCGCCCCGTCCCGCCGGATGCCGAACTGCATGGCGCGGGTGAATTCCGCCTCGCTCCAGCGGCCGATGCCCGTCTCGTCGTCGGGGGTGATGTTGGGCGTCACGATGCGGCCGAAAGGCGTCTCGAGGGCGAGGCCCCCGGCCATGGACTGCCCGTTTACCGTCGTGTGGCAGCCGGTGCAGTCGCCAGCCGTGGTCAGAACGCGGCCACGCTCGATGCTGGTGAAATTGTCGGGCGCCGCATCGGCCTGGCAGATGCCGAGCATCAGGGCTCCGCCGAGCAGCACCCGCCGTAAGGCGCCGCGCCGCTTGCCGGGCGCGAACAAGATGGATGAGGGCTTTTCGCTCATGTCCGCACCAGGGGCTGTCCGGGGTTCCTGAGGTACTGATCGCGGATCGCGTCCACCATCATGCAGCACAGCGCACCCACCGTGCCGGTAGGGTTGTAGCCGGCGTTCTGCGGGAAGGCGCTCGCGCCGGAGACGAAGACGTTCGGCACGTCCCAGCTCTGGCAATACCGGTTCAGCACGCTGGTCTTGGGGTCCGACCCCATGACGGCACCGCCGGTGTTGTGCGTGGTCTGATAGGGCACGATGTTGTAGGGCGAGCGGCTGTGGCTCTTGACGATCTGGCGGGCGCCCATGTCGCGGGCCAGTTCCTCGCACCTATCGGCCATGAAGGCCGTCATCTTCTCCTCGTTCGGCTTGAAGTCGAAGGTCATCCGCATCAACGGCCGGCCGAGGCGATCCTTGTAGGTGGGGTCCAGATCCAGGTAGCTGTCGCGATAGCTCATCACGCTGCCCTGGGCGCCGACGGTGGCGACGTGGTTGTAGGTCTCCTTGGTCGCCTTCTTCCAGGCCGAGCCCCAGCGCGGCGTGCCCGGCGGCACCGGGCGGAAGTTGATCGGGCGGCCGTTGGTATGGGCGCAGGTGATCGAGGCGCCTCCCACGAAGCCATGCGGCGCATGGTCGAAATTGTCGCCGTTGTAATCGTCCAGCGCGACGCCGAGCGAACCTGCGGCCGCGAAGGGGTTGATCCGTACGTCCTCGCCGAAATAGGCGGTGGCGCTGCCGCTGCTCTGATAGGCGTAGTTCTTCCCCACCACGCCTTCCCCTGTCGCGGGATCGTAGGGCTGACCGATGCCCGACAGCAGCAGCAGCCGCACGTTGAACAGCGCGAAGGCGCAGACCAGCACCAGGTCGGCCGGTTGCTCGATCTCGTCTCCCTGCGCGTCGACGTAGGTGACGCCGGTGGCATGCTTGCCGTCGGGGGTGAGGTTGATCTTCGTCACCTCGGCTAGGGTGCGCACGCTGAAATTCGGCATCCGCATCAACGCCGGCAGCACGCAGGTCTGCGGGCTGGACTTGGAGTAGTTGGCGCAGCCGAACCACTCGCAGAAGCCGCAATAGGAGCAGGGCGCCATCCGCATCCCGAAGGGGTTGGTGTAGGCGGTGGAGAGGTTGCCGGAGGGCCGCGGAAAGGGGTGCAGGTTTCGCCGCTTCGCGCTGTCGGTGAAGAGCTGCTGGGAATAGCCCTGCATCATCGGCGGCGTCGGGTATTCCGCGGACCGCGGCCCCTCGAAGGGATTGCCCCCCTCCTGAGTTTGGCCGTTTAGGTTACCCGCCTTGCCGGAGATCCCGGCGATCTTCTCGAAGCGATCGTAATAGGGCTCCAGCTCCTGGTAGGTGATGCCCCAGTCCTGGATCATGTGGTTTTCCGGCAGGAACCCCTCGCCGTAACGCTGGGTGAGGTGGCTCTTGAGGGTGAAGTCCTCGGGCAGGAAACGCCAGGTCTGGCCGTTCCAGTGAACGCCGGCGCCGCCCACGCCATTGCCGGGCAGGAAGCTGCCCCATTTGCGGATCGGCAGCGCTTCCTGATCCAGCTTGTTGCGGATGGTGAGGGTTTCCTGCGCCGGACGCAGGAAGATGTCCTGGCGGACCGCGTAGCGCAGTTCGTCCGGCGCGGTGCCGATGTTGAAATCGGTTGCGGTGTCGCGCCAGGGCCCGCGCTCCAGCGCCACCACATCGAGGCCGGCGAGGCAGAGCTCATGTGCCAGGATCGAGCCGGTCCAACCGAGACCGACAATCACGACATCCTTCTTGGGCAGACGGCGGTTCATCCTGCGTTCCTGTTCCAGTCTGGGCGGCCCTGGATCGAGATGGGCGGCAGGGTATAAGGCCTGTTCGGATTGGCGATGACGTCGCGGTAGTCGTATCGGGTGCCCGGGAACCCCACGAGCTTCCAGCCGCACATATCCTTGTTGCCGCCATAGATCGGGTCGGCGAAGAAGCCTTCCATCGTATTGGCGAGGATGGCGCTGAACAGTTCCACTCCGTTGTAGCCGCTAAGGTGGATGTCGCCCTTTTCCAGACCGGTCAGCACCCTGTCCTGATCCGCCGGAGCGAGCTGCGGGAAGGTCTTGCCGCCGAATTGGCCGCGGCAGTATTCGGCCAGCGCGGCGAGGCCCAGGCGGTACTGCTGCCGTGGCGTGTATGGCGATTGAATGCCCTGTGACGGCAGCGGGTTCGCTGAGAAAGGGCCCTGCATGTAGAGCCATTCGTGGGAGCCGAAGGGGCCGGTGAGCTGGCGGTCGATGAAGACGGCACAGCCGGCGTCCCTGCCTCCGGGGCTTAGCTCGTCGGCCGGGATCAGGCGATCGACGATGGCCTCCACTGTGGCGGCCTCGTCGGCGGTGAAATAGAGCCAGGGGCCCGGGCGGGCCCCCGTCGGCGGATAGGCTTCGTTGGGAGACCACGGCATGCCGAGAGCGGCCTGGGCGGTGGGTACATGCGGCGTAAGAGTAACGAGCGCCGTGGCTGCCAGCAGGTGCCTACGTGTGAAAAAGGGCATTACTCCTCCATCCTTTCATGGTCCCGCGCGGCGCCGAAGCGGGAGTTCCGCGGGATCGGGCATGGCCCGTAATCCGTCCCTGCTCGGTCGTGACCCAATGCATGCTCGCCCACAGATAAGCTCCCGGAAACATACCATGTTCAAAACGATATCTTCGAAGCTGGTCTCGCCGCAACTCGTCAGGCTCGTCTTTCCCAGCCGGGTAACGCACGGGGCGGCGTTAGGACGGCAAAGGCAATGATGCCAAGTGTCCGGAGAATGCCAAGTGGATTTACGAGCGGAAACAATTCTCGCTGCCGAGCTTGATTGCCTCCCGGCCGTTCACGTCCTGTAGCGCAACGCGCCGACCAGCAGGGTGAAGGCTGGCGTGGGCTGGCGCCGGCTCGGGTAGTAGAGGTGATAGCCGGCGAATGGCGGGCACCAGTCAAGCAGCACCCGGACAAGCCGTCCGTCCTCGATGTGGGCCCGCACCTGGTCCTCGAACATGCAGGCCAGGCCGAACCCCGCCAGGGCGGCCTTGAGGACGAGAGGACTCGTATTGAACACCAGCGGCCCGTCGACGCGCACCTTCAGTTCGCGCCTGCCCTTCTCAAGCTCCCAGGCGTAGAGCGCGCCCGATGTTGGCAGGCGCAGGTTGATGCAGCTGTGCTTGGTCAGGTCCTGCGGCGCCCGGGGCGGCGGCCTCCGCGCGAAGTAGGACGGGGCGCCGACGACCGCCATGCGCATCTCCGGCCCGATACGCACCGCGACCATGTCCTTGGCCACCTCCTCGCCAGCCGCACGCCCGCGTCGTAACGGCCGCCACGATGTCGGTCAGGGTGCTGTCGACATCGATCTCAACCTTGATGTCGGGGTGCTCGGGCAGCAGCCGCTCCAGGGCGGGCCAGAGGACTGCCTCTGGCGCGTGCTCGCCCGCCGTGATGCGAATGGTGCCGGACGGCTTTTCCGAAGCTCGCTGGGTGCGGCCAGGGCGGAGCCGATCGCGCCGAAGGCCGGGCCCAAGGCTGGAGCAGGCGCTCGCCCGCCTCGGTTGGCGCGACGCTGCGGGTGGTGCGGGTCAGCAGCCTGAGCCCAAGCCGCTCCTCCAGCACGCGGATGGCATGGCTGAGCGCCGACTGCGACAGGCCCATGCGCGCGGCAGCCCGGGTGAAGCTCCGCTCCCGCGCCACGGCGAGGAAGGCGAGGAGGTCATTGACGCTCTCACGGGGCATTCATGAACTCGCCTCATAACTCCGTGCGTCTTCTGCCACCTAATCGCCCGAAACCGAAAACGCTACCTCAGCATTACGCCAAGCAATGCAGTGGCGTCAGGTCAAGGCAGTCAGGAGAGCGACGATGGAGATCAAGCGAGCGGGTTCACAGCCCTCCGGCAAGGGGCCGGCCGAATGGTTCACCGGCACGGTCCGCATCGACCCGCTGTTCAACCCGCCCGAACCTGCGCGGGTCGGCATGGCCCTGGTTACATTCGAGCCGGGCGCCCGCACCGCCTGGCACACCCATCCGCTCGGCCAGACGCTGATCGTCACGGCTGGTTGCGGCTGGGTGCAGCGCGAGGGTGGACCGGTCGAGGAAATCCGGCCGGGCGACATCGTGTGGTTCCCGCCGGGCGAAAAGCATTGGCATGGCGCCACCGCGAGTACGGCCATGTCGCACATCGCCCTCCAAGAGAAGCTTAACGGCTCGCCTGTGGACTGGATGGAACACGTCACCGACGAGCAGTACCGGCGCTGATCGCCGGGTCGCGGCGTTAGGCACGCAAGGCGGTCCCGGACCGCGCAAAGGAGCAGACATGACGACGAACCCTTACGGAAGTTTCGCGGGGAAGGTCGCCTTCGTGACCGGTGCGGCCAACGGCATCGGCCGCGCGACGGCACTGGCCTTTGCCCGCGAGGGCGCCACGGTCGTGGTGGCCGACGTCTCGGAGCAGGGCAACCACGAAACGGCTCGCATGGTCGAGCAGGCCAGTGGACGCGCCCTCGCCGTCAGCTGCGACGTGTCGCGGACGGAGGAGGTGAAGGCGGCGCTGGACAAGGCGGTCGAGGCGTTCGGCCGCCTCGACTTCGCGTTCAACAACGCCGGTGTCGAACAGCCGGTTACGCCGGCCGCCGATCTCACCGAAGAGGCGTGGGACCGGATCGTCAATATCGACCTTCGCGGCGTGTTCCTCTGCATGAAGCACGAGATCCCCCTGATGCTGAAGCAAGGCGGCGGCGTGATCGTGAACACCTCCTCGGGCGCGGGGGTCAAAGGCATCGCCGGCCAGGCGGCCTACTGCGCCGCCAAGTTCGGCGTGATCGGCCTGACGAAGGCGGCTGCCCTGGACTACGCGAAGTCCAATATCCGCATCAACGCCGTGTGCCCCGGCATCATCGAAACCCCGATGATGGACCGCTTCAGCGGCGGCACTCCCGAGGGACGGGAGCGGGTGATCGCGCAGGAGCCGATCGGACGGATGGGCAGGCCCGAGGAAATCGCCGCGACCGTCCTCTGGCTGTGCTCGGACGGAGCCGCTTTCGTGGTCGGGCACGCCATGGTCGTGGATGGCGGGCAGACGGTCTGACGGAGCGGCCAATCAGGCCTGGCACGGGCCGCCATAGCGGGCACGAACGGCGCTGCACGCGGGCAGGGCGCAACTATCTCTCACGACCGTGCGTTGCAGCACTTCATGGCGATGCTGATCACACGGCGAACTGCTCCCGCGCATTCGGTGATTGGCATCCAGGCGCTTCGCCTCCGGTAAAAGCAGTCCAGCCGCCGTCGGCGCCTCGTTCCTTCCTCTGACAACCCCAAGAGCCCTGCAGCAAGAACGAAAGAGCGAAGTTCATGAGCTCACCTAGCCAATTCCCGATATCCCGGCGTGCTCTGGTGGCCGGCGCCGCCACGGCGGCAGCGGCCACTCCGAGCGGGGCGGATGCCCAGCCCGCTCCCACCCCCGGCGCCGCCACCAGTCCGGGAGCACCTGCCATGTCGAAGGTATCCCTACGTGTGAATGGCGAGGTGCGGAACCTGGAACTGGACACGCGCACGACGCTGTTGGACGCGCTGCGCGAGCACCTGCAGCTGACCGGGAGCAAGAAGGGCTGCGATCATGGCCAGTGCGGCGCCTGCACGGTGATGGTCGAGGGGCGCCGGATCTATTCCTGCCTGACGCTCGCCGTGATGCACGAGGGCGACGCGGTCACGACCATCGAGGGGCTGGGCCAGCCGGGCAACCTGCACCCGATGCAGGCCGCCTTCGTCAAGCATGACGGCTATCAGTGCGGCTACTGCACGCCCGGCCAGATTTGCGCCTCCGTCGCAATGCTGGAGGAGATCAAGGCCGGTGTGCCGAGCCACGCGACGGCCGATCTGACGGCCCCGTCGCAGCTCACGGCCGAGGAAATCCGCGAGCGCATGAGCGGCAACATCTGCCGCTGCGGCGCCTATTCCAACATCGTCGACGCAATCACCGAAGTCGCGGGGAGGCCGGCATGAAGCCCTTTACCTATGAGCGGGCGCGCAGCCCCGCCGAAGCGGCCGCCGCCGCTGCCCGCCAGCCGGGTGCCAAGTTCATCGCGGGTGGGACCAACCTGCTCGACCTCATGAAGCTCCAGATCGAGGCGCCGGCGCATCTGATCGACGTCAACGGCCTGGCACTGGATAAGATCGAGCCGATGCCGGAGGGCGGGCTGCGCATCGGGGCCCTGGTGCGAAACACCGACCTGGCCGCGGATCAGCGCGTCCGGCGCGACTACGGCGTGCTCTCGCGCGCGCTGCTTGCAGGAGCTTCGGGGCAGCTGCGGAACAAGGCGACGACCGCCGGCAACCTGCTGCAGCGCACCCGCTGCCCATATTTTTACGACACCGCCCAACCCTGCAACAAGCGTCAGCCGGGCAGCGGCTGCTCGGCCATTGGTGGGGTGACCCGTCAACACGCGGTGATCGGGTCGAGCGAGGCCTGCATTGCGACCCACCCCAGCGACATGGCGATCGCCATGCGCGCGTTGGACGCGGTGGTGGAGACGGTCAAGGCGGACGGCGCGACGCGACGCATCCCCATCGCCGAGTTCCACCGCCTGCCGGGCGAGACGCCGCATATCGAGACGTCGCTGGAAGCCGGCGAGTTCATCACGGCGGTGACCTTGTCGCCGCCCCTGGGCGGGCGCCAATTCTACCGCAAGGTGCGCGATCGCGCCTCCTACGCCTTTGCCCTCGTCTCGGTCGCGGCGGTGATGCAGCGGGACGGCACGGGCCGCGTGGCGCTGGGCGGCGTGGCGCACAAGCCATGGCGCGTCGAGGCGGCCGAGGCCGAGCTGCCGCGTGGCGCGAAGCCAGCCATGGCGGCGATCCTGGATGGAGCCCGTCCCACCGACGACAACGCGTTCAAGGTGACCCTGGCGGAGCGGACACTCGCCTCCGTCCTGGCCGAGGCGAGGGGCTGAGCCATGAAGTTCGACACTCCCGCGACCAATAACCCGATCGATCAGCTCAAGATCGTCGGCAAGCCGGTGGATCGCATCGACGGCCCCCGCAAGACCACGGGCACCGCGCCCTATGCCTATGAACGGCACGACGTCGCGCCCAATCAGGCCTATGGCTACGTCCTCGGTTCCGGCATCGCTAAGGGGCGCGTCACCGCCATGGACACGGCGGCCGCGAGGGCCGCGCCTGGCGTGGTTGCCATCGTCACCACCCTGGACATGCCGCGGCTGGAGAAGGGGGCGATGAACACCGCATGGCTCTTCGGCGGCCCTGATATCCAGCACTACCACCAGGTCATCGCGGTAGTGGTGGCCGAGACTTTCGAGCAGGCGCGCGATGCCACGGCGATGATCCGGGTGTCGTATGCCCGCGAGCCCGGCCGCTTCGACCTCGCCGCCGAGGCCCCGAATGCGCAACTCGCCGCCGCCGACAGCGGCGAGGGCAGCGGTGCGGCTCACGAGGAGCGCACCGGCGATTTCGAGGGTGCCTTCGCCCAGGCCCCGGTCACGCTGGACGCCACCTACACCACGCCCGACGAGAGCCATGCGATGATGGAGCCGCACTCCTCCATCGCTGCCTGGGAAGGTGATAAGCTCACCGTCTGGACCTCCAACCAGATGATCGCCTGGGGCAAGCGCGACCTCGCCAAGACGCTCGGCATTCCCGCGGAAAACGTGCGGCTGGATTCGCCTTATGTCGGCGGCGGCTTTGGCGGGAAGCTGTTCCTGCGCGCCGATGCCGTGCTCGCGGCGCTAGGCGCCAGGGCCGCGCGGCGCCCGGTGAAGCTGGCGCTGACCCGGCCGCTGGTCGCGAACAATACAACCCACCGTCCCGCGACGATCCAGCGCGTCCGCATCGGTGCGGAGCGTGACGGCCGCATCACCGCGATCGCGCATGAGAGCACCTCGGGCGACCTCCCCGACGGGAAGCCGGAGACGGCGGTGTCGCAGACCAAGCTGCTTTATGCCGGCGCGAACCGGCTGACCGCGATGCGCCTGGCCGTGCTCGACCTGCCCGAGGGCAACGCCATGCGCGCGCCGGGCGAGGCGCCGGGCCTGATGGTGATCGAGATCGCGATGGACGAGATGGCGGAGAAGCTGGGGATGGACCCCGTCGAGTTCCGCATCGTCAACGACACCCAGGTCGATCCTGAGCATCCCCAGCGCCCGTTTTCCCAGCGCCAGCTTATCCAGTGCCTGCGCCAGGGTGCCGAGCGCTTCGGCTGGAGCCGGCGCAACGCTACGCCGGGGCGCCGCCGGGAAGGCAATTGGCTGGTCGGCATGGGCGTGGCGGCCGGCTTCCGCAACAACCTGGTGATGAAGTCGGGTGCGAGGGTTCGGCTGGACGGCAGCGGCGGGGTGACGGTCGAGACTGACATGACCGACATCGGCACCGGCAGCTACACCGTCATCGCCCAGACCGCCGCGGAGATGATGGGTGTGGCACTCGAAAAGGTGACGGTGCGGCTGGGCGATTCCAGCTTCCCGGTCTCCGCCGGCTCGGGCGGGCAGTGGGGCGGCAACAGCTCCACCGCAGGCGTCTATGCCGCCTGTGTGAAGCTGCGTGAGGCGGTGGCGCAGCGGCTCGGCTTCAACTCGGCCGAGGCGGAGTTCACGGACGGTCAGGTCCGCGCGGGCAATCGCAGCGCGCCGCTGGGACAGGCGGCCGGTGCGGACGGCCTCGTCGCCGAGGACCACATCGAGTACGGCGACCTCGGCGAGCGCTTCCAGCAATCCACCTTTGCCGGGCACTTCGTCGAGGTGGCCGTCGACGTCGCGACCGGCGAGACGCGCGTTCGCCGGATGCTGGCGGTCTGCGCGGCCGGGCGGATCCTCAATCCGAAATCGGCGCGCAGCCAGGTGATCGGGGCCATGACCATGGGCGTGGGCGCCGCGTTGATGGAGGAACTGGCGGTGGACAAGCGCCACGGCTTCTTCGTCAATCACGATCTGGCGGGCTACGAGGTGCCTGTCCATGCAGACATCCCGCACCAGGAGGTTATTTTCTTGGATGAGGTGGATCCGATCTCCTCGCCTATGAAGGCCAAGGGTGTGGGCGAACTGGGCCTTTGCGGCGTAGGCGCGGCCATTGCCAATGCGATGTACAACGCAACCGGCGTGCGTCTGCGTGACTACCCGATGACGCTCGACAAGATGATCGACCGGCTGCCCGAGGTGGCGTGAAGCAGCAGCGGCAAGGGAGAGGGGTCTGGTTCGCCCCTCTTGCCTGGCGCCGCCCCGCCGTCGGGCCAGAATTCCCTCAAACGTAAGTCGTGGTGCGCCGTCGATACAATTTTATGTAAGTCTGATCGGCTGACCGGTCGGGGCGGAAGTCCTTGCTCTTGCAAAGGCAATTCCTGCCTGGACCCTACGCTCTAGGCGTAGGACGCCATCGCCGAGGTTAGGCACTGGAAAATCAACCTAGGAACTGGCATGTTTGTTCTCCGCCAGCATTTTCTCCCTCGGGGAAATCAGCTCTGATCCGGGAGAACTGTTTGCGCCCCCTGAACGAGGCGTTTGGAGCCAGATGATGCTCGGCGACGCTGAAATTCCTTCCGTCAGCAGGCAGGGCAAATCTCAATTCGATGCCCTCGTTGCTGGTGGGGCGGGTGTGCTGGATGCCATCCCTGGCGCTGTCTACGTCTGCGACGAGGACGGCTGGGTGGTCATATACAATGCCGAGGCGGCCGAGCTCTGGGGAAGCAAGCCGAACCTGAAGGTCGAGCGTGCGCGCTTCTGCGGCTCGCACCGGCTTTACTGGCCGGATGGAAGCCCGCTTCCACACGCCGAAACTCCAATGGCCGACGCTGTTCGGACTGGGATGCCGACCCGGAACGCCGAAGTTTTCATCGAACGGCCCGATGGTAGCCGCATCGCAGCACTCGTGAACATCCGCGCCCTTTTCGATGGAGACGGCAGGATCCAGGGCGCCATCAACTGCATCCAGAACATCACCAAAAGCAAGGCGTTGGAGCAGGAGGTGGTCCGCCAGCGCGACGATCTCGACGACTTCTTCGAGAACAGCGCCGTCGGTCTGCACATCGTGAGCGGTGACGGCACCATTCTGCGTGCCAACAAGGCCGAACTCGACCTGCTCGGATATGCGCCCGAGGAGTATATTGGCCGTCCCATCACCGAATTTCATGTCGATGCGCCGGTGATCGCCGATATTCTTGGACGTCTGTCCGGTGGTGAAAAGCTCGATCGTTGCCCGGCCCGGCTGCGGGCGAAGGACGGCTCCACACGGCATGTGCTGATCACATCCAACGGGCGCTTCGAAGACGGCAAGCTGGTCAATACCCGCTGCTTCACAACCGATATAACCGGATTGCGCGAGGCCGAAGCCAAGCAACGTGAAAGCGACGTGCGTCTGGCCGCCACCTACGAGGCCGCGCCGGTGGGTATTGCGGAAGTCGACAGGGACGGACGCTACCTTCGCGTCAATGATGCCCTCTGCCAGATCATGGGTCGTTCCCGTGAGGAGCTGCTGGCCACCAGCCTCATCGAGGTCAGGGATGAGGAGGACCGCTACCGGGAGGCCGAGCTCTACCAGCGTCAGGTCAGCGGCGAACTGCCCAGCTATACCACGCAGAAGCGAGCGATCCGCTCCGATGGATCCCTGTCGCATTTGGATGTCTTCAGTTCTTCCGTCAGCGACCATGATGGCCGGTTCCTGTATGCCGTCCGCGTCATGCAGGACGTGACCGAGCGACGGCGCATGCAGGACGAAATTTTCGCCAGCGAACGGCGCCTGCGCGAAATCCTGGAGGCCCTGCCGGCCGCGATCTACACGACGGACGCGGAGGGGCGGATCACCTTCTTCAATCGCGCCGCCACCGAGCTCGCCGGGCGGGAACCGCAGCTTGGAGTTGACCAGTGGTGCGTGACCTGGCGGCTCCTCTGGCCGGATGGAACGCCAATGGCGCACGATGATTGCCCCATGGCCATTGCCCTGAAAGAGGGCCGTCCGGTGCGGGGTTATGAAGCGATTGCCGAGCGTCCGGACGGGAGCCGCATCCCCTTCCTTCCATATCCGACGCCGCTTCTCGACGCAGCCGGCAGGGTTGTCGGCGCCGTCAACATGCTGGTCGATATCACCGACCGTAAGGAGGCTGAGACACGGCAGAAGGGCCTGATCGACGAGCTGAATCACCGCGTCAAGAATACGCTCGCGACGGTCCAGTCGCTCGCCGTACATTCCGGCAAGCACACGTCGAATGTGGAAGACTTCCTGGCAGCCTTTCAGGCGCGAGTCCTGGCCTTGGCCAAGGCTCATGATCTGCTTACGAAGCGCAATTGGACGGCGGCGTCACTGGGGAGCCTGGTTCACGATCTCATCGCGCCCTACCGGAATGGCGAAGGGTCCGTGCGAATTGAAGGCTCTCCTGTCGAGCTGAGCCCTCGTGCCGCGCTCAGCCTTACGATGGTGCTCAATGAACTGGCGACGAACGCCGCCAAGTACGGCGCCCTGTCGACGCCGGGGGGAAGCCTCCTCGTGGCATGGGAGACGGCCCAGGATTCCGATCAGACATTGTCCCTCCGATGGTTCGAGCAGGATGTGCCGAATGTGGTCGCCCCCATGCGGCGAGGCTTTGGAACCACTTTGATCGCGCGCTGCGTCGAAGGAGAGCTGGCGGGGAAGGCGGCCCTGGCGTTCGAACCGGGCGGGCTCCGCTGTCGGATCGAGGTTCCCTTGGCGTCGCTGATTGAATGAACTCTCTGCTGGGACTGCGCGTGCTCGTCGTCGAAGACGAGGTTGTCGTTGCGCTTTTGATCGAGGACATGCTCGCGCGGCTTGGCTGTGATGTCGTCGCATCGGCCGCGCGCTTGCGAAGCGCCTTCGACATAGCGAGCCGCACGGATTTCGATTTCGCGGTGCTCGACGTGAACCTGCAGGGGGAGCAGTCCTTCCCCTTCGCAAGATCGCTTCAGGAACGCGGCGTCCCCTTCATCTTCAGCACCGGTTATGGCGCCGCCGGGATTCCGCCTGATCTCGCCGACCGTGCGATAGTAGCCAAGCCATTCGCGATCACCGAGTTGGAGCGCGCCATAGCGGCCACGATGGAGCGGCCGGATCCATCGATCGGTGCTCCCTAGATATCCGCTGGCTCGGTGAGCACGGGTTTGCCGAAGAGGAAATGCTGACCGGCCAACCCTGCAGGTAGCGGCGCCGCGATCCACAATGGTCTTCGTCGGGTCCAGCCTCATGGAGGGCGAGCAGCATTTCACCCTGAGCCAAGTCACGCTCAACGACATGATCATGGTGGTGGCTTTGTGCAGGCGGTGGTGGCGCAGCTCTGGCGGCGCGGTCCGGTCGCGCTAGTCCCCAGACTGACGGGCTCGTGGGGGAAGACACGATCAATGATCCTCGGCCGCGTTGAAATCACCGCGACGGGCCGTCGCGGCGGAAGACGCGGGCCGCTCCGAATGGAGCAGCCCGCTTCCGGATTATCGCTTCACTATGAAAAGATGGCGTCGGTGTGCGGCAGCAAGGCCGCATTCGCATGCTCCAGCCCATCGAGCTCCACCGCCGCCATGTAGGCAGCGTCGGCCGAAGCCTGATGATCGACCAGGTCCTGGCCCACAGGTGCGCCGTCCACCAGCGGAAGGATGTGGTCGGCGGCTTGATTGGCGTCCTGGGGGACGGCGGCGGGCAGCACGTCCGGCTTGCCAGTGTCCGTCTCGCCAGCAGGCTGCGCGCTGAACGAGAAGGAGTCGTCGGGGGCGGTGAGCAGGCTGGCGGCGAGATCCTGAGCCACGCCGTTCACGTCCCCGGCGACCGGGGTGCTGTTCGAGTTGTCCGCCCCCACGACGGCTGCGAGGGAGACGACTTCACCCACGGGCGCCGCAACCACCAGACCGGATGTGGGGTCCGGCGCTGCGTTGGAATGGCCCGGGTCCTGTACGACCGGTGTCTGCGGCGACGACGCATCCGGCGCCGTGATGGCGAAGGTCGGGTCGCGCTCGTAGTCGCTGGTGCCGGAGAACGGCGCGGCATCGGCAATCAGCGTGTCATAGGCGGCCTTGGCCTCGGCAGAGCCGGTCAGGTGATAGATGCCGGCGAGCGTGGCGAGAGCCAGCTGGGGGTAATCGCCCTGGCTGTGCTCCCATCCCGTCGCGCCGTTGCTCCAGCCGCGCGCTTCCGTCTGCGCGCCGATCTCCGCCCAGGTCGTATAGGGCGCGGCATCGGTCGTGGGGTCGCTGATGGCAAGCAGATAGGTGGCACCATCATGGGCGTGAAAGCCCTGCGCCTCGCTCGTAAAGCGACCGACGAGGAAGTTGGCCTCCCAGTTCAGGAAGGTCATCGCATCCGCATTTCC
>JAQGHY010000158.1 GCA_028291455.1 Rubritepida sp. | reverse complement strand
GGAACGCCATCGTCTTAAATGCTGCGTTCGAGCATCAGGGTCTTGATCTCGGAAATTGCCTTCGCCGGATTCAAGCCCTTGGGGCAGGTCTGGGTGCAGTTCATGATGGTGTGGCAGCGATATAGCTTGAACGGGTCCTGCAGCGCATCAAGGCGCTCGCCGGTCCGCTCGTCACGGCTGTCGGCGATCCAGCGATAGGCTGCCAGCAACGTGGCCGGGCCGAGATAGCGGTCGCTGTTCCACCAGTAGCTCGGGCAGGAGGTCGAGCAGCAGAAGCACAGGATGCACTCCCACATCCCGTCCATCTTGGCGCGCTCCTCCTTGGACTGGCGGCGCTCCTCGTCGGGCGGGGGAGGGGTGTCGCTCTTCAGCCAGGGCTCGATGCTGCGGTACTGCGCGTAGAGCTGCGAGAGATCGGGCACCAGGTCCTTCACCACCGGCAGATGCGGTAGCGGCGTGATGCGCACGTCGCCCTTCACCTCGTCGATCGGCTTCAGGCACGCCAGCGTGTTCAGCCCGTCGATGTTCATCGAGCAGGAGCCGCAGATGCCCTCGCGGCAGGACCGCCGGAAGGTCAGCGAGCTGTCGACCTCGTTCTTGATCTTGATCAGAGCGTCCAGGACCATCGGCCCGCACTTGTCGAGATCGAGCTCGTAGGTATCCGTGCGCGGGTTTGCCCCGTCATCCGGATCCCAGCGGTAGATCTTGAAGGCCTTGACCTTGGTGGCGTCGGCCGGTGCCTTGAAGGACTTGCCGCTGGTGATCGTCGAGTTCTTCGGAAGAGTGAAGGTTACCATCGAAACTAATACACCCGTGCCTTGGGCGGAAACACTTGGACCTCGTTGGTCAGTGTCCGCATCTTCACATCGCGATAGTCGAGGCTGACTTCGCCCTTCTCGTTCATCCAGGCCAGGGTGTGCTTCATCCAGTTCACGTCGTCGCGATTTGGATAGTCTTCCTGGGCATGGGCGCCGCGGCTTTCCTTGCGGGCCTCGCCGCCAACGATCGTCGTCATCGCATTGCCGACGAGGTTGTCCAGCTCCAGCGCCTCGACCAGGTCGCTGTTCCAGATGAGGCTGCGGTCGGTTACGCGCAGGTCGCTCATGCCGGCATGGACTTTCTTCATTTTCTCGACGCCCTCGCGCAGCAACTCGGAGCTGCGGAAAACGGCCGCGTGCTCCTGCATGGTGCGCTGCATCTCAAGCCGCAGCTCGGCGGTGCCGGTGCTGCCCTTGGCGTGGCGGACGCGGTCGAAGCGGGCGAGGCTGCCGTCGGCGGCACCGGCGGGCAGCGGCGGCTGCGAAGCGCCGGGCTTAATCGTCTCGGCGGCCCGATGCGCGGCCGCACGGCCGAAGACCACGAGATCGAGCAGCGAGTTAGTGCCGAGGCGGTTGGCGCCATGAACCGAGACGCAGGCGGCCTCGCCCACGGCCATAAGACCGGGCACGATCGCGTCCTGGTCGGTCGCGGTGGGGCGCAGCACCTCGGTGTGGATGTTCGTGGGGATGCCGCCCATGTTGTAATGCACGGTCGGCAGCATCGGGATCGGCTCCTTCGTCACGTCCACGCCGGCGAAGACGCGCGCTGTCTCGGAAATGCCGGGCAGGCGCTCATGCAGGATCTCGGCGCCCAGATGCTCCAGGTGGAGCATGATGTGGTCCTTCAGCGGCCCGCAGCCACGGCCCTCGCGGATCTCGACCGACATGGCGCGCGAGACGACGTCGCGCGAGGCGAGGTCCTTCGCGGTCGGGGCGTAGCGCTCCATGAAGCGCTCGCCCTCGGAGTTGGTGAGATACCCGCCTTCGCCGCGCGCGCCCTCGGTGACGAGGCAGCCTGCGCCGTAGATGCCGGTTGGGTGGAACTGCACGAATTCCTGGTCCTGCAGGGGAAGCCCGGCGCGCAGCACCATGCCGCCGCCGTCGCCGGTGCAGGTATGGGCGGAGGTGCAGGAGAACCAGGCGCGGCCATAGCCGCCGGTGGCCAGGACGACCTTCTGCGCCCGGAAGCGGTGGATCGTGCCATCTTCCAGGTTCCAGGCGATGACGCCGCGGCAGACGCCTTCGTCATCCATGATGAGGTCGAGCGCGAAATACTCGACGAAGAACTCGCAGCCGTGCTTGAGGGACTGCTGATACAGCGTGTGCAGGATGGCGTGACCCGTGCGGTCGGCCGCGGCGCATGCGCGCATCGCGGGCTCCTTGCCGTATTCCTTCATGTGGCCGCCGAAGGGGCGCTGATAGATGCGGCCGTCCTCTGTGCGGCTGAAGGGCACGCCGTAATGCTCGAGCTCGATGACAGCGGGAATGGCCTCGCGGCACATATACTCGATGGCATCCTGGTCGCCGAGCCAGTCCGACCCCTTCACGGTGTCGTACATGTGCCAGCGCCAATCGTCCTCGCCCATATTGCCGAGCGCGGCGCCGACGCCGCCCTGCGCGGCCACGGTATGGCTGCGCGTTGGGAAGACCTTGGTGATGCAGGCGGTCTTCAGGCCGGAGGCCCCCATGCCGAAGGTGGCGCGAAGCCCCGCGCCGCCGGCGCCCACCACGACGACGTCATAGGTGTGGTCCACGACGCGATAGGCCCCGAAGGCCGGCTTGCTGATGGCGTTCATCGACCCGATCCGCTCTTGCTGGAGCCACCGGCCGCGGCCGGGCGCTCCCGAAAATCCCGCCGGAACATCCCGGCCTACACTCAATCGGGCAGTGCGATCCGCACTGCCTTAGTCGTCGTCCGCGCTACAGTGCGAAGGCGATCCGCAGCACGGCGAAGGTCGAGGCCAGCGCCAGCAGCGCCGAGGCGCCCTTGATCACCAGGACTGTCGCCATGCGTGCCAATTCGTTGTGCACGTAGTCCTCGACCACCACCTGCAGGCCGTTGGCCATGTGGTGGAAGGTCAGCGCAATGAGCGAGATCATCAGCACCGCGTTCAGCGGGCGCGCGATCCAGAACAGCGTGTCCAGGTATGAGGCGCCGGCCAGCCTAATCATGCTGTATACGAACCACAGCGTCAGCGGCAGCAGCGCGATCGAGGTGACGCGCTGCATCCACCAGTGATGCGTGCCTGATTTCGCGGAGCCATGGCCACGGACCCGCCCGAGCGCGGAGCGCATTGGTTCCTGGTGAGATGTTTCGGTTGCCATGCCGCTCAGCCCCAGAACATCAGAACGAAGACCCAGGTCAGGACCGTCATCGCCGCCGTGCCGATCAGGACGATGCGCCCGGTCCGGTAGAAGGTGGGGATCTGGTAGCCGTAGCCGGCATCCCAGCCGAGATGGCGGATGCCGGCCAGCGTGTGGAACCAGGCGGCAACCGTGAGGCCGAACAGGATCAGCAGCCCGAGGAAGGAGGACATGAACCACTGGACGGTTGCGAAGGCGTCCTCGCCGGTCGCGGCGGCCACCAGCCACCAGACCAAAAGCAAGGTGCCAGCCGACCAAGCGCTGCCGGTGATACGATGCATGATGGAGATCGCACTCGACATCTGCCACATGTCATAAGCTTGCAGATGCGGCGAAAGGGGCCGTTGGACGATCTTGCCGCTGGAGTTGCGGCCTACCATTCCGACCTCTCGCGGGTCACTCATGCGCTCTGCGCCATCATCTGAACTCAGCTCCGGCTATGCATTCTTCGGGTCTTTTCTAGGCGTCACTTCGCAGTTGCGTCAATCCGACTCTGCCGAGGTTCTCAGCCGCTGAGGCGCGGTTTTCCGCCATTGCGAAGGGCTCGCAACTACGTCAAGCAGTCTCGTGGCTGGGTGGATGCCCCGGAAGATCGCCTGGACGCGGCTGAAATCTGATTGACCCATTCCCCATGTGACGTGACTGTGCCCGCCCTAAGCTCAAACCCGCCAAAAACCGCGATTTCGCCGTGATCCTCGGCAGGAAGGCCTCGTGAAAACGCTTCGTCCGACCTTGCCGATCGGCTGCACGCTTGGCGCGGCCCTGGCCGTCGCCTTGGCGCTCGTAACGCCATGTGCCCTAGCTCAACCCGCAGCGGCACCGCCGGTTGCCATCACGGCGCCAGACGGACGGCAGCCGATCCGGCTCCTTGTAGGCCTGCCTCCGGGCAGTGGCGTGGACCTGATCTCCCGCGTTTTCGCCGAGGCGTTGGGCCGGACCCTGTTCCGTCCGGTTATCGTTGAGAATCGTACCGGGGCACGGGGCAACGTCGCTGCCGAGGAGGTTGCGCGCTCGGCACCGGATGGAAACACGCTCGGCGTGGTCACATCCGCGACGGTTATCCTCAGCCGGCATCTGTCTCGGCAGCTTGGCTATGACCCACAAGCGGACCTGACCCCCATAAGCCGCTTTGCAAGCTTACCTCTTCTGGTGCTCGGGCCGCCCGGTCAGGGGGTCCGGACACTCGGCGACCTGATCGAGCTTCTTAAAGCGCGTCCAAGCACTTGCGGGACACCAGGGGCCGGATCCGCGTCTCATCTGGCGCTGGAATTGCTCATCCGTTCGGTGGGTGCCCGTTGCGACTTCGTTCATTTTCGCGGGGCAGCGGGTGCACTTCCGGAATTGCTTAACGGTGGCGTGGAGGTCTATGTAGAGGCCGCTGTCATCGGATTGCCATTGGTGCGGGAAGGGCGAGTGCGATTGCTCGCCGTCACTTCCCGTACCCGGTCGGCCATTCTGCCTGAGACCCCGACAGTAGCTGAGACAGTGCCCGGCTTCGAAGCCGAGACCTGGCTGGCGCTGATGGGGCCGCGCGGAATGGCTGACTCGGTACTGGCTAAACTGGAGGCAGCGGCCATCGCGGTGGCACGTGACGCTGCGGTGGTACAACGGTTGCGGGCCCTTTCGGCTGAACCCATCGGGGGGACGCGGACGGAACTCGCCGCCACCATCCGCGCGCAGGATTCCATTTGGGGGCCGGTGGCCAGAGCCGCCGGAGTAACCGCTGATTGACGTTGCCATTCCAGCTACCATCTCCCGTAAGCTTGGGTTCAAGCCCGGCATGGTATGCGCTATTCTCGAACCGCCGGCCGGGCTCAAGCACGGCCTGCCCCCATCCACGGCCTCCGAGCCGGAGCTGATCCTCGCTTTCGCGGCGGATCGGGCCTCCCTCGGCCGCGTCGCGGCTCGCGCGCTTGACCTTTACGGGGTGGGCGGCCGGCTTTGGTTCGCCTATCCCAAGAAGAACGGCCCGGTCCGTTCCGATCTTGATCGCGAGCATGGCTGGGAGCCGCTGACCCAGGCCGGGCTGCTTCCGGTGACGCAGGTTGCGCTCGACGCCACCTGGTCGGCCTTGCGCTTTCGTCTGCGCGAGGAAATCCCGACTCTCGCACGCAAGGTCTGATGAAGCCGGCCCTTCGGGCCGGTTTCTCATGCAGTTGCCAAAGCACCGCCACGGCTTAGCCGTAGGCGGGTATTTGGCGTTCTGTCCGACCGGTGAAGTCGAGGTCGCCGCTTAACGCATGCAGGGGCTCGGCTTGCCCTTCAACGCGGCCAGGCTGGCCCGCCAGGCGAGCACGAGCGGGCTGTCCTGCCAGCCGTGCAGGCTTCCAAGCCAATCGCGTGGCTGGGTGGCGGCGCCGGCGTCCTGCGCGACGCAAATGCGGATACCCTCCAGATTGGTCGGCAGCGCCGCGCCGGTCGGACCCAGCAGTGGCAGGATGGCCAGGCAAGTTCCGGCGAGAAGCAGTGGGAGGGTGCTGCGCATGTCAGACCCTCCGCAAGGTAGCGAAGCGGCTTCGATCAAGGCCGCGGATCGGAAGTACCGAAAAAGCGACAATCATCAAAAAATACCCTTATGGCTTTCGCTGCGGTTGCGAGCGAGATGCTCGACGTTCTCCGCGGGCGATAAAGGCATGTACAGGCTTACTGCAGCCGAATGAAAGCCTCAAAAATATGATATTGTGCCAATATTGAGGCTGTGCCGAACGTTCGAAACGCAGTCGTCTTTTGATCCCGGCAAAATCCCATCTACGGTTGTATTCCGGCGGTAGGACTCAACGGCCGACAAGCAGCCCGTTCGGCTGGATCGTCAGGATCGGCGTGGCGCAGACATCCATCGCCGCGATCTCCGCCGCGCGCCCATTCACGAAGACCACGCGCACTGCATTGTCGCCGGGCTGAACGCGCACGGTTTGCGTTGCTCCGGGAAGCAGGGAGGTGGTCGCAAAGAAATCCCGTCCCCAATTCGTCGGTCCGGTCGGGCTGACATAGAGCTGCTCCACGGCAACCGGGGCCAGGTTGCGTATCTGGACCTGGCCATCGCAGCCGCCCGTGCCCCCGGAGCGCGGAGGCGCGGCGCAGGCAGCGAGCATCAGCAGAGGGAGGAGAGCGCGCAAAGTCCCTCTAATCCCAGCTCGGGTCGATCGGGGAGGGCGGCGTGCCCGCGGCCGCGATGTCCTCGCCCGCCGCCAGCAGGAGATCCTCACGGTAACGCCCGCCGATGAGCTGCACGCCCAGCGGCGCCGTTCCCGCCAACCCCGTCGCGACGGAGAGGCCGGGCAGGCCCAGCAGCGGCAGGCCCACCTGGGTCAGCTGCGCCTCCATGATCGCTGCGAAAGCTTCCGCACCGTTCTGATCCGCGTGGTTGGCGAAGGGCAGCTCGCCCGAGACTGGCAGCATCACCACAGGATAGCGCTCGAAGAACAGGATCCACTCGCGCAGGAAGCCGACCCGCGCGGTCAGCGCGTCCTGAAAGTCGATGAGGCCCGGCGCCCCGCTAAGCCCAGCCATATGCCGGTAGACGGCCAGCGATGTCGCCTCGTCCTCGCGCTCCACCGCCGCCATGCCGCCGCGCGGCAACGTCGCCAGCCAGAGCTGCGCCTGCAGGCGCGCGGGTTCGCGCAGCGGAGGCACGCTCGCCACTTCCTCGACTTCCCAACCGGCCGCGCGCAGCCGCTCGGCGGCATCCCGCAGCACCGCAGCGATGACCGGAGCGACCTTCATTCCCTCCGGTGCCACGCAGAGCGCCACGCGCTTGGGCGTCTTCGGCCCTTCGAGCGGCGCCGGCACCCACCAGGGATCGCGCGGATCGCGCGCACTCATTGCGGCGAGCGCCAGCCGCAGATCGGGAATGGTTCGCGCCAGCGGGCCGCTCACGGCCATAAGCTGGGGGCCGATATCGCGGTCGGGGCCGCTCGGGTTCCAGGCGGGGATGCGCCCCAGCGTGGGCCGCAACCCGTGGATGCCGCAGGCATAGGCCGGATAGCGCACGGAACCGCCGATATCCGTGCCATGGCCGATCGCGCCGATGCCCGCCGCCGTCGCCGAAGCCGCGCCGCCGGAGGAGCCGCCCGGCGTCAGCCCCTTGTCGCGCGGATTGAAGGTCTCGCCATGGATGTCGTTCGACGTGAACCAGCGCACCGAGAAGGCCGGCGTATTGGTCCGCCCGATGATGACGGCCCCGGCGCGCTTGAGATTGGCGACGACTGGATTGTCCGCCGCCGCCATCTGGTCCTTCTGGATCTTCAGGCCATTCGTCGTGACGAAGCCCGCCTGGTCGGTATTCACCTTCACGGTGACGGGCACGCCGGCCAGCAGCCCGGGCGTCTCGCCGCGGGCGATCGCCTGGTCCACCACCTCCGCGGCAGCCAGCGCCTGCTCCGGCATGAACTGGATGACCGCGTTGAGCCTCGGATTGACCGCATCGAGCCGTCCGAGGGCTGACAGCGTCACCTCCCGCGCCGAAACTTCACGGGCATGGACGCGCCGCGCCACCTCCGTCGCGTCCAGTTGCCAAAGCTCGGTCATCGCGTGGTCCTTCACCCCGGGGTAAGCGATCCTTTGTCGCTGCCGACTTCTGGTCAACCGGCCGGGGTCATGTATCTTCCCATTGTCTGAGGGGAACGCGACATGGAAGCCGGCGCGACGTGAGGGTCGATGTGCAGACGAGCCGGCAGCGGCTGGCCCTGTGCTGTGCCCTCAACACCGACGACCTCGCCTATGGCGCCGCAATGCATGGCTGGTTGCGGGAACATCCCGAAGCCGTCCTGTACGACTGGCTTTTCGACCTGCGCGTTTACCGCGGCACGGTTAGCCACGACGAGGTGGCCCGTTTTGCCACGGCCTATGAGGAGGTAGCGCGAGGGCGCGACGCCGGCACGCGCGCCGTCTATGTCTCGCCCGATCCGACTTTTCCGCTTTGGGTCCGCGCCTGCTCGTTGAGCTACACGCACCGCACCCTGACCGTGGTGCAGTCCATGGCCGAGGCGGAACTGCTGCTCAAGCGCTGAGCCTAGCCCGGCAGATCCAGCACATTCTTGCTGAGGATGTTCCGCTGGATCTCGTTGGTGCCGCCATAGATCGAGGTGGGCCGCGCCTGGATGTACAACCCACCGGGGTTGAGGTTGCGGTTGCCCTCCATCGGCGCGAAGAGCCCGGCATTCTCGCCCGCTACTTCCAGCATCGACTCGGAAATCCGCTGGAATAGCTCGGACTGAATGACCTTGAGCTGCGAGACGTCGGCGCCAAGCGGGCGGCCCTGCTTCAGCACCTCGACATAGCGGCTGTAGAGCGCCTTCAGGTCCTCGAGATCGCAGCGGTGGCGCGCGTAGCGGTCGGCGAAAAGCGCGTCCTCCGCCACGCCCATCCGCTCCGCGAGCTGGCGCAGGCGGGTCAGCGCATAGGCGCTCTGGCGGGGGGATCCGAGGTAAATGCGCTCGAAGGAGAGCAGCGCCTTGGCCATGTCCCAGCCCTTGTTGAGCTGGCCGACCAGGTTCTCCTTCGGCACCTTTACGTTGTCGAAGAAGACCTCGCAGAACTCGTCATGCATCTCGAGATTGATGATCGGGCGCACGGTGATGCCCGGCGTCTTCATGTCGACCAGCAGGAACGAAATCCCCTCTTGCTTCTTCGCCGCCTTATCCGTGCGGACGAGCAGGAAGATCCAGTTCGCGTCCTGCGCCAGCGTGGTCCAGGTCTTCTGGCCGTTCACGACATAGTGGTCGCCGGCATCCACCGCTTCCGTCCGCAGCGAGGCGAGGTCGGAGCCGGAATTCGGCTCGGAATAGCCCTGGCACCAGATGTGCTCGCCGCTCAGGATCTTGGGCAGGAAGTAGTTGCGCTGCGCCTCGGTGCCGTAGCGGATCACCAGGGGGCCCAGCATGATGATGCCGTGGTCGTTGCAGCGGGCGCAGCCGTAGCGCTCCAGCTCCTCGGTGAAGATGATCTGCTTGGCCGGCAGCAGGCCAAGCCCGCCGAATTCGCGCGGCCAGCCGGGGCAGAGCCAGCCCTTCTCGGCCAGCTTGAAGTACCAGACCTTGTTCTCCTCCCAATGGAGGCGCTTTTCCGGATTGCGGATCTCGGCGGGAGAGTTGGCCTCGATCCAGTCGAGGATATGCGCGCGGAAGGCGTCGTCGGGGAGGGCGTTCAGGTCTTCGGGCTCGCGGCCGGTGATGGCGTTCATTTGGTGGCTTCCTCTCACAAGCGAGAGGCTCCGCCTCTCGCGCTCCCTGGCAGGAAACTTAGTTTCCTGCACCTTCGTTCGTTAGCGGCCTTTGAAGGAGGGCTTTCTCTTGGCCAGGAAAGCCGCGCGTCCCTCCTTGTGGTCTTCCGTCACGAAGAGCGCCGCCTGGAAGTCCGCCTCGCGCGCCAGCGCGCGTTCGAGGTCGTCCGCGAACCACTGCTTGGTATAGGCGATCGGCAGCGGCGCCTCCTTGGCGAGGAACTGCGCCTTTTCCAGCGCGACCTCCAGCGCCTTGCCCTTGGGCACGACGTAATCGACCAGCCCGATCCCCAGCGCATCGCTGCCGAGGTACTGCGTATGGTGCAGCAGCATGTCGCGTGCGCGGCCGACGCCGATGCGGGCGGGCAGCAGGGCCGGCATGCCCATATCCGCCATCAGCCCGATCTTGTGGAAGCCCGCCATGAAGCGCGCATCGTCCGCGGCGACGATGGTGTCGCAAAGCAGCGCCAGCGAGAGCCCGGCGCCGACGGCCCAACCCTCGACGGCCGCGACCAGCGGCAGGTTGCAGCGCGCCATCAGCCGCACCATCCGATGGGTGCGGCGCATGCGGTCGCGCCCGTCATAGATGGTCTCGATGTTCATGCCGGAAATGTCGCCGCCGGCGGAGAACACGCCCCCGGAGCCGGTGAGCACGATGGCCCGCGTCTGCCCGTCGCCGCAGGCACGCTCGATCGCGTTCTCGAGCTCCTGGCGCAGCGGCACGGCCAGCGCATTGCGGCGGGCGGGATAGTCCAGCGTCAGGACGAGCACGGCGCCGTGGCGCTCCTCGGCAATCCGCATGCGCGGTGCCGCGTCTGGCATGTCGTTCATTCTTCGGTCTCCGGCGCGAGGGCCATGAAGCGGCGTCGATGCAGCGCGGCGCCGCCGTAGGCGGGCACCGCCACCATGGCGCGGCGCATGTAGAGGCCGACATCGTAGTCGTCGGTGTAGCCGATGCCGCCATGCAGCTGCACGCAGGCATGGGCCACCAGCATCGCGGCGTCGCTGGCGCGCGCCTTGGCGCGGCTGACGATGGCATGGGCAGCGTCGCCCCTGGTGCCGTCATCCAACGCGGCGGCCGCCTGCTCGATGGAAGCGCGGGTCAGCGCCACCTGCATCTTCACATCCGCCGCCTTGTGCTGAAGCGCCTGGAAGGTGCCGATGATCTTGCCGAACTGCTGCCGCGTGCGGAGGTATTCCAGCGTCATCGCGAAGGAGGCTTCCATGCCGCCCAGCAGCGAGGCGGCGGTAGCCAGCGCCGCGCGGTCCAGCGCCTCGGCCATGGCCGTGCCGATATCGTCAGCGATATGCGAACCGGCGAAGCTCTTCGGCCGGATGGTGCCGACATGGCCGCCATCCTGCGTGGACTCCGTGACGATCTCGACGTCGTCGCGCGTCAGCAGGTGCAGCGCCAGGCGTCCGCCCTCGGACACCGGCCAGAGGATATGCGTGGCACCCGCGGCCATGCTCACGAAATTGCGCGCGCCATCGGCGCCGGTCGCGGGGGTGAGGGTATTGGCGCGGTCCTGCCAAGCGGTCAGCACGACGGCCTCGCCGGCAAGGAGCTTGCCCAGCAGCGCCGTCTCGCCGGCAGCTGCGAGCAGATGGGCGGAAAGCGCGCAGCCAATCAGCGGTTCAGGCGCCAGGGCGCGGCCCATTTCCTCGGCCAGGGCGATCATCTCGGCCATGCCGAGACCCGTGCCGCCGGCTTCTTCGGACACGGCGAGGCCGATCCAGCCCGCTTCGCCCATCTGGCGCAGCAAGGCGGTGTCGAAGCCAGGCTCGGTGAAACGCAGCTTGCGCGCGCGCGCCATATCCGTACCGAGCAATCCGCGCGCGGAGTCGCGGATCATCTCGATGCTATCGGCGCGGTCGCTCGTGAAGGGCGCGACGCCGGATGCGGTGGAGGTGCTCATCCTTGCGAATGCAGCTTGGCGCCGCTCAGGGCCTGGAGCTCTTCCAGGCTCATGCCCGGCGCGATGTCGCGCACCACGAAACCCACGCCAGCTACGATGTCGAGTACGGCGAGATTGGTATAGACGCGCGACACGTTGCCCAGCGCCGTCAGCGGATAGCCGCAACGCTCGACGACCTTGGGGCGGCCGTCCTTGGTCGTGTGGTCCATCACCACCCAGAGCTGCTTGGCCCCGGCGCCGAGGTCCATGGCGCCGCCGACGGCCGGCGCGGTGTCGTTCTCGCTGGTCGCCCAATTGGCGAGATCGCCGTTCTCGGCGACCTCGAAGCCGCCGAGAACGCAAAGGTCGATATGCCCGCCGCGGATCATCGCGAAGCTGTCGGCATGGTGGCAGAAGGAACCGCCGGGACGCAGCGTGACCATCGCCTTGCCGGCATTGATCAGCCAGGGGTCCTCATGGCCTTTCGCGGGGGCGGGGCCCATGCCCAGCACGCCGTTCTCGGACTGGAAGATCACCTCGCGCTCGAGCGGCACTTCGTTCGCGATCATCGTCGGCATGCCGATGCCGAGGTTGACCACCCAGCCTTCCGGAATATCGGCGGCGGCCTTTGCGGCCATATCGGTGCGGCTATAGGCCATGGCGTTTTTCTCCTCGAACGGGAAAGTTAAGCCCGCATTGCGCCCAGGTCCAGCGACGCGCTCTAGCGGCGCGCTTATGCGTCCCTTACGGGCGAAGCCGAGGATCCGCATCGCTCCGAAACGCGGCCCGGCCCCATCTTCCCGCCATGTCCAGAACCCAGACGACGAACTCCCCCAACCCGGAGCCTCCCCCGGCAGACATGCTGGATGCGGCCGAGGCCCGGCCGGAAGACCGGGTCCTTCTGGTGCGCGGCGGGCCGGAGCTGCTGTGCTCCGCCCTGCGGCATGGTTGCCGCTCGGCGGTGACGGTCACTGTCCCGCCCCGGCACCCTGAGCCAGCCGACCTCGTGGTCGCACCCGCCATCGTCACCCGCGCGGAGGCCGAAGAAGTGGCCGAAAGTGCGAGCCGCGCGCTCGGCAAGGGGGGACGCCTGGTCCTCATGCTGCGCGGCGCCGCCGTGAAGACCGCGCGCCGGCTGCGCCTGCACCTGCATGCCCATGGCTTTTCCCGCGTGCGGCTCAGCGCCGGAACCGACGGAGCGGTGCTCCTGCTCTGCCGTTTCGGCACTCGATGAGAGGGAGTTCCATCATGCCCATCACCGCATCCTTCGCCGGCCTGCGCGGCTACGTGCCCGCTTTGGTGACGCCCTTCGAGGCCGACCTGCCGGGCCCCGATCTGATTGCCCTGACGCATCTCGCCGACCGCGCGGTGCTGCGCGGCGCCACCGCCCTGGTGGTCTGCGGCACGACTGGCGAGGCCCCCGCCATGCGGCCGGAGGAGCAGGCCTGCGCCATCCGCGCCGTGGTGGAATCCGTGGCCGGGCGCGTGCCGGTGATCGCCGGCGTCGGCGCCTCCTGCACCGAATCCGCCGTCTGCCTTGCCGAGAATGCGGGACATGCCGGCGCCTCCGGCCTGCTGGTCTCGGCACCGCCCTATGTGCGGCCGGGGCAGGACGGCTTGCGAGCGCATGTCCGTGCCATCGCGGCACGCAGCGGCCTGCCGATCATGCTCTACGACGTGCCCTCGCGCGCGGCGGTTGGTTTCACCGACGAGACCGTCGCCTGCCTCTGGAACGAGGGCTCGATCGCGGCGATCAAGGACGCGACGGGCGATCTTGCACGGCCGGTGCGGCTGCGGCGGCTTTGCGGTGCCGAGTTCCCGCAATTCACCGGCGATGACGGCACTGCGGCGGCTTATTTTGCGATGGGCGGCGTGGGCTGCGTCTCGGTCACGGCCAACGTCGCGCCCGCGCTATGCGCAGCACTCCACGACGCGTGGCGGGCGGGCGACGGCACTCGTTTCGCCGAGCTGCGCGACCGGCTGGCGCCGCTGCACGAGGCGCTTTTTGCCGAGACGAATCCCGTTCCGGTGAAGGCCGCCCTGCACCTGCTCGGCCTCTGCGGGCCGACGCCGCGGCTGCCGCTGATCAAGGCCGGCGAAGCGACGATGGCGCTGCTGTCGCGGGTACTTGGCGAGGTGATGCCCTACGAGGAAACCCGGGCGCGCGCGGCTGCGGCGGAACTCGAGGCGCCGCTCTATTGGCGGCGCGCCCTGCCACGAGTGTCCTGCCACGCCTGAGCTTCAGGGAGAATGCGGGCTTACACCCAGGGCGCGCCGCGATCGACGCGGATGACCCGGTTCACGAAGAGGCCGGGCGTTGCGACCTTCTCGGGGTCCAGCGCGCCGAGCTCCACGATGTGCTGCACCTGCGCGATGGTGAGGTCCGCGGCCGTCGCCATCACGGGGTTAAAGTTCCGGCCGGACTGATTGTAGGTCAGGTTGCCCCAGCGATCCGCCTGCCACGCCTCGATCAGGGCGACGTCCGCCTTGAGCGCCAGTTCCATCACGTATTTGCGCCCACCGAATTCGCGCTCCTCCTTGCCTCTGGCGAGCAGGGTGCCGTGCGAGGTCGCGGTGAAGAAGGCGGGGATGCCGGCGCCGGCAGCGCGCATGCGCTCGGCCATCGTGCCCTGGGGCACGATCTCCAGCTCGATCTTCCCGTTGCGGTAGAGTTCCTCGAAGACGACGCTGCCCTGGCTGCGCGGGAAGGAGCAGATGATCTTGCGAACGCGCCCGAGCTCCATGAGCCGGGCCAGCCCCACATGCCCCGTGCCGGCATTGTTGGCGACGCAGGTGAGGTCCTTCGCACCCTGCTCGATCAGCGCATCCAGCAGCACATCCGGCTGGCCGACGCTGCCGAAGCCGCCGATCAGCACCGTGGAACCGTCCTTCACGCCGGACAATGCCTCGGCGAGCGTGTCGACGATCTTGTTGATCATGAGTTTCCCGCCCTCAAGCGCCGGGCGCCGCAATCTGGCTCGCACCCGGCAATCCGGTAGCGCACCGCGCGCCGCCGCTATTCCGGGCGGATACTGCGGGGAGGCGGCGCAATCTCCAAGAGGGGGCGGACCAACCGGGTTCGCTATCCAAGCTTCGGCAGGAGCGCGGTGATCTCCGCGCTGCTGGGCACGCCGGCCATGATGTCGAAATCGCCTGCCTTGAGGCGGCGCGCGGCGCCCACCATCGCTCCCATGGCATGCCGGTACAGCACGCCGCCGAGCGAGACGCGCTTCACGCCCGCGGCTTCCAGCACGGCGAGGGGCACGACGCCGCTGCGCGGTCCGAAGACGATGTTGACCGGCTTCGGCGCGACGGCCCGGACCACCGCCTCGATGGCGGCCATGTCAGGCAGTCCCGGAGCGTAGAGCACGTCGGCGCCGGCCTCGGCGAAGGCGACGAGGCGGCGGATGGTGTCGTCCAGATCAGGCCGGCCGTTGAGGAAATTGTCGGTACGCCCCGTGAGCAGGATACGCCCGCGCGCCGCCTTCGCGGCGGCCTTGATGCGCGCCACCGCGTGATCGAATTCGTGGATCGGATTTGCCGGATCGGCGGTCGTGTCCTCGATGCCGAGGCCGGCCAGCCCGGCCGCGATGGAAGCCTCCACGGTCGCCACGCAATCCTCGGGGGAGGGGCCGAAGCCGTCCTCCAGGTCGCCATTCACCGGCAGGCCGGTGAGGCGGTGGATCATCGCCGCGTTCTCGATCGAGACCTCGCGGCTCAGCGCCGCGCGCCCGTCAGGCACGCCCATCGCGAAGGCGATGCCCAGCGACGTCGAGGCCAGCGCCTTGAAGCCCTCGCGCGCCAGCAGCACGGACGAGGCGCCGTCCCATGGGTTCGGCATTACGAAACAGCCCGGCGCCTCATGCAGCGCGCGAAATTCCTCGTATGCCTGGCCCATGGCGTTACTCCTCGGCGTCGGCGTAGGGGTTTTCCGTCCCGCGAAGCTGCAGCCGGATCGGCACGCCCGGCATCTCGAATTCCTCGCGGAAGCCGTTCAGCAGGTAGCGCTGGTAGTCGAGCGGCAGCTTCTCGGCGCGCGTGCCGAAGATGACGATGGTCGGCGGCCGTGCCTTGGGCATGGTGGCGTAGCGCAGCTTGAGCCGCTTGCCTTCGACGAGCGGCAGCTGGTGCTTCTCCAGCATGGTCGCGAACCAGCGGTTCAGCGCGCCGGTGCCGATGCGCCGGTTCCAGCGCTCATGCGTGCGCCGCACGGCGGGCATCAGGTCTTCCACGCCGGCGCCGGTGGCAGCCGAGATGTTCACGACCTCGATGCCGCGCAGCTGGTTCAGCGAGGTCTCCAGCGTGTCCGAAACCCGGTTGCGGGCGGCCGCGCGATCCTCCACAGCATCCCACTTGTTCAGCGCGATCACCACCGCGCGGCCCTCGCGCTCGGCCAGGCGGGCGATGCGGATGTCCTGCTCCTCCAGCCCCAGCAGCGCGTCGAGCACGAGGATGATGACCTCCGCCTCGCGCAGCGCGGAGATCGAAGAAGCGACGCTCATCTCCTCCAGCCGGTGATTGATGCGCGCGCGCTTGCGCATGCCGGCCGTGTCGACCAGCCGGATCGGGCCTTGCTCGTCCTGCCACTGGCTCGCGATGGAATCGCGCGTCAGGCCGGGCTCGGGGCCGGTGATCATGCGCTCCTCGCCCAGCAGCGTGTTGAGCAGCGTGGACTTGCCCGCGTTTGGGCGGCCGAGGATGGCCAGCCGCAGCAGCTTGGCCTCGCCTTCCTCCGGCTCGGGCTCGGCCTCGGGCAGGTGCTCGGCGATGGCCTCCATCAGCCCAGCGATGCCCTCGTTGTGCTCGGCCGAGACGGCGATCGGGTCGCCGAGGCCGAGCTCATAGGCTTCCATTGCGGCCGCCGCGCCGCCGCGCCCCTCGGCCTTGTTGGCGACGAGGATGACCGGCCGGTTTGCCCGCCGCAGCCATTTGGCGAAGGCGCGATCCGATTCCGTGATGCCAGCGCGGACATCCACGACGAAGACGGCGACGTCGGATTCCTCGAGCGCCACCTCGGAGCTGGCGCGCATGCGGCCGTAGAGCGTCTCCGGTGCCGCTTCCTCGAGCCCGGCGGTGTCCACCAGCAGGAGGTTGCGGCCGGCCATCATGGTCTCGAATTCCTTGCGGTCGCGCGTCACGCCAGGCGTGTCGTCCACGATAGCGAGGCGGCGGCCGACCAGCCGGTTGAACAGCGAGGATTTGCCGACATTCGGCCGGCCGAGAATGGCGACCACGGGCAGCCCGGAGGTGTCGCGGTGCCGATACTGACTCCCCCGCCTCTCGGCGCTGGAATCGTCAGAACTGGACATTTTTACCCTACTCCACGAAGCGCGACGACCGTCCCGCCATCCGTCAGAAGATATACGCTATTATTGGCGACAACGGGCTGCAGCGTGCTGCCGTCGGGCAGGCGGAGCCGGGTGAGGATCTCGCCCGTGCCGGCATCCACCTCGAAGAGCTGCGAATGACTGCCCGCGATCAGCAGGCGGCCACCCGCCAGAACCGGCGGACCCCAGGTGATGGGATTACGGCGGCGGGCCTCGTTCTGGAAGCCGGGAAGTTCGGTGATCCACCGGATACGGCCATCGTCGCGCGTCAAAGCCATCAGGTTGTTGCCGCGCGTCAGCGCGAACATCCAGTCGCCCGCCATGCTCGGCGTCAGCGTGCCGCCGACCTCGCGCTCCCAGACCCTTCGTCCCGAACGCAGGTCGAGACAGGTCGCGGCACCGGCCATGCCGATCGCAAAGACCCGCCCGCGATCGATCACGGGCATGGCCGTGATCGCGCCGATATCGGCGATCGAGACGCCGCCCCGCGTGGTGCCCAGGCTCTCGCTCCACAGCACCCGGCCGTCGGCCAGGTTCAGCGCGACGATCTCGCCCGAGGCGAAGCCGCAGACGGCGGCATCGCCCTCGATGGCGGGGCTAGGCAGGCCGAGCGGCAGCGCCGTAACGGGCGTGGCGCGGAAGTTCCAGAGGCGCCGCCCGTCCTCGGTGGACAGGGCGTAGAGCTGGTTTTCGACCGTGGGCACCAGGATGCGGGCGCCGGCGACGGTCAGGCCACCGCGGGCAGGGGCCGGCAACGGGGCGCGCCATTTGATGTCGCCGTTGGCGGGGTCCAGCGCCATGACCTCAGCCAAGCCGGTCGCGACGTAGAGGACGCCGTCGGAGAAGGCGATCGCCCCGCCCAACGCGCCGTCGCGGTCACGGCGGGGACGGGTATCGATCTGCCAGCGCCGGGCGCCGCGCGGCACGTCCAGCGCAGTGACCCAGCCGTAGGCGTCGACTGCGTAGATCGTATCGCCCACCACGAGGGGCGAAGCCGTGAGGCGGCGCCGGTAGCTGGTGCCAGTCCCTATCGAGGTGCGCCATACCTCGCCGATCGGCCGCGGCAGGGAGAGGTGGCCCGGGGCATGGCTCAGCGTGCCGCCCGCCGTCGGCCAATCGAGGTTGAGCGTGGGCGCGGGCAGCGAGAAGGGGCGCGAACGGGCGGCTTCGTCGGCGGTAACCTCACGCTCGGTCGTGAGCACAGCATGGCGCTCGCCGGTGAGCGGCACCTTGGTGGTGCCCAGCAGGTCGTCGGCCATGTCCTTCAGATTGTCGCAGCCCGCCAAGAGGGCGGCGCCGCCCAGCAGCGCCAGGCGGCGACCCAGGGGGCGTTTCATACCGTCGCGCATCAGCTTCCCAATCCTTGCAGCAGTCGTCCCGCGCGGTCGCGCACGCCCTGCGGTGCCGCCGCGTCGCCCAACAGGGACTGGAGCGTGCCGCGCGCCCGTTCGGTATTGCCCAGCTTGAGAGCGGCCAGCGCCAGGACCTCCTGGGCCGAGGCGCGCCAGACGGCGCCGGGTACGGCGAGCGGCGTCAGCCGTGCCTCGATCTGCGCGGCATCGCCCGTATCGAGCGCATGTAGTCCCCACATGACCGTGGCGAGGTCTCGATAGAGCTGGTCAGTACCGGCATCGCGGGCGAGGGCGTCGTAGGCGGCCAGCGCGGCTTCAGTCTGGCCGGTTTCGGCTAGGAGGGCGGCGGCGCGCAGCCGTGCCATGGTGCGGTATCCCGTCGGGGCGTCCTGGGCGATGGCGCCGAACCGCTCGGCCATCGCGCGCAGATCCGCGCCCTCGGCCGCGGCGTCCCGCGCCGTGGTCAGGAATATCTGGGCGGCCTGGCCGGACTGGCGGTTCTCGTACCAGCGCCAGCCCTCCCAGCCGCCGATCCCGGCGATCGCAACCAGGACCACGCCGGCGACAAGGCCGCCATAGCGCTGGGCGAGCCTCCGCGCGCGCTCGGCGCGAATCTCCTCGTCAACCTCGTCGATCAGATCGGGCAAGTGCAGGGGCCTTCGTGCTCAGGGAGGAGGGGTATAGCCGCACGTTCGCATGGCGTTAAGGCTTCCCGGTGTTTCCTCTGTCCCGTGCGATATCTCCTCCTCCTCCTGACGTTCCTTTTGCCCGGCTGCGATGGCCCCGCGCTGGTGGCGACGGCGGGGGTGAACGTGGCGTCGCTGACGCTGGTGGGGCGCACGGTGCCGGATATCCTCGTCTCGGGCGTGACGGGCCGGGACTGCTCGGTGGTGCGGCTGGACCGGGGCCTGTCCTATTGCGGGCCTGCCGAGGCTGCGCCCGGGCCGCCGCCCTATTGCACCCGCAGCATAGGCAGCATCGATTGCTGGGTAACGCGGCCGCTGACCGTTCCGATGGTGGCCGGGGTGGTGCAGGGGCCCGTTAGCCTGACCTCTGAGCAGGAGGCGGACCGGACGCGGCGGTGGCCCGGGCTGTGACCGGGATCAGGCTCGTGCCGCGATGCCGAGCCCGATCCGTGCCGCCATTCCGCCGCCGGCGGGATCAACGATCTCGTATCCTCTGCCGATCAGCTTGCAGGTGTAGACGCGGTTGAACACGAAAGCCCATGCGAGCCAGAGCATGAGGCAGGCGAACCAGGAGATGGACAAGGTGATAACGATGCTGGTCGTGAATCCGAGCGCGAAGATCAGCGGTTCTCCCCGGGTCAATGCCGGGAAGAAGCCAAAAAACAGCGTGGTCCAGGAAAATCCGTAGTAACCGATCTTCACACGTCCGGTTTTTTCATGCCGTAGTTGGATCGCCGTCGCCATGAGCCGACCTTCATTTCACAAGGTCATGAAAGTCCCAATATTAGCGGCCCGGTCAAGCGCGTATAATTGCGTAGGCGCTCAGCTTTGCCTGGGCACTTTTCAGCGAAAGGCGACGGGCCTGCCTTTCGGCTGGCCGATCACCTCATCGTCACGCATCGCGACATGCCCACGGATGATGGTTCCCACGGGCCAGCCCTGGCAGCGGTAGCCGTCGAAGGGCGTCCAGCCGCAGGGGCTGGCGATCCAATCATTGGTGATCTCGCGGGACTTCGCCATGTCCACCAGGGTGAAGTCGGCATCGTAACCCACGGCCAGGCGGCCCTTGTTCACCGCACCGTAGATCCGCGCCGGGCCAGCGCACATGAGGTCCACGAGGCGCACGAGGCTCAGGCGCCCAGCGCTCACATGGTCCAGCATCACGGGGACGATGGTCTGCACGCCCGTCAGCCCCGCCGCGGTATCGGGCCAGGGGCGCTCCTTGGCGGCGCGGGAATGCGGGGCATGGTCGCTGCCGACCACGTCCACGGTGCCGTTGCGCACGGCGGCCCAGGCGGCCTCGAGGTGGCGCTGCTCGCGGATCGGCGGGTTCATCACGGCATAGCCGCCAAGGCGGTCATAGGCCTCGTCGGTCTGGGTGAGGTGGTTCATCAGCACCTCGACCGAGCAGATGTCCTTGAAGTCGGCGAGGTAGGCGAGTTCTTCGCCGGTGCTGACATGCAGGATATGCGCCGGCCGGCCGGTCTTACGGGCGATGGCCATGAGGCGCCTGGTGCCAAGCATGGCGGTCTCGACGTCGCGCCACTCCATGTGGTTCCGGTGCGGCATGCCCGAGGTGTAGAGCGGCTTGCGGGCCTGGAGGCGGTACTCGTCCTCGGAATGGTAGCAGATGCGGCGGCGGCCGGAGCGCATCACGGCCTCCAGCGTCGCGTCGTCCTCGATCAGCAGGTCGCCGGTGGAGGAGCCGGCAAAGACCTTCACCGCGCAGACATTGTCCTCTAGTTCGAGGTCGGCCAGCTCGGCGATGTTCTTCTTGGAGGCGCCGACATACATCCCGACGTCGCACCAGGCCTGCTCGGACACATAGGCGCGCTTCCATGCGAGCTGGGCCGAATCCGTGATGGAGGGCGAGGTGTTCGGCATGTCGAACACCGCGGCGAGCCCGCCCAGGATTGCGGCCTTCGTGCCGGTGGTGATGGTCTCGACGGCCGGGTCGCCCGGCTCGCGCAGATGCACATGGGCGTCGATGAGGCCGGGCAGCACGTGCAGGTTCCGGCAGTCGATCTCCTGCGTGGCCTCGCTGGTGCGGAGCGCGCCCATGGCGGCGATCCGGCCGTTGCGGACGCCGACATCCAGCGGCTCGATGCCCCAGGGCAGGACGGCTTGGCCGCCGCGCAGGATGAGATCGAAATGTGGCATGGGAGACTCCGTCTGGCTTGGCGGCAATGTGACGGGTCTCGCGGGGCGCGCAAGTCGGGCCTGGCTCCATAAGACGGAAGTTGCTGCGCCCGATCGGAGCGCCCGGGGGTGACGCCGCGGCACAAGCGCCGCATATCCTCCGGGTGACCCAAGCCCTGATCGTCGAAAACCTCGTCAAGACCTATGTCCCCGGCCGCCCTCCGGCAGTGGACGGGCTGACCTTCGCCATGCCGATGGGCGCCACCTACGGGCTGCTGGGAGGCAATGGCGCGGGCAAGACGACCACCATCGCCATGCTGTTGGGGCTGCTGGTGCCGACCTCTGGCCGGATTACCGCGCTCGGCCACGACATGGAGAAGGACCGGTTCTCGGCGCTGGCGCGGATGAATTTCTCCTCGCCGTATATCGCTTTGCCAAACCGGCTGTCGGTCGCGGAGAACCTGCGCGTCTATGCGCATCTCTATAATGTGAAGCGGGCCGAGGCGCGGATCGCGGAACTCGCCGAGGACCTCCAGCTCACAGACTTGCTGAACCGCCCCGCCGGCGAGCTCTCGGCCGGGCAGAAGACGCGCGTCGCGCTGGCCAAGGCGCTCATCAACCGGCCCGACCTGCTGCTGCTGGACGAGCCGACCGCCAGCCTCGACCCGGATACCGGCGACTGGGTCCGTACCTGGCTGGAGTGTTACCGGGCGCAGACCGGCTGCGCCATCCTGCTCGCCAGCCACAATATGGGCGAGGTCGAACGGCTCTGCGACCATGTGCTGATGCTCAAGCAAGGCAAGGTCGTGGACCAGGGCAGCCCGGCCGAGCTGGTCGAGCGCTTCGGGCGCGAAGATCTGGAAGCGGTATTCCTCGACATCGCCCGGGGCACGCGGGCGGAGGCGGCCCAATGAACCCCTCGCTGCGCCGCGTCTGGGGCCTCGTCTATCGGCACCTCGCGCTCTACCGCCGCTCGCCGCCGCGCCTGATCGAGCTGATGTACTGGCCGGTCCTGCAGATGATCGTCTGGGGCTTCATCACGGCCTATCTCGCGGGCGTGCAGAACAACCTGGGCAGCGTCGCGGCCGGCGTTCTGCTGGGCGGCGTGCTGCTCTGGGAGGGCGCGCTGCGCAGCCTGATGGGCTTCTCCGTCTCCTTCCTGGAGGAGATCTGGTCGCGCAATCTGGGGCATATCTTCGTCTCGCCGCTGCGGCCGGGGGAACTGGTGGCGGGGCTCGCGGTGATGTCGGTGCTGCGGACGCTCATCGGCGTGGTGCCGGCCATGCTGTTGGCCTGGTATCTCTATGCCTTCAACATCTTCGCCCTCGGCGCGCTGCTGGTCGGCTTCTTCGCGGCGCTTATCATCATGGGATGGGCGGTGGCCCTGGGCGTGACCTCGCTGATCCTGCGCTACGGCGCCGGGGCGGAGACGCTGGCGTGGTCCGTGCTCTTCGGCATCACGCCCTTCGCCGCGGTCTTCTACCCCGTGAGCATCCTGCCCGCCTGGCTGCAGCCGGTCGCGCTCGCGTTGCCGGCCTCGCATGTCTTCGAGGGAATGCGCGAGGCGCTGACCCATGGAACCGTCGCCTGGGGCCACCTCGCCGCGGCCTATCTGCTGGACGGGGCCTGGCTCGCCGCGATGGCCTGGGTGTTCATGCGGCAGTTCCAGGCTGCGCGGGTGCGCGGGGCTCTGCTCAACATCGGCGAATAGACGTATTCCGGCGGCGACCCGTCACGGCTTTCCTCAGGCCAGGAACTCGAACACATCGCCCTCGGCACGGCGCCCCTCGATGTGGCGGCGGTGCCAGATTGCGTAGAAGAGCAAGTGCCAGGCGGCGGCGCCCGGCCGCTTCTCGGCCGCATGCCGGAACAACTGCTCCACGCGGCCAGGTAGGCAGAGCTCGGCCACGCCGGCCTGCTTGGCCACCAGCGGCCCCAACACATCGGCACGGCGCTCGATCCAGGCGCCGATCGGCACGGTGAAGCCCTGCTTCGGCCGATAGGGCTCGGAGGAGGGGAAGTGGCGCGCGAGCCACTCGCGCAGCAGCCACTTGCCCGTGTTCTTCCGCACCTTCAGCGCATCGGGCAGGCGGAAGGCGGCGGCGGCCACGCCGGAATCGAGGAAGGGCGTCCGCCCCTCGACGCCATGCGCCATCAGGCAGCGATCGAGCTTGGTCAGCAGGTCATTCGGCAGCCAGTCCGCGCAGTCCAATGCCTGGGCCGCCTGGAGGCGGGAGCGCCCGCCCATCGCGGCCTCGGTTTCGGCGGCGGCGATGCCGTCGCGCCAGAAGCGCGGCTCGGCGCGCAGCACATCCATCCGATCGAAGGTGCCGCGGGCTCGCATCGCCCGGCCCCAGAGCCACCAGGGCCGCATGGCGGCGCGATAGCGGCCGTAGCCGCCGAAGATCTCGTCGCCGCCTTCGCCGGCCAGCACGACCTTCACGTCCTGCCGGGCACGCTGCGCGAGGAACCAGGTGGGTATGATGGCGTAATCCGCGGCCGGATCGTCCATCGCGCCGACGATCTCCGGCAGGTGGCGCCAGACCATCGCTTCGCTCACGAGAACCTCGACATGGTGGGCGCCGGCGGCCTCGGCCGCACGGCGGGCGGCGCCGCGCTCGTCGGCGGCACCCTTCACGTCGAAGCCCGCCGTGAAGGCCATCACCGGCTTCTCGTTCAGCCGCGCCATCATCGCGAGGATCGCCGCGGAATCGGTGCCGCCGGAAAGGAATAGCCCGTAGGGCACGTCGCTGCGCTGATGCAGCATGACGCTCTCCTCCAGCGCCTTGTCGAGGCGGGCGAGGGCGGCTTCCTCCGTGATGGTCTCGGGCGGGCCTTCGGGCAGGGCCACGCGGCGATGCCGCTCCACGATCTTGCCGTCGGCGATGCAGAGGGTCTCGCCGGGCAGCAGGCGGCGGATGCCCTGGAAGATGGTCTCGGCGCCGGTGGTGAACTGCAGCTGCAGCAACTCGTCACGGGCTTCGGTGCGGATGCGGGGTTGGACGAAGCCGCCGGCGATCAGGGCCTGCGGCTCGGAGGCGAAGGCGACGCCTTCCGGCATCTCGGCAATATAAAGCGGCTTGATGCCGAAGGGGTCCCGCGCCAGCACCAGCCGTCGCGTCGCGCGGTCGTGCATGGCGATGGCGTACATGCCGCGCAGGTTGTCCACGAAGTTGAGTCCATCGCGCCGGTAGAGGTGCAGCGGCGGCTCGCAATCGGATTGCGTGGCGCAGACGAGCTGATTGTCCTCGCGCAGCTCGCGGTAGTTGTAGATCTCGCCATTCGCGACCAGGGCCGCGCCGCCGGCGAAGAGAGGCTGGTCTCCGGTCACGAGGTCGATGATCGAAAGCCGCGTATGCGCGAGCGCCACGCCGCCGGCCATGTGATGCCCGGCGCCGTCGGGGCCGCGATGGGCCAGGGCATGCGTCATCGCCTCCAGCGCGGCGGCGGGCAGGGTCGCGCCCGCGCGCAGGGCGAAGCCGGCTAGGCCGCACATGGGGTCTGGTTCCTCATCGCTGGACCTTGTGCAGGAAATCGCGCCACCGCGCGAGGACCGGGGCCTCGGCGAAGTCCTTTTCGAACTCGGTCCGGCCATTGGCGGCGAGCTGCGCTTGGCGTGGTTTGTCTGCCAGCAGCGTGCGGATGGCGGCGGAGAGGGGTTCCACGGCGTCGACCGGCACCAGCAGGCCGGTCTCGCCGTCGCGGATCAACTCGGTCGGTCCCTGGGCGGCGGCGGCGATGACGGGGCGGGAGGCGGACCAGGCTTCCAGCACGATATTGCCGAGCGGCTCGTGGCGTGAGGGGCAGACGAAGATGTCGCAGGCGGCGAGCAGCGGGCCGATATCGTCGCGCCAGCCCAGCAGATGCACGCGGTCCGCTACACCGCATTCGCGGGCGAGGGCTTCCAGCGCGGCACGCTCCGGCCCTTCGCCGGCGATGCAAAGGGTGGTGCCGGGGACCTCCGCCATGGCGCGGATCAGCGTGTCGAAGCCCTTGTTGCGATGCAGGCGGCCCATGGCGAGCAGGCGAGGAGCGGTGCCCGGCAAGTCAGCGGGGGTGGCGCCGGCGAGGTCGGTGGCGAAGTTGGGGAGGAAATGCGCGCGTTCCTCGGGGCAGCCCTGGGACACGATCCAGCTTCGGAGATCGCGCGTGTTGCCGACGAGGTGATCGCAATTCCGATAGTACTTCAGGTCGTAATAGCCGCCGAGGCGGCCGACCATCGTCCAGTCGCCGCGTGGGGTCTTGCTGGCGGCGCGGTTCATCCAGGCCATGACGACGCAGGGTTGAAAGCTCCGCAGAACCAGGCCGAGGCGGGGGCGCGTCAGGATATCGAGCGGGCCGCCGAAGCGGAGCTCCACGGGTTTGAGGCCTCCCGCGGCGAGTTTCGCAGCGCGTCCAGTGTCGCGCCGGATGATGGGCAGTACCTCCTCGCCCGCATTGTGCAGCGCGAGGGTGAGGCGTTCGTAGAATGCCTCGGCGCCGCCATGCACGGCGCCGGCCATGATATTGGCGAGGCGGATCACGCCAGCGCCTCGAAGCGCGCGGCTACGTCGCCCCAGCTTGGGCCAGGGCCGCGGGCGAGGGCGGCGCGGTGCATGGCGAGCCAGGCGGTGTCGTCCGAGAGGATGTGGCGCGAGGCCTCGATGAACTGCGCCTCGCTGCGCGCGACGATGCCGGTCGCGCCATCACTGATCCGCTCGGCCACGGCGCCGCGATTCATCACCACGCAGGGCAGGCCGGCCGCCTGCGCTTCGGCGAGCGCCAGGCAGAAGGTTTCACCCTCGTCGCCTAGGTAGAGCATGCAGCGGGCGGCGAGCAGTTTCTGGCGCAACTCGGCACGCGCGACGGGGGGGAAGACCCGCACCCCTGCGGTCGCGGCGGCTTGCGCGAGGATGGGCGCAGCGCGATCGGCTATGCGCGTATCGCCTCCATAGGTCGCCGCACCCGAATAGGCGTGCAACTCGCCCAGGCCGATCCGCGGCCAAAGTGCAGCCAAAGCGTCGAGGCCGCGCATGGGATTGGAGGTGAAGAGCGCGACGGGGGCGGGCGGCGTGCGTTCATGCGTAGGTTCGTCGAAGGGCGGCGCGACGGCGAGGGGGATTTGCGCGCGCGGGCCCGGCAGCCACCACGGCACGGTGGCGGCGTGATGCGGGCCGAGCGTCACCAGCACGGGGCGCGCGCGAAGCAGCGGCAAGGCATGCCGCGGCTTGCGGAGGTAGCGGGCCGGATTGTGCAGCCAGAGGACGCGGCGGCCCTCCGGCAATTCGCGGAACAGGCGCGGCACGCGGGCGGCGATGACGAGGTCGGCACGGGCGGGGAGGGCCGTCGCCTCGCCCTCGAAATGCAGGGTTAAATCAAGGCCGCGCCGGGTGAATTCCTGGGCCAGCAGCGCCACCGCGGTCTCGGCGCCGCCCAGGGGCCGCGTGCCGACCGCGTCGGCCTCGATGCGTGGGCCTTCGTTGGCGAGGACGATCCTCAATTCCGGTGGCGCTCCGGCTCCAGCCGCGCCTTGAGGTGCGAGAGCAGCGGGAACAGCCCGGCGCAGAGCGCGATCAGCAGGCCCCAGCCGCCTTCCTTGTAGCCCTTGCGGCCCACCAGGCACTTGAAGGTCCGCGAGACGAAGCGGCGGATGTTGTTGCCGAGCGTGCCGATATCGCCGGATTCCAGCAGGTCTGCCGCCTTGGCGCTGCTGTAGCGGTCGAGCCGGCGGAGCATGTCGGAAATGTCGCGATCCACCTCATGACGGATACCGTATGCCGTGATGCGCGCGCCCTCGGTACCCGTCCAATCGAGGCCTGGATGCACGCGCTGGGCCCGCCAATGCTTGGCGCCGCGGCGGAAGAGGATCGGCTTGAGCGTCGTGCCGAAGCTGCCGCCCCAGCCATGCAGGATCAGGCGCTCGCCGACATAGTTGTCGATGCGCACGCGGTGGAAGGCGTCGGTGCTGGCCTCAATCACGCGGCGAATTTCGGCGCCGAGTTCGGGCGGGATGCGCTCGTCGGCGTCCACCTCCAGCACCCAGTCGCCCGAGCAGGCGGCGATGCCGGCGTTGCGGCGATGACCCTCCAGCGTCCATTCGCCTTGAAGGAGAACCGCGCCGGCTGTACGCGCAATTTCGCCACTGGCATCGGTGCTGCGGTCCAGCACCACGACGACCTCATCCGCGAAGCCCAGGCTGGCGAGGCAGGCGGGCAGCCGAGCCTCCTCGTTGCGCGCGACGACCAGGGCGGAGAGCCTCATGCCGGCACCGGCGCAAGCAACTGTTCCGCAGCTTGTACGACGGTTTCGACCTCCAACCGGACCATGGGCGTGATAGCCAGCGGCCCATCGGCTAGGACGGCCTGGGCCCGGGCACCGACCGGTGCGTATTCATCAGAGGGGGTAGGCCCGAAGAGGCCGAGCGTCGGTACGCCGGTCGCGGCCGCGATATGCATCAGGCCGGAATCGTTGCCGACATAGAGATCCGTCCGTGCCAGCACGGCCGCGACCTCGGGCAACGAGAGCTTGCCGACCAAGTCCACGGCGTCGGGCAGTGCCTCTAAGACGGGCGCGGCCATGCGGCGCTCCTGCTCGCCAGGCCCGCCGAGAATCGCGATCCGCGCTTTGGGAAGAGGGCCGAGAACCCGCGTCAGGCGATCGGCCAGTGCGACGAAACGCTCGGCCGGCCACATCTTCACATGCCAGTTCGCCGTCGGGCCTAGGATCAGCAAGGGACCATCCGGCAGCAGGCTTTTCGCGCGCGCCGCGTCCTCGGCGCTGAACCAGACGACGGGGCGCGGGGCAGGCGTCACGCTTAGGGTCTCGGCGATGTGTTGCAGCCGGTGCCCGGCCCGTCTGCCGCCGCGCATCACCGCGCGCCGCCGTGTCCAGAGCAGCCAGGCAATGGCCGAGCCGCGCAGATCAACCACCAGGTCCCAACGCCGGAACGCCACCTGCCACCAGAGCTCCAGCCAATGCAGCGACCAGCGGCGCTTGGTCAGCGCGATGGTCCGCTCCCGGCCCGGCATGCAGGCGAAGACGCCCTCAGCCACCGGGCCGCAGGCAATGGTGATCCGCGCCCCCGGGTGGGTCCGCAGCAGATGGTCGAGCAGCCCTGTGGAGAGCACGGCGTCGCCGATGCGCGTCGAGGTGATGAAGAGGATCTGCACAATTCCTCCTCTAGCAGAATCGCAACCGGTTGAACCCCCTGCGCTTAGCCGCCACATTCCAGGCATGCCCATAGCCACCCTCGCCGACCGAGCCGTCCTCGAAGTGACAGGGGAGGACCGCATCGCCTTCCTTCAGGGCCTGATCTCCAACGACGTGGCCCAAGCCGCGCCCGGGAAGGCCGTATGGGCCGCGCTGCTGACTCCGCAAGGCAAGTGGCTCGCCGACTTCTTCCTGACGGCCGAGGCGGACCGGCTGCTGGTCGATGCCGAAGCCGCCCAGGCCGAGATGCTGATGACCAAGCTGCTGCGGTTCAAGCTCCGATCCAAGGTGGCGATGGCGCCGCTGGCCGGCTGGACGGTCCAGGCCGGCTGGGGCGATTCCTCGATGCCTGAGGGCGCGGCGCCCGACCCGCGGCTGGCAGAGGCCGGCTGGCGGTTCGCCACCCAGGCGCCGCTGCCGGCGGATGCGACCGCCGAGGATTACGACGCGCACC
>JAQGHY010000152.1 GCA_028291455.1 Rubritepida sp. | reverse complement strand
ATGCCGGCATCTTCAAGCAGTACCAGCTTGTTCTCGCCGAGCTCCTCACCGGCTTCGGCCCAAATCTCGCCCGTCTCCGGGTTCACGAGATCCTCGGCGACGTAGCGGCCGATGAGGTCGACGCGGCCGACCAGCACTTCCGTCGTGCCGGCTTCCGCGATCTTGCGCGCGGCGCGGGCCGTGAGCTTGGAGTCCTTCTCCGCGATGATCTCGCCGTTGCTGGCATCGACCAGCGCCTCGGCGAGCTTTACGCCGCGGAAGCTGTCGGGGTCGAACGGGCGCGACCAGCCCTTGGGGCCGCGCGTGAAAGGCACCTGACCGTAGAAGTGGCTGAGGATTTCCTCGGCATCCATGCCCCGCACCTGGCCGGGCTCGATCGTCTCGCCGGCGGCGCGACGGGCCTCGATGTGGGCGGATTCGAGGGCGTACAGCAGCGTCGTCGCCGGCAGCTTGCGCTTGCGGTCGATACGCACGTAGCAGATGTCCTTGGCGTCGAGCTCGAAGTCGAGCCAGGAGCCGCGATAAGGGATGACGCGCGCGGCGAACAGGTACTTGCCGCTGCTGTGCGTCTTGCCCTTGTCGTGGTCGAAGAACACACCAGGGCTGCGGTGCATCTGGGATACGATGACGCGCTCGGTGCCGTTGATGATGAAGGTGCCGTTATCCGTCATGAGCGGCATGTCGCCCATGTAGACATCCTGCTCCTTGATGTCGCGAACCGAACGGCTTCCGGTGTCCTCGTCCAGATCCCAGACGATCAGGCGCAGCTTGACCTTCAGCGGCGCTGCATAGGTCAGGCCACGGGCGATGCACTCTTCGACGTCGTATTTCGGCTCCTCCAGCTCGTACTGGACGAACTCCAGGCGGCCACGGCCGGCGAAGTCATTGATCGGAAAGACCGACTTGAAGACTTCCTGGAGGCCCGTATTCGTGCGGCTGTCCGGATGCGTCTCCATCTGAAGGAACGACGCATAGGAGGCGCGCTGCACGTCGATCAGGTTGGGCATCGGCGCGACTTCCGGCAACCGCCCAAAGCTCTTGCGAATCCGCTTGCGTGCCGTGAACGACTTGCTGATAGCGTTCATGCCTGTCCCGCTTCCTTATCCTGGCGAACGGGCAAATCCCGGCGCCGGCAAAAACCATCCCCGCAAGCATTCCAAAAGGCACCCTGCCCCCGGAACGGCGAGAGGGGCGGCAACCGACCTCGATTGCCACCCTCCCCGACTTTAAATACCTTCGCCAGTGCCGGCGCGGAGCCCCGACACGTGGCGAAACGACCCTTACTTGACTTCGAAGGTCGCGCCGTTTTCTTCCAGGACCTTCTTGATCTTGTCGGCCTCGTCCTTCGAGATATTTTCCTTCACGACCTTCGGCGCGCCTTCGACCAGATCCTTGGCTTCCTTCAGCCCAAGACCCGTAATCGTCCGGATCTCCTTGATCACGTTGATCTTCTTGTCGCCGATGGCGGCAAGGGTCACCGTGAATTCAGTCTGCACTTCGGCGGGCGCGGCAGCCGCGGCCGGACCAGCGGCGGCAGCCGCGGCCGGAGCGGCAGCGGAGACGCCCCACTTCTCTTCCAGCATCTTGGAAAGCTCGGCGGCTTCCAGGACGGTCAGAGCGGACAGCTCTTCGACGAGCTTTGCGAGTTCGGCCATGTGTGTGTTCCTATGATCTAATGGCTTGACTGTGGCTTGACAACCCCACCGCGACATCGCGGCGGAGCTCATTAACTGAGGATAGGCCGTCGGCCCTTACGCAGCGTCTTTCTCTGCGTATGCCTTCAGCACCCGTGCCAGCTGCGCCGCGGGGGCCTGAACCACCCCGGCAATGCGCGTCGCCGGGGTCTGGATCAGACCCACGAGCGATGCGCGCAGCGAATCGAGCGAGGGAAGCTCGGCCAGTGCCTTCACGCCATCGACGTTCAGCATCTGGGTTCCGAGCGCCCCGCCCAGGATCACGAACTTGTCGTTCCCCTTGGCGAACTCCACGGCGGTCTTCGCCACAGCCACCGGATCCACAGACCACGCGAGCGCGGTCGGACCCTTCAGCATAGGCGAGATGCCCTGGAAACGGGTGCCGTCGAGGGCGAGACTGGCCAGGCGGTTCTTCGCAACCTTGTATGTCGCCCCGGCGGCTTTCATCTTACGGCGCAGATCGTCCACCGCCGCGACCGTCAACCCATTGTTCTGGGCGACAAGCACGAAGGAGGTCTGCGCGAAGACAGAACCCATCAGGTCGACAAAGGCGCGCTTTTCCGTACGGTCCACGTCACGTCTCCGTCGGTGGTCGGAACCTTCTGGAAGGGCCCCGACCGGTTCACACGGGGGCGAAGGGACCATCCCCTCACCCCGTTCGCCTGTCGTTGCCGGAAAGCCAAGCCATGCCCGCCAGGGATTGCCTGGCGTGCGGATCTCGGTTCCCCGTCTCATGCTGGCGGGTAGGAGCACCCATTACGTCCCGGCCTCGGCCGGGACACCTGCAATCTCCGACAGGTTGCGGCAGCGCCTTTGGGGCGCCGCCTGCCCGCTCCGGCCGAAGCCGGAGCGTATCTCGTCAGCCGATCAGGCTGTTCACGTCGACACTGACGCCGGCGCCCATCGTCGAGGACACGGCGGCCTTCTTTACGAAGGTGCCCTTGGCGCCCGTCGGGCGGGACTTCTGGATGGCGTCGCAGAAGGCGCGGGCATTGGCCAGCAGCTCCTCGGCGCCGAAGCTCGCCTTGCCGATGCCGGCATGGATGATCCCGGCCTTCTCGGCGCGGAACTCAACCTGGCCTGCCTTGGCGGCGGTGACGGCACCCTTCACGTCCATGGTCACGGTGCCGAGCTTGGGGTTCGGCATCAGGCCGCGCGGGCCCAGAACCTTACCCAGACGGCCGACCAGGGCCATCATGTCCGGCGTCGCGATGCAGCGGTCGAAGTCGATCTTGCCTTCCTGCACCAGGGCGGCGAGGTCGTCGGCGCCGACCACGTCGGCTCCGGCGGCACGCGCCTCATCGGCCTTCGGGCCGCGGGCGAAGACGCCGACGCGGACGGTCTTGCCGGTGCCGTTGGGCAGGCCAACTACGCCGCGGACCATCTGGTCAGCATGGCGGGGATCGATGCCGAGGTTCAGCGAGATCTCGATGGTCTCGTCGAACTTGGCGGTCGCATTGGCCTTGGCCAGCGAGATGGCTTCGGCCAGCGGATAGGCCTTATCGACCTCGACGGTCGCGGCCAGGGTCTTCATGCGCTTCGTAAGCTTAGCCATGATCAGCCCTCCACCACGGTCATGCCCATCGAGCGGGCGGATCCGGCCAACATGCGCACCGCACTCTCGACGTCGGTGCAGTTCATGTCCTTCATCTTGATCGCGGCGATTTCGGCGAGCTGCGTCTTCGTCACGCGGCCGACCATCGCACCCTTACCCGGCGTGAGGCTGCCCTTCTCGATCTTGGCGGCCTTCATCAGGAAGTAGGTGTTCGGCGGCGTCTTGGTGATGAAGGAGAAGCTGCGGTCCGAATAGGCAGTGATGACGACGGGCGTCGGGGTGCCCGGCTCCATCTGCTGCGTGGCCGCGTTGAATTCCTTGACGAACTGCATGATGTTCAGGCCGCGCTGACCCAGCGCCGGCCCGACGGGCGGCGACGGATTGGCCTTGCCAGCAGGAATCTGCAGCTTGATATAGCCGGCGATCTTCTTTGCCATTGTACCTTCAGTCCTCTCATAGTGTGGAGAGACCCGCGGTGCTTGCGGCCCGGTAGCCAAGACTGGCCCCGAACCTCCCGCGTTTCTCTACGGCCGAAGGGCAAGCCCCTCACCGGAAGGCGGGCGTTTATAGGCTTGCAGGGGATTTGTCCAGAACTTTGTTCAGACCACGTCCTCAGGCCGCATCCTGCTGCGCCACAAGAAGAAGCGGGTGCATCAGCTGTATCGCCTGGTCCGCCGGCACCGGCCGTCCGAACAACCAGCCTTGGCCCATATCGCATCCGAGCCGGCCCAGGAAGTCGACATCCGCCTCTTCCTCGATGCCCTCAGCCACCACGGGCAGGCCCAGGCTCTCGCCCAGGCCGATGATGGCCGCCACGATCTTTCGCGCCCCGGTATCGGTGGCCATCGCCCGCACGAAGCCCGCATCCACCTTGATCACGTCGAAGGGCAGTGCCTGGAGTTCCCTCAGACCCGAATGGCCGGTGCCGAAATCGTCCAGGGCCAGCCGGACCCCCAGCGCCTTCAGCTCCGTCAGCATCGCCCGGCCGGTGCGGAGGTCGCCGAGCAGCGCGCTTTCCGTCAGCTCGAGCTGGAGTCGTTCGGCGGGAAGCCCGGTCTCGGCCAGCACCTTGGCCACCTGGCGGGGCAGATCCTTCTCTCCCAGATGCAAAGGCGAGAGGTTGAACGAGAGGGTGAGCGGCTCCGGCCAATCGGCCGCATGGCGGCAGGCGGCCCTCAGCAGGATATCGGTCAGCGGCACGATCAGCCCATTGGCCTCGGCGATCGGGATGAATTCCGAGGGCGGCACGAAGCCGCGCGTGGCATGCGGCCAGCGCGCCAGGGCCTCGAAACCGACCAGCTCGCGGGAATGGAGGTGGCGGATCGGCTGGTAGTGGCAGGTCAGTATCTCCGCGGCGAGCGCCTCGCGCAGCTCGGCCTCCAGCCGCATGGCGCCTCGCCGCTTGCCCAGGCGAGGGTCCATGTCCGGCGTGAAGCGGCGGAAGCGCCCTCTGCCCTCGGCCTTGGCGCGGTATAGCGCGGCATCGGCGCGGCGCATCAGCTCCATAGAGTCCTGCGCGTCCTCGTGCGCCAGCGCGATGCCGAGACTGAGACCCACACGCACGGAAATGGTGCTTCCGCCGCTGCCAGCCTCATCGGGACAGATCACGAAGGGCAGACGCACGACACCGAGCAGGCGTTTGGCCGCCTCCTCAGCCGAGGCGATGGGATCTTCGGGGTCCAGCAGAAGCATCAGGGCGAACTCGTCGCCGCCCAGCCGCGCGGCGACGCCTTGGTGTTCCACCTCGCGGTCCAACCGTGCGGCGATCTGCTTGAGCAGGTCGTCGCCGGCGGCGTGGCCGTAGGTGTCGTTCACCGGCTTGAAGCCATCCAGGTCCGCCAGCGCCAGCATCATCGGCGCCCCACTGGCCCAGGCATCGGCGAAATCGCCGCTCTCCAGCGCCTCGGCGAGGCCCCGGCGATTGCAGATACCGGTCAGGGGATCCTTCATCGCGAGGTCCCGCGTGGCCTCCTCTGCCAGACGGAAGCGCCGGAGCCGCCGGCGCAGCAGCTGCACGCCGAGCCCGCCCAGCGCCAGGCTGACCAGGACCGACGCGGCACCCGCCACCCCGAACCGCATCGCCGCCTCGGCGAAGACCGGCCGCTGGTCCCAGGCGAGGCTGACGCGGCCCACCGGCACGCCGTCCGGGTCCAAGGCCGCCCGGGAGATCACCAGCGTCTGGGCCCGGTGATCGGCCCCAGGCGACTCCCACCAATCGGCACCGGCCGGGGAACCGGCTCGGGACGAGCTATGGGTCACCTGCCCGTCCATGCTTTCAATCCGCGCCGCCAGCAGTGCCGGATTGCGCGAGGTGACGAACATCAACGCCGCCGCCACGCGGGAGCCGGGGGCCGCGAGCGCCGTCAGCAACTCGGTCTGGGCGGAGGCGGCGTCGTGGCTGCGCAACAACTCGCGCTCCAGCATGTGCTGGGTGAAGACATAGGAGAATCCGAGCTGCGCCAGGACGAGGCCGATAGCCGCGATCATCGCGAAGTGCGCATCCAGCGTGCCGGGGCGCCGGCGCGTCATGCCTGCGCCTTTGGCGTCGATGAACTAAGGAACGCGCGGCGGCGCATAGGCCACTCCTGACAGATCGGATCGCGGCAGGAGACCGGTTTCAGGTTAACAAGCCGTTAACCGGCTGGACGCCGCCCGGATCGCCCCCCATCCTGCCCCCGTGTCAGCAACCGCGCCGCCGCGACTCCTGATCGGCATTCTCTTCATGCTGGTGGCGGGAACGCTCTTCCCTGTAATGGGCGGCTTCGCAAAGCTGCTGGGGCAGGATTATTCCTCGTTCCAGATCAGCTGGGCACGGGCCTTCGGCCACATCATCTTCCTCTCCGCGCTGTTCCTGCCGCGCATGGGGCTGTCGCTGTTCCGCTCGCGGCGCCCGGGGCTGCAGCTGTTCCGCTCGGCGATGCTCTTTACCTCGAACCTGAACTTCTTCTTTGCGATCAAATTCATTCCGCTGGGCAAGGCGGCCGCGATCAGCCTCGCCGCGCCGCTCATCGTGGCCGCGCTCGCCTGGCCCATGCTGGGCGAGCGGACCACGCGGGCGCGCGTCATTGCGCTGCTGGTCGGCTTTGTGGGGGTGGTCGTGGTGATCCGGCCCGGGACGGCGCTTTTCCACTGGGCCTCGGTCTTCGTGGTGATCAGCGCCACGGCCTATGGCGTCTACCAGATCCTCACGCGGCGGATTGCCGGGATCGACACGCCGGAGACATCGGCCCTCTTCTCGGCCTTCGTCGGCGGATTCGGGATGCTGCTGGTGCTGCCCTTCGTCTGGCAAACTCCGGCCTCATTGCTGGATGTCGGGCTATTCATCGGGGTGGGGATTTTCGGGGCGCTCGGCCACTACTGCGTGGCGCATGCCTTCGGCTATGCGCCAGCCAATGTGCTGTCGCCGTTCCAGTATTTTCAGTTGCTGGGATCGGTGACGGTGGGCTGGCTGCTCTTCGCGGAATTCCCGGACGTGACGACCTGGATAGGCGCCGCCGTCATCGTGGGCTCCGGCCTCTATACCGGCTGGAGCCAGACCGGGAAGCGCGCAGCGCGCCCCGGAGGCGGTACGAGGGGCTGAGCCCCTCGCCCTAGAGCTTCTCGACCTGGCTGTATTCCAGCTCGACCGGCGTGGAACGGCCGAAGATCGAAACGCTGACCTTCAAGCGGCCCTTCTCCTCGTCCACCTCTTCCACCGTACCGTTGAAGCTGGTGAAGGGGCCGTCGGAGACGCGAACCTGCTCGCCGACCTCGAAGAGCACCGCGGGGCGGCGGGGCTTTTCGGCGCCCTCGACCATGGCGTTGACGATGCGCATCGCCTCGGCCTCGGTGATCGGCTGCGGCTTGTTGCGCGCGCCGAGGAAGCCCGTGACCTTGGGCGTGTCGCGCACCAGATGCCAGGTGTCGTCGGTCATTTCCATCTTCACCAGCACATAGCCGGGGAAGAACTTCCGCTCGGTATCGACCTTCTGGCCGCGGCGGACTTCAACGACCTGCTCGGTGGGAACGAGGATGTCCTCGATGCGGTCCGCGAGACCCGACTGGGCGGCCTGCGCGCGGATCTGCTCGGCGATCTTCTTCTCGAAGCCCGAATAAACGTGCACGACATACCAACGCTTATCGGCCATCGGCCAGAACCTCGCTTCGCATTCCGGAGCCGGGGCCGAAAGGCTGCCCGGTCTCGATTACATTGGTCAAACTTGCGTTAGAGTCCAAAGACCCAGCGCATGGCAAGCTGGATGATCTGGTCCACAACCAGGAAGAAGATCGCCGCGAGCGACGACAAGGCCAGGACGAGACCGGTGGTGACCAGCGTCTCGCGCCGCGAGGGCCAGGTGACCTTCGCGACTTCCTGACGCACTTCCCGGGAGAACTGAACGGGATCGAGTTTGGCCAAAATTCCGGATTCCTAGACTGTGCCGCTTCCGGCGACCCCCTGAAAGCATGTCGGCGGCCGTCTTGCAACGTGCCGCCGTCATTGGAGCGTCATGGCCGACATGAAATATGGCAGGGGCGGAGGGGGTCGAACCCACAACCTCCGGTTTTGGAGACCGGCACTCTAGCCAATTGAGCTACGCCCCTGTGTGTCCAGCAGCGGTTGGACCGCCGGACAGAAACCCTGAATGCCGGGCAAAGTCCAGCCCGGCAACGTTAGAAATCCTCGCTTACTTCGCGATGGAGGCGACGACGCCCGCACCCACGGTGCGGCCACCCTCGCGGATGGCGAAGCGCAGGCCCTCATCCATCGCGATCGGCGCGATCAGCTCGACGTCCATCGAGACGTTGTCGC
>JAQGHY010000123.1 GCA_028291455.1 Rubritepida sp. | reverse complement strand
TGCTGGTGCTTATCGCTGCGCTGGGCCTCGCCTTCTGGGGGTTCCAATCCTACCGCTCGCTGCCCATCGATGCCTTTCCCGATGTCTCGCCGACGCAGGTCCTGGTCTCGCTGCGTGCACCCGGCCTCACGCCCGAGGAACTGGAGCGGCGGGTGACGAACCCCGTCGAGCTTTCGATGCGCGGCATTCCACGGCTGGTCTTCATGCGCTCGGTGACGCGCTTCTCCGTCACGCTGATGACCTTCGAGTTCAGCGAGGGCACGGATATCTTCTGGGCCCGCGCGCAGGTGAACGAACGGCTGCAGCAGGCGATGGATACGCTGCCGGACGGCGTCGCGGGCGGCCTTGCGCCCATCATCACGCCGCTGGCGGAAATGCTGATGTTCACGATCGAGGGCGAGAACATCACGCCGAGGGACGCGCGCACGCTGATGGATTGGGTGGTGCGCCCGCAGCTGCGCGCCGTGCCGGGCGTGGCCGATATCAACGTGCTGGGCGGCTTCGTGCGGACCTATGAGGTGGTGCCCGACCCCTCGGCGATGGCCGCGCGCGGCATCACCACGGCGATGCTGGAGAGCGCGCTGGAGCGCAACAACCGCAACGACGGCGCCGGCCGAATCCGCGACGGCGAGGAGGCGCTGCTGGTGCGCGCCGAGGGCCGCATCCAGAATCTGGAGGACGTGCGCTCCATCGTGCTGGTGGCACGCGCCGGCGGCGTGGTCCGCATCGCCGATGTCGCCGATGTGCGCTTCGGCGCCCTGCCGCGCAACGGCGTGGTGACGCGGGACGGCGAGGGCGAGGCCGTCTGGGGCACCGTGCTCGGCCTGCGCGGCGCCAATGCGCGCGACGTGGTGCAGGGTGCGAGGGCACGCTTCCCGGCCATCGAGCGGCAGCTGCCGGAAGGCGTGCGGCTCGTCGTCTTCTACGACCGCGCCGACCTCATCGGCAGCGCGGTGTGGACCGTGCAGAAGGTGCTGCTGGAGGCCATCGTCCTGGTGGTCGTGCTGCTCATCCTCTTCCTCGGCAATTGGCGCGCGGCGCTGGTGGTCTCGCTGAGCCTGCCGCTCGCCGTGCTGGCAACCTTCGGCGTGATGCGCCTCTACGGGCTGTCGGCGAACATCATGTCGCTGGGCGGCTTGGCCATCGCGGTCGGCCTGCTGGTGGATTGCGCCGTCGTCGTCGTGGAGAACGTGGCGCACCGCTTCGGCGAGCATAAGGGCGCCAAGCTCACTTTGGCGCAGCGCATCCGCATGACGGCGGAGGGGACGCGCGAGGTGATGGTTCCACTGGTTTCCGGCGTCATCATCATCGTCGCCGTCTTCGTTCCGCTGCTGTCGTTGCAGGGGCTGGAGGGACGGCTGTTCGGGCCCGTGGCGCTGACCATCGCCTTCGCCCTGGTGGCCGCGCTCACCCTCTCGCTGACGGTGGTGCCGGTGATGTGCGCCTTCCTGCTGCGCGGCGGTCATTCCCGCGAGCCTTGGCTCATCCGGAAGATGCATGCCGGCTACGATCCCTTCCTCGAATGGGCGATGCGGCGGCCGTTCTGGGTCGCGGGAACGGCGGGGGTGGGGCTGGTCCTCGCGTGCCTGGCCTTCTCGCAGGTCGGCAGCATCTTCATTCCGGTGATGGACGAGGGCACGCCCGTCATCACCGTCCGCAAGCATCCCACCATCGGCATCGAGGACGCGGCCGAGACGGATCTGCGCATCGCCCGCCAGATCATGGCGGCGGTGCCCGAGGTGCGCGGCATCATGACCCGAGCCGGCGCCGATGAGCTCGGCATCGACCCCGTCGGCCTGAACGAGACGGACATGTTCTTCACCATGGCGCCGCAGGATGCGTGGCGGCCGGAGGCCAAGGTAGGCCGCACGGCCTGGCTACTGGAGCAGATTCGCGAGGTGATGGACGGCGTGCCGGGCATCACCTTCTCCTTCAGTCAGCCGATCGACATGCGCGTGCAGGAGATGATCATCGGCGCCCGCGGCGACGTGGTGGTGAAGATCCTCGGACCCGACATCCCCGAGCTGAATCGCATCGGCCGCGAGATCGCCTTGGCGATGCGCGGCGTGTCCGGCAGCGCCGACGTCTTCGCGCTGCGCAACGAGGGGATGAAGTACCTCACCGTGCAGGTGGACCGGCTGGCGGCCGGGCGCCTCGGCCTCAATGCCAGCGACGTGCAGGAGACGCTGCGCGTCTGGGTCGACGGCAACCCCGTCGGCGCGGTGCTGGAGGGAGATCGCCGCATCCCGCTGCTGCTGCGCGGCGAGGACGGGCTGCGGCGCTCAGCGGCGGATTTCGCGCGGGTGCAGATCGCACTGCCGGGCGGCGGCACCGTGCTGCTGAGCCAGGTGGCCGATATCCGCGAGGAGGAGGGCGCCGTGCAGGTGATCCGCGAGCAAGCGGAGCGTTTCGCGACGGTGCTGAGCAATGTGCGCGGGCGCGACATCGGCGGCTTTGTGGCCGAGGCTCAGGCGGCGGTGACTGCACGCGTGCAGCTTCCCGCCGGCTACAGCCTGGTCTGGGGCGGGCAGTTCGAGAATCAGCAGCGCGCGCAGGCGAGGCTGGCGATCGTGGTGCCGCTGGCGCTCGCGGTGATCTTCCTGCTGCTCTACCTCACCTTCGGCTCGGTGCGGCAGGCGACGCTGGTCTTCTGCAACGTGCCCTTCGCGCTGATCGGGGGGATGATCGCGCTCTGGGCTTCGGGCGAGTTCATCTCGGTGCCGGCCTCGGTCGGCTTCCTGACGCTGATCGGCATCGCGGTGCTGAACGGCGTGGTGCTGATCAGCTACATCAACCGGCTGGTCGCCGAGGAAGGGCTGGAGCTCGGCGCGGCCGTGCGTGAAGGCGCCCGGCGGCGCATGACCCCGGTGACGCTGACGGCCTTCATCGCCGCGCTGGCACTGGTGCCGTTCCTCTTCGCCACCGGGCCGGGCAGCGAGATTCAGAAGCCGCTCGCCATCGTGGTGATCGGCGGGTTGGTGACGGCGACTGTGCTGACGCTGGTGCTGCTTCCCATTCTCTATGAGCGCTTCGCGCTGCCCCGGGCCAAGCCTGTGGTGCAGCAGGCGGCAGCGGAGTGACGACGATGCGGTTTCTTCCCCTTCTCGCCGCCTTGCTGCTGCCTGTCGCGGCGGCTGCCCAAAATGGCGGCCTCGCACAGCACGTCCAGGCGGCACTCGCACTCGATGCCGGGTTCCGCACGCTGGAAGCGCAGCGCAGCGCCGCCGGCGCGCGCGGAATCACGGCGCGTTCTTCCATCGCGGGATCGCCGTCGCTGAGTGGCTCCATCCGCTCGGACACGCGTGGGCCGCGCGAGGTCCGCGAGATGGAGTTGGATATCGCGGCGCCGATGTGGCTGCCGGGTCAGCGCGGCGCGATGCTCGGCACTGTGGAAAGCGCGGTGGCCGAATTCGATCAGCGCCTCGTGCTGCGGCGCCTCGAGATCGCGGGGCTGCTGCGCGAGGGTTGGTGGGAAGCCGCCGAAGCACGGCGCGCCGCACAGCTCGCGCGGGAGCGGCTCAACACCGCGCGGGAGATCGCACGGGACGTGACGCGGCGCGCGCAGCTTGGCGATATCCCGCCGACCGAGGCGCTGCTGGCCCGCAACGAGACGCTCGGCGCGGAGCTCGGGCTGGCTCAGGCGGAAGCGATGGCGGTCCAGGCGGCGGCGGCCTATCGCGTGCTGACCGGGGGCCTGGAGCCGAACCTGCCGGTGGAAGCCGTTCGCGGGCGCGGCGCACACCCCGCGCTGCGTGCCGCGGAGGCCATGCTGGCCAACGCCGAGGCGCGGCAACGGCTGGTGGCAGCCACGCCGCGCGACAATCCCGAACTCGGTTTTTTTGGACGCCAGGAGGGCGGGGTGGGCACGACGGAAAGCACCAGCCTCGGTCTGCGCCTGCGCTTTCCGCTGGCGACGGAAGCGCGCAATGCACCCCGCCGCGCGGGAGCGGAGAGCGAGATCACGCGCGCGACGGCGCAGCTGAACCAGGCGCGCCGCACGGTCGAGGCGCAGATCCTCAGGGCGCAGGCCGCGCTGCGGACTTCCGAGGCGGCACTGCGCATCGCGCGGCAGAGGCTCGCGGTTGGGAACGAGCAGGAAGGCATCGCGCTCCGGGCTTTTCGCAGCGGTGAAACCGGGACCTTCGACCTGTACCGCGTGCGGCAGCTCCGGTTGGAGGCCGCGAATGACGAGGGCCGCGCAAGCGTGGAGGCGAGCCGGGCGCGGTCGCGGGTCAATCAGGCGATGGGCGTGGTGCCGTAACCTGGGTTGCGATCATAACGGGTCGACGGCGCCCGGTTCCATGGCAAGAATCGCAGGATAAGGGAAGCGAACCTCCAGGACATCCGTGACACGCGGGGCCCCCAGGCCCCGCGCAGCCTGAGGTTCCGCCCGCCATGACCATCGAGACCACGCTCGACACCGCTTCCGTGCCCTTGCGCGCCGCGGTGAATCCCAGCCTCGTCCTCCTCGCGCTGGCGATGGGCGGCTTCACCATCGGCACCACCGAATTCGCCGCGATGAGCCTGCTGCCCAACTTCGCACCCGGCCTGGGCATCGACGAGCCGACCGCGGGCCACGTCATCAGCGCCTATGCGCTGGGCGTGGTCGTGGGCGCGCCCATCATTGCCGTGCTCGCGGCGAAGGTGCCGCGCCGCAGCCTGCTGATCGGGCTGATGATCGTCTTCGCCTTCGCCAACGGGCTTTCCGCGCTCTCGCCGAGCTACGGCTGGATGCTGCTCTTCCGCTTCCTCAGCGGCCTGCCGCATGGCGCCTTCTTCGGCGTCGGTGCGCTGGTCGCCGCCTCGCTCGTCCCGCGCGAACGCCGGAGCCAAGCCGTGTCGCGGATGATGCTGGGCCTGACGCTGGCCACCGTGGCGGGCGTGCCGCTGGCAAATACGATCGGGCAGTTCCTCGGGTGGCGCTGGGGCTTCGGCATCGTCGCCCTTTTCGCCGGCGTGACCGCTGTCATGCTGGGGTTCTTCGTCCCCAATGCGCCGGTCGATCTCAAGGCGAGTCCGCTGCGTGAGCTCGGCGCGCTCCGTCGCACGCAGGTTTGGCTGACGCTGGCCATGGGCGTGATCGGCTTCGGTGGGCTCTTCGCGGTCTATACCTACCTCGCCACCACGTTGATCGAGGTGACCGGCGCCTCGCCGGCGATGATCCCCCTGGCGCTCGCCGTTTTCGGCGTGGGGCTGACGATCGGCACACTTGTCTGCGCCTGGGCGGCGGACCGTGCGCTCATGCCGGCCGCGGGCATTACCCTCGCCTTCGCCGCCTGCATGCTGGCGCTGTATCCGGCGTCGGCGGGAAGCCTCTGGACGCTGCTGCCGGTCGTGCTGCTCATCGGCTGCAGCGGCGGACTCGCCACCATCCTGCAGACGCGGCTGATGGATGTGGCGGAGGATGCGCAGACGCTGGCCGCCGCGCTGAACCATTCAGCGTTCAACACAGCCAATGCGCTCGGGCCCTGGCTCGGCGGAATGGCGATTGCCGCGGGCTATGGATGGACCTCGACCGGATGGGTCGGGGTTGCGCTGGCACTGGGCGGCCTCGCCGTCTGGGCCGTGTCGTGGTCGCTCGACCGGCGCTCCTGAAACGAAGATCGCGCGGGCCCTTTCGGGACCGCGCGATCTTCGGCAGCCGGGAGGGGCAGGCCCTCCCGCAAATCAGCTCAGGCCGCCGCCTCGGCCTTGCGGCCGGCGCGCTTGCGGTCGTTGGGGTCCAGGTGGCGCTTGCGAAGGCGCACGGCCGAAGGCGTCACCTCCACGAGTTCGTCGTCCTCGATATAGGCGATCGCCTGCTCCAGGCTCATCCGGCGCGGCGGGATCAGCAGCAGCGCCTCATCCTTGCCGGCGGCACGGATATTGGTGAGCTTCTTTTCCTTGACCGGATTCACTTCCATGTCGTCGCCGCGCGAGCTCTCACCGATGATCAGGCCGGTATAGACCTTCGCACCGGGGTCGACGAAGAGCGTCCCGCGCTCCTGCAGCGCGAACAGCGCGTACTGCGTCGTCTCGCCATCCACGTTGGAGATGAGCGAGCCGTTGCGGCGGCCCTCGATCACGCCGGCCCAGGGCTGATAGCCATGGAAGAGGCGGTTCATGATGCCCGTGCCGCGCGTGTCGGTCAGGAACTCGGAGTGATAGCCGATCAGGCCGCGCGACGGCATGATGAAGGTGATGCGCGTCTTGCCGCCGCCCGAGGGCCGCATGTCCTGCATCTGCGCCTTGCGGATGGACATCTTCTCGACGACCACGCCGGTGAAGGCGTCGTCCACGTCGACCAGAACCTCCTCATAGGGCTCCTCGCGGGTGCGGGTCTCGGGATTTTCGCGCGTCAGCACGCGGGGGCGTCCGATGGTCAGCTCGAAGCCCTCGCGGCGCATCGTCTCGATGAGCACGCCGAGCTGAAGCTCGCCGCGGCCGGCGACTTCGAAGGCGTCGCTCTCCTCGCTCTCGCGGATGCGGATGGCGACGTTGCCCTCGCTCTCACGCAGCAGGCGGTCGCGGATCTGGCGCGACGTAACCTTCTTGCCCTCGCGGCCGCCGAGCGGGCCGTCGTTGACCCGGAAGGTCATGGCCAGCGTCGGCGGATCGACGGGGACGGCGGGCAGCGGAACCTGCTGCTCGGGCGCGCAGATGGTGTCCGGAATGGTCGTCTCGGACAGGCCGGCGATAGCGATGATGTCACCCGCGACGGCCTCTTCGACCGGCACGCGCTCGAGGCCACGGAAGGTCAGCAGCTTGGTCAGGCGTCCGGTCTCGACAACCGTGCCGTCGGCGCGCAGCACCTTCAGCGGCATGTTCATGCGGGCGACGCCCTGCACGATGCGGCCCGTGAGGATACGGCCGAGGAAGTTATCGTATTCCAGAATCGAGGCGTTCATCGCGAAGGGCGCGTCGTTGTCGACGGTCGGCTCCGGGACGTGGCTGACGATGAGGTCGAACATCGCGTCGAGGTTCTTGCGCGGGCCTTCCATGACCGTATCGGCCCAGCCCTGGCGGCCGGAGGCGAAGAGCATCGGGAAGTCGAGCTGGTTGTCGGTCGCGCCGAGGTTGGCGAAGAGGTCGAACACCTCGTCATGCACTTCATGCGCGCGGGCGTCCTGGCGGTCGACCTTGTTGACGACGACGATGGGGCGGATGCCGCGGGCCAGCGCCTTGCCGAGCACGAACTTGGTCTGCGGCAGCACGCCCTCGGCCGCATCGACCAGGAGGATGGCGCCGTCGACCATCGAGAGGATGCGCTCCACCTCGCCGCCGAAATCGGCGTGGCCAGGGGTGTCGACGATGTTGAGCTTGACGCCGTGCCAGTCGACGGAGGTGCACTTGGCGAGAATGGTGATGCCACGCTCGCGCTCCAGCGCATTGCTGTCCATGGCCCGCTCGGCAACCTGCTGGTTTTCGCGGAACATGCCGGACTGGCGGAGGAGCTGGTCGACGAGGGTGGTCTTACCGTGATCGACGTGCGCGATGATCGCGAGATTACGCATGGACATGGGTTGGGCTTCCGGGCATGGCTGAGGCCCGCGGCGATGGGCGCCCGGGCGGCTGGTTGATCGAATCGTTCTTGTGCGGCGCACACATAGGGCGGCACGCACGAAAAGGCCAGCGGAGATCATAAGGCGGGCCATGGCGACAGCGCATGGCCGCGCTGCCCGGCAACTTATACGGGATCAGGACGTTCCAATTTGGTCTTGGCAAGTCAAAATTAGGACGGCATAACGCTTCGACAGCGGAATTGCCTCGCCAATGCGTCTTCTTTCCATTGCCGTCCTGATGATCGCTCTAGGTCCCGTCGTGAACGCGGAGGCCGCCCCGCCAGCCTGCATCGGTCCCGAAATGCTGCGGGTGGACGAGAGCTACGCCCGCCCGGGTTCCGGCGGGACGTTCAACTATCTGGCGCGCATCAGCAATTCGTCGATGCGGCCGATCCGCTTCGACGTCCGGTTCCTCATGAACAATGCGCAGCCCAACCGGGATAATAGCGGCGTCCAGTCGCTGCCGGCCCGGACCTTCCGGGTTTATACGCTCGGCAATGGGCTGGGCCTGTCCGAACCGATCCGCATCAGCCAGGCGGTCCGGCTAATCTGCAGATAGACCTACTGCGCCTTTACCGGCCGGGCGCCGTGGCTTTCGGCGGGAACGCCGCGCATCAGCGACATGTGGCTGTGCACCGCCAGCCAGCCTTCGCCGCCGGGAATCAGGATCAGCGTCGTCCGCCCAGGCCGATCGAAGGGCGATCCGTCCGGCGCATAGCCTGTGGAGGTGAAGGGCGAGATCGCCACCGCCATCTTGCCGTCCGGGCTCGCCAGGATGCGTGTGGCGTCCAGGCGGAAGGTGAAGTCGCTGGTCTTGGGCCAGACGCTCGCCCATTGCCGGTCCCGAAACGGTTCCAGCCCCTCGACCAGCGCCTTCACCGTCCCGAAGGCGATGATGCGCGGATGCCAGAAGGGATAGGCCGCGCGGTAATCGACTTCCCGCACGGTGGTCGAGAAGCGGGACAGCCAGTCCAGGATCGCGTCGCGGATCGGCGCGGGGGCTTCGGGAAGGTCCGGTGTCATGCCGTTCAGCGCGGCATGCGGCTGCGCGGCCGGTCGAGCGCCACCAGCGCCGCCTCGACCTCACGCAGGCCCGTTGCCTTATCATTGCGAAGCAGGGCGGCGCGGGCGGCAGCGATGCGGCCGATCGCCCCGTCGCGAACGGGGTCGCCGGCCTCGGTGGCGAGGGTGCCGCGCGTCAGCAGGCGGGATTCGGCACGCTCCAGGAACTCGTTGGCCGCGCCGTAGCGGCTGGAGCGAATGGCGGTCAGCGCGCCATTGAGCTGGCTGGCCGCGTCGTCCACGCTCGCGCCATCGACCTCGGCGGCGTCACGCCGCTGGCGCTGGACGCCGGGAGGATTGGCTGGATCCATCCGCTGGCGCTGCAATTCGCGGATGGAATCGTTCTGCGCGAACAGCATGTCGGTGGGGGTGTAGCGCTCGGCCGGGGCGGCCATCGCCATGCCCGGGACCAGCAAAGCCGTGAAAACGAGACTGCGCATCATGCCACGAGCTCCTTCAGATCTGCCTGGGGCCGGGCACCGTAGTGGCTGATGACCTCGGCTGCGGCGATGCTGCCCCAGCGCCCGGCTTCGGGCAATGAAAGATCCCGCGTCCAGGCCGCGAGGAAGCCGGCGGCATAGGCGTCGCCGGCGCCGGTCGTGTCCACGACCTTGGTGGGCTGCGCCGCCACCAGATGCCGTGCGCCGCCGGATAGGATGACGGAGCCGTGCTCGCTGCGGGTGAGGGCCGCGATCTCGACATCCTTGGCCGCCATGGCGGCCGCGGTCTCGAAGTCGCTGGTTTCGTAAAGGGCGAGGATCTCGGCCTCGTTGGCGAAGAGGATATCGGCCTCATTGGCCACGAAGGCGCGGAAGGCCTCGCGGTGGCGGCCGACGCAGAAGGGGTCCGACAGGGTCAGCGCCACCTTACGGCCGGCGGCATGGGCGGCGCGGGCGGCGGCATAGAAGGCGGCCTGGGCTTCCGGCGGATCGAAGAGGTAGCCTTCCAGGTAGACGACCTTGGCGCGAGCCACCTCAGCGGCGTCCACGTCCTTCTCGCCGAAGGTGACGCAGGCGCCGAGGAAGGTGTTCATCGTCCGCTGCCCGTCGGGCGTGACGAGGATGAGGCAGCGCGCGGTCGGCGCGCCGGAGGCCAGCGGCGGCGTGGGGAAGTGCACGCCGCTCGCCCGGATGTCATGCGCGAAGACCTCGCCGAGCTGGTCAGCGGCGACCTTGCCGAGGAAGCCGACCCTGGCGCCGAGCGCCGCCGCGACCGCGCAGGTATTGGCCGCCGAGCCGCCGGAGCTCTCGACTCCGGTGGGCATCGCGGCATAGAGCGCCTCGGCCTGGGTGGTGTCGATCAGCTGCATCCCGCCCTTGGGCAGACCGCGCGCGGTGAGGAAAGCCTCATCCGACGGAGCAAGAACATCCACGATGGCATTGCCGATGCCTAGAATATCCAGTGTGGGGGAGGTCATGAGGGCGGAGATCCTGATGGGTCGAGCCCGGAGGCCTACCAACCAATCAATGAAATGCAAAGCGGTGCGGATTATTTGCATCGCGTCGTTGCCCCCGGGAGGCACCGCGTTATAAACCTTCTCCAACGCTCGGAACTTGAAGGATTGCAGCATGTCGATCTTCGGCCGCAAGAAGGATGACTCGGAGGGCCAGGCGCCCAACGATCCGGCAGCCGTGCCCACGTCGCGCGACGCCGAACTGACCATGCCCACCTACCGGGCCCCGGCGGCAAACAGCGCCCCCATGGGCATGCCGCCCAAGCCGGGTACGGCGCCCGTCCGCCCGGGCGTGCCCATCGCGGCCGGTGCCCAGCGCCCCGGCCCGCGTACCGAGAACCCGAACGAGCGCCGTACGCTCATCGTCGGCCGCGGCATCAGCCTTCAGGGCACCGTGGCCGATGCGGAGCGCCTGGTGGTCGAGGGCACCGTCGAGAGCCAGATGATCCAGGCCGCCGAGCTCTCGGTCACGCAGACCGGCGTGTTCCGCGGCGAAGTGCAGGTCGAGGATGCCGAGATCGGTGGCCTCTTCGACGGCACGCTGACGGCGCGCGGCAACCTCGTCATCCGCTCCACCGGCAAGGTGAAGGGGATGGCGCGGTACAAGAAGCTCTCCGTCGAAGAAGGCGGGCAGATCGTCGGCAGCATGGAAATGCTGCAAGGCGAAGGCTGAGCTTGATTTCCGGCCCGCCCCCAGGGGCGGGCCAACCTTTTTCGCGGGATATCGCGGGATGCCCCGCTGGACCCTCCTTCTCGCCGTCCTGCTCCAGGCCTGCGCCAGCGGCCCGGAGCATGAGGCGGAGGCTGCCCGCGCCGCGCTCGCCGCGCACCGGGCGAGCCTGGAGGCGCTTGGCGTGACCTCGGCACCTGCCCGGCCCGTCGCTTTTCCGCGCCATGTTCCCGGCCGGCTCACCGGCTCGGCGATGCCGCGTTCCGCGCCGCGCATGGCCTCCTCGCTGATGGGTGCCTCGCCGGAGGCGGTGCGCGCCGCGCTGGGCGAGCCGTTGCTCCGCCGCGAGGAAGGCATGGCCGAGATCTGGCTCTATGCCGGCGGCGGCTGCCAGCTCGATATCGTGCTCTACCCCTCCGAAGCCGGGCCCCGCGTCGCGCATGTGCAGGCCCGCGCCGGTGGGCTGGCGCAGCGCACCGAGGCCTCCTGCCTGCGGGACCTCGCCGCGCAGGGCGCCTCCCATGAGCAACGCTTCGGACCCTCTTCGTTGCCGGCCGAAGCCGGCGCCTAGGGCATGATCGCCGGAGGCGTGAATCATGCCCTCAAACAAACAAGCTAGAGCTTTTGCCGAGAGCGCTTGCGACCGGAAGAAGCTCTAGGTGCTCCCGTATCTAGATGCTTTCGTGCCGGCATTCGGAATGTTGGCGCTCGGCGCAGTGCTGAAACGCCGGCTGCTGCCGGACGACGCCGTCTGGGCGGGCATCGAGCGGCTGATCTTCTGGGTGCTGCTGCCCTCCCTGCTGGTGGCCGCGATCGGCTCGGTGCGGCTCGGCGAGGTGCCCATTTTCGGTATGATGGCGGCGATCTGGACCGCGCTGGCGATCGGCGCGCTAGCCTCGCTGGCGATCTCACGAGCCTTCGGGCAGTCGCACGCGGCGATGACGAGCGTGCTGATGGGCGGCATCCGCTTCAACAACCTGATCGGCTTCGCCATCGCCGGAGCGCTGTTTGGCCTGCCGGGGATCGCCTTCGGCGCGGTGTCGACGGGGCTGATCGTGCCCTTCGTGCAGTTCGTAAGCAGCGCGGCCTTCGCCTCGGAGAAGGGCTTTCGCCCCCTGCCAGTGCTGCGGGGGATTCTGCTCAACCCGTTGATCCTCGCCTGCATCGTCGGGTTCGCCGTGGCGGGACTAGGCGGCCTGCCGTCCGGGGTGAAGCCGCTGATGGAGGCGCTGGGCCGTGCATCGGTGGCGCTTGGGCTGCTGGCCGTCGGCGCCGCGCTTTCCGTCGAGGCCATGGCGGACCGCCTGCCGCTGCAACTCGTCACTGCCGCGCTGAAGCTGGTCGTGGTGCCGGCGATGACGCTGGTACTGTGCGTCTGCCTGGGACTCGACGGGCTCTCCACCGCCATGGCCGTGCTGTTCATGGCCCTGCCAACCGCGGCGACGTCCTACGTCATGGCCCGCGCAATGGGCGGCGATGCCCCGCTGATGGCGGCGATCACCTCGACCGAGCATTTCCTGGCCGTGATCAGCCTCCCGCTCTGGTTGCTGGTGGTGAGGATGGTGACCGGTTTGGGGTGAGTCCCGGAAACCTCTTGTTCACTTTATGCATGGTAATTCTGCGGCCGAACCAATGGGGCCGCGACGAAGCCGATGTCATCCCAGACCGCCACTCTGGCCGAAGCGCGTGAGGCGCCGCGGAGGGATCCATCCCTCGTCTTTGCCCATTCCGCCATGGCGTCGATGCTCCAGCACGGGCTGGCGCCGACGCCGGCGAACTATCTCGTCTGGTACAGCTTCCACGGCGGCTCGGAGCCCGGGCTGCGTCATGCCATGGAGATTGTCCTGGCCGGGAGCGGCAAGCTCGCCCAGGCCGGGATGGACGAGCTCCACGCGCAGTTCTTCGACGCCGAGCGCGAGGCGCATTCCGTGCACGAGATGTCGCAACGGCTGGAGGGCGCCGTGCAGGAGGCCGTGGGCCTCGTAGCCGGCGCGCGGGATGCCGCATTGCGCTACGGCGGCTCGCTGCAGCAGGCCTCGGACGGGCTGGCGGATGGGCCTGAGGGGCTGGGCGCGGTGCTGCAACGCCTCGTCGCCGAAACCCGCGAGGTCACCCGCCGGAGCGACGCCGCGGCCCGCCGCCTGACCGAGACGGCCCGCAAGACACAGGAGTTGCAGGCCGAACTGGTCGAAGCGCGCCGGCAAGCGACGACCGACCCGCTCACCGGGCTCCCCAATCGCCGCTGCTTCGACGAAGCCCTGCGCCTGGGGCTGGACGAGGCGGCGACCATGCCGGTCGCGCTGATCATGATCGACGTGGACCACTTCAAGGCGGTGAATGACAGCTATGGGCATCACGTCGGCGATGCCGTGCTGCGCGATCTGGCGAAGACGCTGCCGCTGGCCCTCGCTGAAGGCAGCCTGGCCGCGCGATTCGGCGGGGAGGAGTTCGCGGTGATCCTGCGCGGCCCGGAATTGCGCGATGCGGCGCGCACCGCCGAGGGGATACGCACGCGAATCGGCAACAGCTCGCTGCTCATCAAGCAGACGGGACAGCGGATCAGCGTGACGGTCTCGCTTGGCCTCGCAATGGCGGCGGCGGGCGAGGCGGCGGCGCATTTGATCGAAAGGGCGGATGCCGCGCTTTACGAGGCCAAGCGCGGCGGGCGAAACCGGGTTTGCAGCGACCCGCCCATGCCGGCGGCGGGGGCTGTCTGGGGCCGTTGAGTCAGGTGCAGAGACCACCGCGGCGCACGAGGCCTCTCGATTTCCCGTAGCGCGCATACCATGATGCCGGCCCGCCTGCCCTCCAGGAGCATTCCGACCATGCTGCGACGCCGAGATCTCGCCTTGGCCATCGCAGCCGCGCTGCCCCTGGCTGCGCAAGCGCAGACCTTTCCCGAGCGCTCGTGCCGCTGGATCGTCGGCTATCCGCCCGGCGGTGCTTCCGACGTCTTCGCGCGACTGATCGGCGCGCAGATGGGCGCGCGCCTCGGACACGGCGTGGTGGTGGAGAACCGTCCTGGCGGCGGCGCCGTCCTGGCCAGCGAGACGGCAGCGCGCGCGCCGGCCGACGGCTACAACTGGCTGCATGTCGACAACGGCATCCTGACCTACAATCCCGCGCTCTATACCCGCCTGCCCTACAATCCCGATGAGGATCTCACCGGCGTCGGCTTCATCGGCCGCTTCCCGCTTTTCATCGTCGTCCGGCCGCAGGGTTCGCCACGGAATTTCGGTGACTATGTGATGGCCGCGCGTGTCCAGCCCCCGACCTACGGCACGCCCGCCGTTGCCTCGCCGCATCACCTCGCGATGGAGCTGGTGCGCCGGCGCACCGGGCTGGACGCCACGCATGTGCCCTATCGCGGCGGCCCCGCCGCCATGCAGGACCTGCTGAGCGGCCAGGTGGATTCGGTGGTGATCGATACCGCATCCGGCCTGCCCTTCATCCGCGACGGCCGCGTCCGCGCCCTCGCCGTGCTGAGCGAGGCGCGCAGCCCCGAAGCGCCGGATGTGCCGACCATGGCGGAGCTCGGCCACGGCAATACCGTCGCCTATGGCTGGCAAGGCATGAGCGTGCCGAAGGCGACGCCAGAGCCGATCGTCGCGCGGCTTTCGGCGGAGATGATCGGCGCGATCCAGTCGCCCGAGATCATGTCGCGGATGCGGACGCTCGGCATCGAGTATCAGCCCTGGACGCCGGCGGAATTCAATGCCTTCGTGGCGAGGGAAAACGCGCTTTGGCGGCCGCTGATCCGCGAACTCGGAATAAGGCTGGACAGTTGAGCATGGGTCTTCATCGCCGCGCGCTGCTGGGCAGCGCGCTCGCCGTTCCCTTCATCCGCGCGGCCGGCGCCCAGCCGGCGCCGACGACACCGATCCTCTTCGTGCACGGCAATGGCGACCACGCGGCGCTCTGGATGACGACGCTGTGGCGCTTTGAAACCAATGGCTGGCCGCGCGACCGCATGATGGCGGTGAACATGCCCGATCCGGCTGCGCGCGCGGATGATGCTGTGGCCCAGGCCGGCCGCAGCTCCAGCACCGAGCAGACCACGCGCCTCGCCACCTTCGTCGCGGAACTGCGGGCGCGGACCGGCGCGCCGCGGGTGGCGCTGATCGGCAATTCGCGCGGCGGCTATCCCATCCGCGATTTCGTGGCGCAGCAGGGCGGTGCCTCGCAGGTGAGCCATGTCGTGACCTGCGGCACGCCGAACCATGGCGTCTACGATTGGGACGCCAATCCCGGCAGCGAGTTCAACGCGCGCAGCCCCTTCCTGCGGCGGCTGAACGGTGGGGCAACGGATGTGGCGGCGGGCACCAGCTTCCTCACCATCCGCTCCGACAATGACCTCTACGCGCAGGCCGACGGGCGATATGCCAGCCGTCCCGGCGTGCCCACCGGCATCACGCAGGATGGACCGAGCCTGCGCGGTGCCAACAACATCCTGCTGACCGGCCTGGACCATCGCGAGACCGCCTATCACTGGCGTTCCTTCCGCGAGCAGTTCAAGCACGTCGCCGGCCGGGAGCCGCATACCCTGACCGTGCAGCCGGAGGAGCGGCCCGCGCTGGGCGGCCTTGTGACCGGCCTCGCGAACGGCGCGGCGACCAACCGCCCCGTAGCCGGTGCCACAGTCGAGCTGTTCCTGATCGACTGGCACGGCCAGCGCGAGAGCGAGGAGCCGCTGTACCGCACCACGACCGGGGTCGATGGCGCCTGGGGTTCCGTGACCCTGCCGCCTTGGCGCTTCGCGCCGGTCGAGATCGTGCTCACCGTGCCCGGCCAGCTGACCGCGCATTACTTCCGCTCGAATTTTCCGCGGTCGACGCAGGTGCTGCATCTGCGCCCGCCCGCGCCGCTGACCGAGGCGGAGCGCGGTGCCGCCGCCGTCATGCGCATGACGCGGCCTCGCGGCTATTTCTCCTGGCCGCGCGACGTGGTGCTGCTCAACGACACGGAGATCGCGGAGAAGCGTGACGGTGTGGCCAGCGTCGCCACCGCCAGCCTCCGCCTGCCGGCCGAGCGGGTGGGCAGCGCCATCTATGGCGTCTTCAACGAGGAGAAGCTGATCGGCCGCGTCGTGCCGCTCGCGGAAGACCGCATCGGCGTGATGGAGCTGACCTGGTGATCCAATGGGTCGTCTTCGACGTCGGTGGCGTGCTGGTCGATGAGGCGCGGCTGATCCGCGGCTGGGCCGATGTGCTCGGCCTCTCGGAGGCGGAGTTCACCGAGAAGCTGCGCGAAGGCATCGCTGCCGAGAAGGGCATCGGCGGCACCATCCGCGAGTTGGCGCCGGAGATCGACATCAAGGCGCACCGCGCGCGGCTGAACGGCCTGGAGATTCCGGGCGAGGCGGATCTGTACCCGGATGTGCGCGCGGGAATCGCCTCGCTGCGTGCGGCCGGGTTTCGCATCGGCATCGCCGGCAACCAGCCACCGGGCGTGGCTGAGGCCTTGGAAGCGCTGGACCTCGGCGCGGATTTCATCGCGACATCGGCGCAATGGGGCGTGTCCAAGCCCGATGCCGGTTTCTTCGAAGCGGTGCTGAAGGCGACGGGCGCGGAACCCGCGCAGATCGCCTATGTCGGCGACCGTCTCGACAATGACGTGGAGCCCGCGCGCGCCGCCGGGCTGCATCCCGTCTTCATCCCGCGCGGCATCTGGGGCGAAGTGCACGATGCGCGCGTCGAAGGTTGCACGCGCGTGACCGCACTCACCGAGATCTACTGCTCCTTGTAGCGGTAGCCGATGCCGTAGAGCGTCTCGATCTGCGCGAACTCTTCGTCCTGCGCGCGGAACTTCTTACGCACCCGCTTCACATGTGAATCGATGGTGCGGTCGTCGACGTAGATGTTCTCGCCATAGGCGGCATCGATCAACTGATCGCGATTCTTCACCAGGCCCGGGCGCAGCGCCAGCGTCTTCACCAGCAGGAACTCGGTGACGGTCAGCTGGATCTGCTTTCCCTTCCACAGGCAGGTGTGCTTGGTCTCGTCGAGCGTGAGGTCGCCGCGCACCAGCAGCCCACCGGCGACGACGCCGTTGCTCTCGGCCTTCATCGCGTCGTTCCGGCGCAGCAGCGCGCGGATGCGCTCCAGCAGCAGGCGCTGGCTGAAAGGCTTGGTGATGTAGTCGTCGGCGCCCAGGCGCAGGCCCATCAGCTCGTCGACTTCCTCGTCCTTGCTGGTGAGGAAGATCACGGGCATGGCGCTGCGGGCGCGCAGGCGCTGCAGGAGCTCCATGCCGTCCATGCGCGGCATCTTGATGTCGAGCACGGCGAGGTCCGCCGGCTTGGCCATCAGGCCCTGCAGGGCGCTCTCGCCATCGGTGTAGGTGCGGACCTGATAGCCCTCCTGCTCCAGGGTCATGGAGACCGAGGTGAGGATGTTGCGGTCGTCGTCCACGAGGGCGATGGTTTGCGGCATGGGTGCCTCCTTGACGCCCTGTATAGGCGGCGATGGTGGCACAAAACAGGCCGCTGTGGCCGATTCGCAACTATCCCGCGGCCGGTGCGGATGCCGGGGCTTATCGCGCAACCCCGCTTGATCCCGATTGCGAAGTCGTGGAAGGCAGGGGCATGACCGAGAACATTGGCTTCCAGGCCCGCCAGATCATCCGCGCCGCGGCTTCCGCCACCCTCGCCACGCAGCTTGAGGGCCAGCCCTTCGCGAGTCTGGTGACGCCGGCTTGCGCGCCGGATCTCACGCCCTTGCTCTGGATCTCGACGCTCTCCGAACACACGCGGCATCTGCAACGCGAACCGCGCTGCGCCCTGCTCTTCACCGGCTCGGCGGAGGGACCCAATCCGCAGACGGCGCCGCGCGTGACACTGACCGGCATCGCCGAGCAGATCGAAGACCCGGCGCTGAAATCGCGCTGGCTGGCGTGCCATCCCTATGCCGCGCTCTACGCCGATTTCGGCGATTTCGCGCTGTGGCGGATCCTGCCGGCGGGCGCGCTGATGGTGGGCGGGTTCGCCAGGGCGGTGCGCCTCAGGATGGCGGAACTGCTGCCCGATGCCGCCGCCGTCGCGGCGATCGCGGAGGCCGAAGCGGAGATCGTGGCGCATGTGAACGACGACCACGCCGATGCGGTGGCCGCCATCGCCCAAGGCGTGCTCGGCGGTCCTGCCGGGGAATGGCGGGTGACTGCCGTGGATGTCGATGGGCTGGACCTGTGCTCCGGCGATACGGTGCTGCGCCATGCCTTCGAGAGCCCTGCCACGGGTGCTGACTGCGTGCGAGGCGAGTTGATCCGCGCCGCGCGCCTCGGCCGGACGCGAAATGCTGCACTGCAACAATGACTTAGATGTAGGCGTTTGTCATATCTTCGCTGAAGATGTCGCCGCACCCGCATTGCCTTGCCGGCTTAGCTGTCCTAATTCCGCCTCGATCCTGATTGAAATCCCTCCTGCCGGACGCGCGATCGGGTCTTGGCTTTTCTGCTGCACCTGGGAATCCACGCATGACCGAATTCGCCCTCGCCGGCACTGGAATCACGACGGCCAGCCCCGTCCACGCCAATCTCACCGCGGCGTCGCTGGTGCAGCACGCCATGCTACGCGGCGAGGGCCGGCTCTCGGCGGATGGCGCCTTCATCGGTATCACGGGCCAGCACACCGGCCGTAGCGTCGCCGATAAGTTCGTGGTGGATGAGCCCGAGACGACGGCCGATATCTGGTGGGGCAAGGTCAACAAGAAGCTCGAAGCGGCGAAGTACGAGGTGTTCCTGAAGCGCGTGCGCGGCTTTCTCGGCAGCCAGACCGAGGTCTTCACGCAGGACCTCTATGCCGGCGCCGATCCCAAGTACCGCATCAAGGTGCGGCTGGTGACGACCAACGCCTGGCATGCGCTCTTTGCCCGCAACATGTTCATCCGCCCGCCGGAAGCCGAGCTGGCCGATTTCAAGCCAGACTACACCATCCTGCACGCGCCCGAGCTGGACTCGGTTCCCGCCGAGGATGGCGGCCGCGAGGGTTCGACCACGCTGATCGCGCTTTCCTTCAAGCAGCGCATCATCGCCATCGCCGGCACCAGCTACGCCGGCGAGA
>JAQGHY010000109.1 GCA_028291455.1 Rubritepida sp. | reverse complement strand
GCCGGAAACCAGGTTATCAAAATCGAGAAAGATCGCACTGCGGAGGTCGGGCGTAGGGGGCATGGGGCTATTTGGCGCGCCCTGAAGCTTGGTGCAATGCGCTGAACGGTGCGGGCCTTGACCGCGCATGCCGCGCTCCTCATGGTCCGCCGACTTTGCGCCACACACATTTCGAGACACAACAATGCCCGCGATCACCCTGCCTGATGGCTCCCTCCGCCAGTTTCCCGGCGCGGTGACCGGTACGGACGTGGCTGCGTCGATCGGCCCGGGCTTGGCCAAGGCTGCGCTCGCCATGGAAGTGAATGGCCGGCTGAAGGACCTCTCCGAACCGATCGCCGAAGATTCCTCAGTCCGCTTCATCACCCGCCGCGACCCCGAGGCGCTGGAGCTGATCCGGCACGATACGGCGCATGTGTTGGCGGAGGCGGTTCAGGAGCTGTTCCCCGGAACACAGGTGACGATCGGGCCTTCGATCGAGAACGGTTTCTACTACGACTTCTATCGCAACGAGCCTTTCGCCACGGCCGACTTTGCCGCCATCGAGGCGAAGATGCGCGAGATCGTCGCTCGTGGCGCCGCGTTCAAACGAAGCGTAGTGAGCCGCGCCGATGCCGTCGCCCTTTTTGAAAAGAAGGGCGAGCGCTTCAAGGTGGAACTGATCCGCGATTTGCCAGAGAGCGAGACCATCAGCCTCTACAGCCAGGGCGACTGGATCGACCTCTGCCGCGGCCCGCATATGCGCAGCACGGCCGATATCGGCAACGCCTTCAAGCTGACGAAGGTCGCCGGTGCGTATTGGCGCGGCAAGCCCGAGAATCCGATGCTGTCGCGCATCTATGGCACGGCCTGGCGAGACCAGAAGGAGCTCGACGCCCATCTCACGATGATCGAGGAGGCCGAGAAGCGCGACCATCGGCGGATCGGCAAGGAGATGAACCTCTTCCACCTCCAGGAGGAGGCGACGGGCAGCGTCTTCTGGCATCCCAAGGGTTGGAAGCTTTACCGGGTGCTTGAGGACTACATGCGTCGTCGCCTGGATGCTGGTGAGTACCAGGAGGTGAAAACCCCCCAGCTGGTAGACCGCCGCCTGTGGGAGCAATCCGGCCACTGGGAGAAATTCCGCCACGCCATGTTCCTTGCCAACGTCGAGGACAAGGATGAGGCCGACCGCGTCTATGCGTTGAAACCGATGAACTGCCCCTGCCATGTGCAGATATTCAACCAAGGCCTTCGCAGCTACCGGGAGTTACCGCTGCGCATGGCCGAGTTCGGGGCCTGCCATCGCTTTGAGCCGTCGGGTGCGTTGCACGGCATCATGCGTGTTCGCGCCTTCACCCAGGATGACGCGCACATCTTCTGCGAAGAGCACCAGATCGCCGCCGAGACAGTGCGGTTCGTAGCCTTGCTCACCGCGATCTATAGCGATCTGGGCTTCAGCGATTTCCGTGTGAAGTTCAGCGATCGTCCGGAAGTCCGTGCTGGCGATGACGCGACCTGGGATCGTGCCGAGGGCGCCCTGAAAGAAGCTTGCAGCATTGCCGGCGTCGATTTTGAGCTCAATCCGGGCGAAGGCGCCTTCTACGGTCCGAAGCTTGAATTCGTGCTACGCGACGCGATCGGGCGGGACTGGCAGTGCGGCACGCTTCAGGTGGACTTCGTGATGCCCGAGCGGCTTGATGCCCTCTATGTGGCCGAGGACGGAACCCGCAAGCGGCCGGTCATGCTGCACCGCGCGATCCTCGGCAGTTTCGAGCGCTTCCTGGGCATCCTGATTGAGCAGCATGCCGGCCGTTTTCCGCTCTGGCTCGCGCCGGTGCAGGTAGTGGTAGCGACGATCGTGGACGATGCCATTCCCCACGCAAAAGCCGTGGCGGAGGCGTTGCGCCGCGCCGGCCTGCGGGTGGAACTCGACCTGCGGAACGAGAAGATCAACCGGAAGGTCGTCGACCACATCGAGATGCGGATTCCGGTTCTGGCAATCATCGGTCGGAGGGAGGCGGAACTCGGGCAAGTCGTCCTGCGGCGCCTGCCGGGGCGGGAGCAGGAGGTTCTTTCGCTATCCGATGCGGTTGAAAGGCTCGCAAATGAGGCAGTGCCGCCCGATATGTTGCCATTGTCGTCGGATGCGGTTGCAGCGTAACGCGCTCCGCCGCATAAGACACGACGCAAATATGCCGTAACTGAGACAGGAGACGACCATAGCACGAGGCCCGATGCCCCCTTCGCCCCCATCCCGCGAGGGGCCCCGCGTAAACGAAGAGATTCGTGTTCCGCAGGTGCGCCTCATCGATGAGGCCGGCGAAATGCTTGGCGTGATGACTATCCGTGACGCGCTCTACAAGGCGTATCAGGCAGGTCTTGACTTGCTTGAGATCAGCCCGAACGCGGTTCCGCCGGTCTGCAAGATCACTGACTATGGCAAGTTTAAATACGAGCAGCAGAAGAAGGCCAACGAAGCGCGCAAGAAGCAGAAAGTCGTTGAGATCAAGGAAATCAAGGTTCGCCCGAACATTGATGACCATGACTACGATGTTAAGATGCGTCAGGCCAAGGGCTTCATTGGCGAAGGTGACAAGGTCAAGGTCACGCTGCGGTTCCGTGGCCGTGAAATGGCGCACCAGGAGCTTGGCGTGAAGCTGCTCGAGCGGATCCGCTCGGAATTGGTCGAGTTGGTCAAGGTCGAATCGATGCCGCGTCTTGAGAACCGTCAGATGATCATGGTGCTGGCGCCCAAATAGGCGAGCTGAGTTCGCGTCTGTGTTTAGGCGCGGCCTCGGTTGAGCGCCCCCAGCCGTCGCAGATATCAGGCTCAGTAGCCGTGCCGCTCGTTCATGGCCGCCACGTGCAGTGGCGTTCCACCCTCGCTTGGTGGCGCGCCGCTTCTGTTGACTTTTCGCCTTACGGCCCTTAGCAGACCCCTGCCGGAATCATCTGGCATCGGTCCCGCATCATGCGGGATCACCGTCGCTCCGCGAGACTCGCGCAGCGGCGCATTTTTGTTTGGAGCGATTTTCGCGTGTTTGAGGCGTTGGGCAGCAGACTTCAGGGGGTGTTCGACCGGCTGCGCGGCCGCGGTGCGCTGTCCGAAGCCGACGTGTCCGATGCGCTTCGCGAGGTACGCGTCGCCCTGCTTGAGGCGGATGTCGCCCTTTCCGTCGTCAAGGACATCACCACCAAGGTGCGTGAGCGGGCGATTGGGCAGGAAGTCATCCGCTCGATCCAGCCCGGCCAGCAGGTCGTCAAGATCGTCCATGATGCGTTGATCGAGGCACTTGGCGGCGGTGACGAAGGTCCCCGCGGCCTGGACCTGAACGCGCCGTCTCCGGTGCCGATCCTGATGGTGGGCCTACAGGGTTCGGGCAAGACGACCACCTCGGGCAAGATCGCGCTGCGCTTGCGCACGCGGGACCGGAAGAAGGTGCTGCTCGCCAGCCTCGACGTGCATCGCCCCGCCGCGCAGCTTCAGCTCGCACAGTTGGCTGAGCGCGCCGAAGTCACCAGCCTGCCCATCATCGCCGGCGAGACGCCGATCCAGATCGCCGAACGTGCGATGGATCTGGGTCGTCGCGAGCTTTACGACGTCGTCATTCTCGACACTGCCGGCCGCCTGTCGATCGATGACGCCCTGATGGACGAGGTCGCCGCGGTCAAGGCGGCCGTGAAGCCGCACGAGACATTGCTCGTCGTCGACGCAATGACCGGCCAGGACTCGGTGGTCACGGCACGGACCTTCAACGAGCGCATCGGCATTTCCGGCATCGTCATGACGCGTGTCGATGGTGATGCACGCGGTGGCGCGGCTCTCTCCATGCGCGCCGTCACGGGCGCACCGATCAAGTTGCTGGGCGCGGGCGAGAAGCTCGATGCACTCGAGGATTTCCATCCCGACCGGATCGCGAGCCGCATTCTGGGCATGGGGGACATCGTCTCCCTGGTCGAGCGCGTTTCGGAAAACATCGACCAGGCCGAAGCGGAGAAGCTCGCCGCGCGGATGCAGAAGGGGCAGTTCAGCCTCGAGGATTATGCGAGCCAGCTGAAGCAGATTGGCAAGATGGGCAGCCTCTCCGGCATCATCGGCATGCTGCCGGGTGCCGCGAAGATGAAGGCGCAGATCGAGGGCGCCAATCTTGATCAGACCGTCCTGAAGCGCCAGGCCGCTATCATCGGCAGCATGACGCTGGTCGAGCGGCGCAAGCCTGAGGTGATCAAGGCGTCGCGGAAGCGGCGTATCGCGAGCGGTTCGGGGGCTTCCGTGCAGGAGGTCAACCGGCTGCTCAAGCAGTTCGAGGACATGCGCGACATGATGAAGCGCATGAACAAGATGGGCCAAAAGGGGATGATGCGCGGCGGTCTCGCCGCGCTGCTGCCCCAGGGCCGGAGGCCGTTCTGACATGAACCGGCCCAACTTAATTTCGACTTTCATCAAGGAGAGAGCCCGATGGGCCTGAAGATTCGCCTCGCCCGCGCCGGTGCCAAGAAGCGCCCTTATTATCACATCGTGGTTGCCGACAGCCGCTCGCCGCGCGATGGCCGTTTCATCGAGAAGCTGGGCAGCTACAACCCGATGCTGCCGGCCGAGCATGAGGATCGCGTTCGCCTGCAGGACGACAAGATCAAGGATTGGCTGGGCAAGGGTGCGCTCGCGACCGATCGCGTGGCCAAGTTCCTCGGCAAGGCCGGCATCATCGAGATGCCCGTATTCCCCGAGCAGACCAAGCAGTCCCTGCCGAAGAAGAAGGCGCAGGAGCGCGCCGCGGCCGCCGCGGCGCGCTGAGCAGCATAAGGCATCAGGCTAGATGGCTGGCGACATGGTCCTGCTGGGCGAAATCGGGAGGCCGCACGGTGTGCGGGGCCTGTTGCGCGTCCGCAGTTTCACCGCCGAGCCGGAAAGCCTCGTCGCCTATGGGCCACTGACAGATGAGAGCGGGACCAAGCGCTTCGCGTTGGAGCTGCTTTCGCCGGATCTGGTGCGGATCGAGGGAGTTACGGACCGGGATGCCGCGGCGCGGCTGACCGGCACGAAACTCTATGTCCCCCGCGAGGCGCTGCCGCCGTCCAAGGATCCAGAGGAATTCTACCTCTCCGATCTCGAAGGACTGGCTGCTTTCACCGAAGCGGGCGTAGCTCTTGGCCGTGTGCGTGCTGTCGAAGATCATGGGGCAGGGGCTTTCCTCATTCTGGAGGGCCCTCCGGAGCGCCTGGTGCCCTTTACGCGCGCGGCGGTTCCGTTGGTGGATGTGGCCTCTGGCCGCATCACAGTGGTGCCGCCGGCGGAAATCGTTGTGCAAGAGCAGGGGGCGACATGAGCTGGTCGGCCACTGTCCTGACGCTCTTCCCAGAGATGTTTCCCGGACCGCTCGGCACGTCGCTGGCGGGCCGTGCGCAGCGTGAAGGCAAATGGGCGTTGGATGCGCGGGATATCCGTGCCCATGCGACGGATCGGCACCGGACCGTGGACGACACGCCCTTCGGCGGTGGAGCGGGCATGGTGATGCGCCCCGACGTCGTGGACACGGCGATCGCGGCCGCCATGCCTGCCGAAGATCAGCGCCCGCTGATCTACCTCACGCCGCGTGGCCGGCTGTTGGACCAGAGGCTGGTCCAGCAACTCGCGGAGGGCCCGGGCGTCGTGCTGCTCTGCGGACGTTACGAGGGAGTCGATCAGCGCGTGATCGAAGCCCGCGGGATGATGGAGGTCAGCGTTGGGGACTACGTGCTCTCCGGCGGCGAATTGGCGGCGCTCACTCTGCTGGATGCCTGCGTGCGGTTGCTGCCTGGTGTCATGGGCGCGGCTGAAAGCGCGGTGGAGGAGAGCCACAGCGCGGGCCTCCTGGAATACGCTCAATACACCCGCCCGGCCGAATGGCAGGGGCGTGCGGTGCCGCAGGTGCTGCTCTCCGGTCATCATGCCGAGGTGGCGCGCTGGC
>JAQGHY010000072.1 GCA_028291455.1 Rubritepida sp. | reverse complement strand
GGCGCCGCTGATCGTGCAGCCCATGCCCTTCGACCCCGTCGAGACGCTGCGCGTGGTCAGCCTCGTCTCCACCTCGCCCTATATCCTGATCGTGCGGGCCGACAGCCCTGCGCGCGACATCGCAGGCTTCCACGCGATGGTGCGGGAGCGCGGCGCCTCGCTCAACTATGGCTCGGCCGGCAACGGCACGCCCTTCCACCTCGGCGCCGAGCTCTACAAGCTGAAGATGGGCGTGGACCTGACCCACATCGCCTATCGCGGCACGGGCCCTGCTTTGGTCGCGCTGCTGGCGGGCGAAGTGGACATGCTCTTCTGCGACGTGCCGGGAGCGTCCACGCATCTGCGCTCCGGCGCAATGCGGCCGCTCGCGACGATGGTGAAGGACCGTATCGCGCAGTTCCCCAACGTGCCGACGATGGCCGAGAGCGACCCGCGCCTCGCCGATTACGACGTCTATACCTGGGCCATGCTGGTCGCGCCCAAGGCCACGCCGGATGGGCCGGTGATGCGGATGAACGAGGCCGTGCTGCGTGCCGCCCGGGCATCTGATATCGCGGCGCGCTTTACCGAGCTCGGCTTCGACTATGTAGGCTCCACGCCCGCCGACGGCGATGCGCGGCTGGCTCGCGAAAAGGCCAAGTGGCAGGAAGTGATTCGCGCAGCGAATATCCGCGTCGATCTCTAGCGCCAGGCTGGCAGGGTCGAGACCGTCACCATCGCGGTGCACACGGGCTGGCCGCCCTCCCTGCCTTCGGTGACGGTCATGCCTGCTTCGTGGATGACCGGCTGCGCGGCTCCCCGGCTCGCTGCCTCGGCCAAGGCGACCCGCAATGCCTCGGCCCGGCACAAACTGGCAGGCCCATTGGCATTCACCGTCGCGCCGAAAGCGCCGTCCGTTCCTGGCACGATCTCATGGCGCGGCCTGGTTTCGGCCGCGCAGGCGGTTCCCAGAAGGACCACCGCTAGGAGACATCGCGTTGATCGGCATGGATCCATGACGCGGCTTCCCCTGATTTGCCCGGCGCCAGCACCCTACCCGCACGGGGCAGAATTGCGTTAGCGGTTCAGGCCGCCTGGGCGATGTGCTGGCGGCAGCGCATCAGCGGCTGGATGCGCGTGCCGAACTGCTCCATGCCGATGAGAAAGTCGTCGAAGGTCAGCATCACGCCCTGCAGTCCCGGGATCGCCGCCAGCTCGTCCATATGCTTCGCCACGGTGGGGTAGGAGCCGACGAGGCGCAGCATGGTCGTGGGCTCGCGCAGCGCGCGGACCATGCGCCCGGCCGTGGATTGCGCCTCTGCCTTCACGTCGGCGCCGGCCTGGGCGTCGCGCCAAGCCAGGGCATCGAGGTCGGTGCCCGCGACGTAATGCTCCCACTTGGCCATGGCCGCCGCGTCGGTCTCGTCGGCGATGATCATCATCAGCAGCATGGCGCCGCAGTTCCGCCCGGAGGCGGCCTTGGCCGCGAGCAGCCGCTCGGTATGCGGGCGCACCTGCGAGACATCGTTGAAGCCGCCCGCGCTGATGAAGTTGTAGTCCGCATATTCGGCGGCGAACTGCATCCCGCGGTTGGACTGGCCCGCGGCGATGATCTCGATGGGCTTGGCCGGAATTGGCCGCACGCGGCAGTCCGACATCTGGAAGAATTCGCCCTGGAGGTTGGATTCTCCGGTCGACCAGAGGTCCCTCATCACCTGCACGTATTCACCGCAATAGTCGTAGCGGCGCGCAAAATGCACCTCGCCGGGCCAGATGCCCATCTGCTCGTACTCGGCCTTCTGCCAGCCGGAGACGATGTTCACCCCGAAGCGCCCGGGCGCCATGCTGTCGATCGTCATGGCCATGCGGGCCAACAGCGCAGGCGGGATCGTCAGCACCGCGACCGAGGCGAAGAGCTTGATCCGCCGCGTGATGGAGGCGAGGCCGGCCATCAGCGTGAAGCTCTCGAGGTTGTATTCCCAGTACTCGCTGGGCCCGCCGAAGCCACGCAGCTTGATCATGGAGAGCGCGAATTCGAAGCCGTACTTCTCCGCCTTCAGCGTGACCTCGCGGTTCAGCTCGAAGGTCGGCATGTATTGCGGCGACGTCGTCGAGATCAGCCAGCCATTGTTGCCGATGGGAAGAAAGACGCCGACATCCATCCAAGGCCGCTCCTGCTTGCAGCCGGCATTCTGCTGTGGCGCGGCGCTGGGCGGCAACGCCCAACAAGTACGCAAATTGGCCGTCCAGGCTGGGTCTGCACAGCAAGAACGCTTCTGCGCATGGAATGGACAGCCTCCAAGCGCCGCGACAAGCTGCGGCATCCGAACGGGAGAAACGCGTGACCGACCATGTGCAGGATGCCGGCCGTGTGCGCGACCTCTCGGCTGCGATGATATCCGGCGAGCTGACCTCGGAAGCGCTGGTGCGGCGCTGCCTCGATCGTATCGCCGCCGTGGACGGCGCGGTGCAGGCCTGGGTGCATGTGCTGGCCGACGAAGCTCTCGCCGCCGCCCGCGCGTTGGATGCCGAGCCCGTCCGGCGCGGCCCGCTGCACGGCATCCCCATCGCGATCAAGGATGTGATCGACGTGCGCGGCCTGCCGACGCGCGCCAACAGCCTCTCCCGCGCCGATGCCCTTCCCGCCACGGCGGATGCGACGGTGGTGGCGCATCTGCGCGCGGCCGGCGCCGTTGTGCTCGGCAAGGTCAGCACCACGGAATACGCGTACTTCTCCCCTGCCCCGCCGACACGGAATCCCTGGGATCTGAGCCGCACGCCGGGGGGGTCCTCGGCCGGCTGCGGCGCGGCCATCGCCTCCGGCACGGTACCGCTGGCGATCGGCACGCAGACCGCGGGCTCGGTGAACCGGCCGGCCGCCTATACCGGCACGGGGGCATTCAAGCCCTCAACGTTGGCCATCGGCGGCGTCGGAATCGTGCCGCTCGCGCCGTCTTTCGATACCGTCGGCGCCTTCGGCGCTTCGGCGCAGGATGCGGCGTATGTCGCGGCCGGCTATGCCGCCGCCCATCTCGGATTGGTCGACCCGAAGGCGCCGCCGCCGCGTATCGTCGCGCTGGAGGATGCGCTGATCGAGCGCCTCACCCATCCGAGTACCGCCGCACCCGTCGCCGCGCTCGCTGAGGCCTTCCGCGCCGCCGGCCTCCCGGTTTCGCGCAAGGCCTCGCCCGTCGGCTTCGAGGCGATCCTGCTCACCCATCGCCGCGTTCTGCTCGCCGAGGCTGGACGCACTCACGCACGGCTGCCGAAGGATTTGATCTCACCCCGCCTCGCCGCGGACATCGCCGAGGGCCTGGCGATCTCCGACGCCGAGTACCATGCCTCGCTGCGGGAACTCGCGCGCTTCCGGCACGAATTCTGGGCCGGCTTCGGGCCGGACGACCTGCTGCTCCTGCCCGCCGCACCCGACGTGGCACCCGCTGACGGCACCACGGGCGACCCATCCTTCGTAATCCCGCTCACGGCCCTGGGCGGGCCGATCGCCACGCTGCGCGCTGGCCTCGCGGCGGATACGGGCATGCCGGTAGGTTCCTTGCTCTGCGCGGCTCCGGGCGCGGATGCGAGGCTGGCGGCATTCCTGCTCTCGGAAACGGGGACGCGGCTGGACCTTTGAGGCGGGCGACTCAGGTCACCTTCTCGGGCTCCAGGTCCACGTTCACCTCCAGCCGATGCGCCCCGCCGCCCAGCAGCACGCCCCGCAGCGGCGAGATGTCCGAGAAATCGCGGCCCCAGGCGAGGACCACATGCTCGTCGCTCACCACGATGTTGTTCGTGGGGTCGAGCTGCACCCAGCCATCCGTCGGACCCATCCAGGCTCCGACCCAGGCGTGCGACTGATCCGCTCCGCGCCGTCGCGCCTGCCCCGCGGGCGGCCTCGTGCGGACATAGCCCGACATGTAGCGCGCCGGCAGGCCGAGCCCGCGCAGCGCCGCCAGCATCACCTGAGTGAAATCCTGGCAGACGCCGCGCCGCGTGCGCAGCACCTCGGCGATCGGCGTCGTAGTGCTCGTCACGCCCGCCTGGAAGGTGAACTCGTGGCGGATGCGGGAATTGAGGTCGAGCAGCCCCTTCAGGATCGTGCGGCCGGGCGGGAAGGAGGGCGCGCCGAAGGCGGTCGCCTCGGCGAGAAGGGGGACATAGCCGGTGGGTTGCAGGAAATCCGCCGTCTCGGCGCCGAGGCCAGCGGCGGCGACGTCCTCCCAGGGCCAGGTCTCGTCAGCTGGCGGCGGGGGCGGAAAATCGACCTCGACCAGGCTTTCGGCCGTCACCTCGAAGGCGGTATGCGGCGCCACCATGAAGAGGCGCGTTGCGGCATTGCCGAAATGGTCATGCGTCTCGGTGTGGTGGTCCGGCTTCGGCAGGCAGGTGAGGTGCGCGGAGAGTACGCGCTGCCCTGGCAGCGGCCGCGGCTTGAGGTGCAGCAGGTGCGAGGCGAGGTCCACCGTGCGGGCATAGCGATAGGCCGTGCGGTGGCGGAGCGCGTAGATCATGGCCGCGCGCATTCGGTGGCGCGGGCTGTGTGGGGGCGAATCATCCGGGTATTCTGACGGATGCGGCGCGTCGCCGCTACCACAAGCGGTTCAGGCCTTCAGGACGGCCGCCTCACCGACGTCGACACCGACGGCCCGGGCCGGAGGCAGCAGGGCGAAGTAGCGCCGCGCCACCTGATCCGAAAGGGCACGGATCTCGGCCGCCATGACGCGCAACAGCGGCGAAAGATGGCGCGTTGCCTCAAGCGCCTGGTCTTCGGCCGCCAGCAGCTTGGGCGTGATCGCCTCGGCCTGTGCCAGCAGGCGCGCTGCCTCAGCGGCCGGACCGTCCTTGCCCGCAACCTCCTCCAGCGCCGCCTGGATCGCTTCGAGCTGAAAGGCGAGACCGCGCGGATTCGAGGGATCGGCCAACACGAGGTCGAGTGCCGGCGCGGGCTGGAGCACGGCGAGGTAGCGGCTGCGATAGGTGATGACGCTGTCGCAAAGCTCCAGCACCAGCCGCAGCCCGGCCTCGATGCGGGCCGGTGGGCCGTCCAGCGCCACGGCCACTTCGCTCGCCACCGCCTGGGCGCGCTCGATGCGCCGGCCGAGCTCGAGGAAGAGCCGCGCACCGCCGCGCACCATGTTCTCCGAGGCGATACCCGCCACGGCATTGGCAAAGCGCAGCGAGGGCAGCAGCGCCCGAGCCAGGTCCGGCAGCTCGTGCGGCGCGTTGTCCAGCGCTTCTTCGGCCGTGCGCAGGGTCTGCTTGAAGGTCGCGTGCATGTCGGCCGTAAGGCGGTCGCGCACGGATTCCATCAGCATGCCGATGCGGCCCTGAAGGTCGCGCACACCCGGCCGCGCCACCCGCTCCAGCGCATCCGCGAGGGCGAGGAGGCTGCCGGCGCTCGGCTTGGCTTCGTCGTCCACGAGCTGCGCCTCGCGCAGGCAGATCGCCAAAGTGGAGATCTCGGCCAGTTCGCGCGGCAGCAGGGCGCCGCGGCGCAGGCGCGAGATGGCCGCACGCATCAGCCGTGCGGCACGATCCAGCCTTTCGACATAGCGGCCGAGCCAAAACAAGTTGTCCGCCACGCGCGACGGAATGGCGCCCGGCACCCGGCGGATCGAAATTGGCGGGCCGCGCTGCGCGGCGGGGCCGATGATGGCCTCGGAAGGATCGGCGGGAACCCACACATCCTTGCACCAGCCGCCGCCCGGCAGGCGGCCGGTCAGGCGGGTAGCGGCGGAGGCGACGCGTGCGAGCCCCCCCGGCAGCACATGCCAGTGCACGCCGTCGGACACCGCGAACATTCGCAGCACGAAGGGCGAGGGCGTTAGCCCCGCCCCTTCCAGCGACGGCGCGACCGGCAAGGGCGGCAATGCTATCGCGGCCAATCCGCCGGAAGGCACGGTCGCGGGGCGTTCCATCAGTTCCGAGGCGGCGCCCTGCCCGGCCGGCCGGAAGGCCCAGGCAGCGTGGCCCTTGGGCATCGGCGGGAGCGGGCTATCCGCATTCGCGAGCCAATGTGTCTGCACCGAGGGCAGCATGAGCGTCTCGCCCAGCAGATGGGGGCAGAGCCGTTCGAGGAAGGCCGCCAGGCCCGGCGCCTCGCCGAGGCCAGCGCCTGGCGCGTTCAGCAAGGTGAGCGCGCCATGCCGCACGGCGTCCAGGATGCCCGGCACGCCGCCTGCGGCATGGACCTCCGGCTGGTCCAGCGGATCGAGCGACGCCGCGTCCACGCGCGATAGCACGACATCCAGCGGCTGCAACCCGGCCAGCGTCTTCAGGAAGAGCGCCCCGCCGCGCATTGTGAGGTCGCCGGTCTCGACCAACGCGCAGCCCAATTCGCGCGACAGCACGACATGCTCGAACCAATGCGGATCCTTGGTCCCCGGCGAGAGCAGCGCCACGGCGGGGTCGCGCATGCCGTGGGGCGCGAGCCGGATCAGCGCCTCCTGCCAGAGCTCGAAGAAGGGCGAGATGCTGCGCGGCAGGCTGGCTCGGAACGCCTCCGGCATGGCCGCGCCCAGCAGGCGGCGGTTCTCCAGAAGTTGCCCCAGGCCCGAACAGAGGCTCGTGCGGTCCTGCAGCACGGCCCAGCCGCCGTCCGGGCGGCGTACGAGGTCCACCGCGTAAAGGTGCAGCATGGGCCGGCGCGGCATGACCGAACTGCGGCGTGCCGTGCGCAGGAAGGCGGGGCTGCCGAAGACGAAGGATGGCGGAAGCTGGCCGCCGGTCAGCAGTTCCTGCGGCCCGTAGAGATCGGCCAGGACCGCGTCGAGCAGCCGCGCGCGCTGGGCGATGCCGGCTGCCAGCGTCTCGAATTCCTCGCCCATGATGGGCAGCGGCACGGGATCTAGGCGCCAGAGCCCGCCCGAAGCGGCGCCAGGCAACAGCGACGCCACGCCGTCATCGGCCATGGCGCGTGCCAGCCGCTCACCGCGCTCGGCCATCGCCGGGCGGCCGAGGCTGCCCACGACGCTCATCAGGCTGCGCCAGTGGCCCCGGATACGACCGGCGCCGGAGACCATTTCATCGGGTCCGCCGGCGAAAAGTTCCACCATCAGTCGAGCGCCTCACCGGCAAAGGCGCGCAGGTCCAGCGTGCAAGGATGCTCCATGCTGCGCACGGGCTCGGCGATCTCGCGCGGCCCGGCCGGATGGCTATAGGGCAGGAAGCGCGAGCGGCGGCGGGCCTCGGCCGAATTCGCGTTCACCGGGAAGTCCTCATATGCCATGCCGCCCGGATGCGTGATGTGATGCGCGAGGCCGCCGAGCGAGCGGCCCGTCCAGCGGTCATGCACGTCCAGGATCAACGGCGCCTGGGCCTTCACCGTGGGATGGAGCGCCGTCGGCGGATCCCAGGCCTTGAAGCGGATGCCGGCCACGAATTCGCCAGCGGCCCCGGTCGGCTGCATCGGCACCGCAACGCCATTCGCGGCCAATATGAAGCGCTCTGGCACCCAGTTGGTGACCTTGGCCTGAACGCGCTCGGCGCTGCTGTCCACGTAGCGGACGGTGCCGCCCGCAGCCTGCTCCTCGCCCAGCACATGCCAGGGCTCCAGCGCCTCGCGCAGCTCCAAGCCAACACCTTCGATGGTGACTTCGCCGATCAGCGGGAAGCGGAACTCGATATGCGGCGCGAACCACGCTGGCTCGAGCCCGAAGCCCATCTGGCCCAACTCCTCCAGCGCCGCGCGGAGATCCTGCTCGGCATAGTGCGGCAGCATGAAGCGGTCGTGCAGGCTGGTGCCCCATCGGACGAGGGAGCGGCGGTAGGGCGTCTGCCAGAAGGCGGCCAGAGCGCTGCGCATCAGGAGCATCTGCGTGAGGCTCATCTCCGCATGCGGCGGCATCTCGAAGGCGCGGAATTCGACCAGGCCGCGGCGGCCGCTGGCGGAGTTCGGGTCGTACATCTTGTCGATGCAGAACTCGGTCCGGTGCGTGTTGCCGGTCATATCCGCGAGGATGTTCCGGAACAGCCGGTCGGTGGTCCAGGGCGGCGTCTTGTCACCGAGGCGATCCAGTTCCCTGAAGGCGATCTCCAACTCGGGCAGCGCATCCATCCGCGCCTCGTCCACGCGCGGATGCTGACTGGTCGGGCCGATGAACAGCCCGCTGAACATGAAGCTTAGCGACGGATGATTGTGCCAAAACGAGACGAGGCTGCGCAGCAGGTCCGGCCGGCGAAGGAAGGGGCTGTCCTCCGCGCGGGCCGCGCCCATCACGACGTGATTGCCGCCGCCGGTGCCGACATGCTTGCCGTCCTGCATGAACTTTTCGGAGGCGAGGCCGATCTGCCGCGCCTCCTCGTAGAGCTGCTCGGTGCGCTCCACCATGTCCGACCAGGCGGTGGCGGGGTGGATGTTCACCTCGATCACGCCCGGATCGGGGGTGACGGAGAAGCTCGGCAACCGCTCGTCCTCCGGCGGCTGATACCCTTCCAGGAAGATCTTCTGCCCCGTCTCCTCCGCCGTCGCCTCGATGGCGGCGACAAGCGAGAGCCAATCCTCCAGCGCGTAGAGCGGCGGCAGGTACACATGGATCATGCCGTCGCGCGCCTGGACGCAGAGCGCGGTCCGCACCTGCGCCGGATCCTCCGCCGTCACCTCGGGCGCGGGCCGTGCAATGGGACGCTGCTGATCGGCCGCGAGGGCATTGGCGTAGGGGCCCGAAGCCACCGGCAGGCGCAGCCCGGCGCGGAACTGGTCCATCGTCGGCAGCGTGACCTCGGGCGCGAAAGGGTCGGTCGGCTGGTCGGCCTCCAGCAGCAGCGCCGCCGGATCGATCCAGGGCAGCGAGGCGAGCGGCAGGCGCAGCCCGATCGGCGCATCGCCCGGCGTCAGGAAGAGGGTGTCGTCGCGAAAGAACCAGCGGGCGGACTGCCATTGCCGGTCGCCGCCCCGCTCAACACGGCGCAGCGGCAGCACCGCGCCGGCCGGCTCGGCCAGGCCGCCGCGAAACAGCCGGGTGAAACGCACGCGCTCCAGCCGGTCGGCCAGCTTGCTGTCTTCGGCCAGGACGTTCGGCGGCAGCCGGCTCTCGCGCCAGAGATAGTAATGCACGTCCTCATAGGCAGGCCGGACATGGTCGGGGGCCACTTGGAGCCGCTCCGCCAGGCTTTTGGCAAAGGCCGCTGCCTCGGCGTGGGTGGCCTCGCCCTTGTCATCATCCGAGGCCAGGAGCTCGGCGTTGCGCCAGACCGGCTCGCCATCCGCGCGCCAATGAGCTGACAGGGCGAAGCGCGGCAGCGGCTCGCCGGGATACTGCTTGCCTTGGCCGGTATGCAGCACCGCGCCCTTCGCCCAGAGCGGCACGAGGCGGCGGATCAGGCGGCCGGCATAGCTGCGCTTGGTGGGGCCGAGCGCGTCGGTGTTCCACTCGGCCGCCTCGCGGTCGGTGGCGGCGACGAAGGTGGGCTCGCCGCCCATCGTCAGCCGCATGCCCTGCGCGTCCAGCGCCACGTCCACGCGGTCACCCGCGGTCTTGATCGCGGTCCAGACTTCGGGCGTGTAGGGCTTGGTGACGCGCGGCGTCTCGCTCAGCCGCGTCACCGACATCTCGAAGCCGAACTCCGTCTCGGCCTTCTCGACGAGGCCCGAGATCGGGGCAGCGGATTGCGGCTCCGGCGTGGAGGCGAGCGGGATATGCCCCTCGCCCGTCATCAACCCGGATGTGGCGTCGAGCCCGACCCAGCCGGCGCCGGGCAGATAGACCTCGGCCCAGGCATGCAGGTCGGTGAAGTCCTCCTTGGGGCCCTCGGCACCGTCCCCAACCGGCTTCTGGTCGGCGACGAGCTGGATCAGGTAGCCCGAGCAGAAGCGCGCGGCGAAGCCGAGGTGCCGCAGTGCCTGTACCAGCAGCCAGGCGGAATCGCGGCAGGAGCCGCTGCCCTCTTTAAGGGTATGCTCAGGCTCCCAGACACCCGGCTCCATCCGGACGATGTAGGCGATCTTGGACTGCACGAGTTGATTGATGAAGATCAGCAGATCCACCATCCGCCGCTCGCTGCGAGGGATTTCGGCCAGCAGCGCCGTCAGCCCGGGGCCGGGCTTCTCCAGCTTGCGGAAGGGTGCGAGTTCCTGCTCCAGCACCGGATCGTAGCTGAACGGGAAATTCTCGGCCTCGGGCTCGAGGAAGAAGTCGAAGGGGTTGATGGTCGCCATGTCGGCGACGAGGTCCACCGTCACATCGAAGTGGGTCACTCTCTCGGGGAAAACGACGCGCGCCTGAAAATTGCCCTGCGGATCCTGCTGCCAATTGATGAAGTGCGGCTTGGGCGCGATCTTCAGCGAATAGGCGAGGATGGGCGTGCGCGCATGCGGCGCGGGCCGAAGCCGGATTGTCTGCGGTCCCAATGTTACGGCGTGGTCGTAGCGGTAGGTCGTCTTGTGCGTTAGGGCGACGTGAATCGACATGCGCGGTCAAAATCCCCAGCGGAATGCTAAACGGTGCCTTATAGCGGGTTTGCGGCCCGTGGCATCGGCGGGATTGCGCAATTTTCGCCGACGGGCCCATCCTGCACGCATGCATGCCCATTTCGCACCCACGGATTTCCTGATTGCACCCGGCGTCGCGCATCTTTGTGCGGGGGGCAAGACGCCCGCCTTGCGCACGCTGAACGACGCCATCGCCCGCTACCTCGCTGACAAATCCGACGGACCGGCCGGCGACGCTCGCCAGGAGGAGGCCATCCTGCGCCTCCGCGAGAAGCTGGCTGTCAGCTGGAAATGCGGCGTGGACGACATCGGCCTCGTCTCCTCCGTGGCCGAGGGCGTCTCCATGCTCGCCGGAAGCCTCGACTGGCGGCCCGGTGACGAGGTGGTGGTGCCGGACATCGAATACCCCTCCCTAACTGCACCCTTCGCCCTACAGCCCGGCGTGACGCTGCGGGTGGCCGAGGGCGTGGCCGGCATCGCCGCAGCCGTCACCCCGCGCACCCGCGTCATCGCCGTGAGCAGCACCAGCTTCCTCAATGCCGAGCGGGCCGACCTCCCTGCCCTGCGTGCGATGGCCGACCAGGTGGGCGCGCTACTGGTTGTGGACCACACGCAGTCCGCCGGCTGGATGCCGATCGAGGCGGAGATCGCCGATTTCGCCTTCGCCGCCAGCTACAAGTGGCTGCTGGGGATCTCCGGCATCGCCGTCGCGTATTGGAACCGCGCCCGGCAGCCCGACTGGGCGCCGCACAGCGCTGGCTGGTACTCCATGGCAAGCCAGGCGCGGCCCGATTGGCGCGAGCCCATCCGCCTCGTGCCCAACGCAATGCGCTTCTGCCGCGGCAATCCCAACCATGCCGGGGTCTATGCGCTGGAGGCCTCGCTGGATTATCTCGCCGCGCATCCGGGATTGGAGGCGCATGTCCAAGGCCTCGCCAGCGAGCTCCGCCGCCGCTGCGTCGAAGCGCAACTGCCGATGATGACGCCCGAGCGCCACGGCGCCAGCATCTGCTTGCCGCATCCCAAGGCCGCCGAGGCGGTGAAGACCCTGGAACGCCAGGGGGTACTCACCTGGAATGGGCGCGGGCGCATCCGCGTCAGCTTCCATGGGTACAACGACTCGGGCGATGTGGAGCGGGCGTTCTCCGAACTGAGGGCTGTCTTTTAGGGACGAGGGCTCCGCCCCTCCAAGTTTCGGTGTGGGGCCCCGTACACGGAATGGTCCCCGGGGGGACGGCGTGGGTTCTCGCGCATTCCGCCACTGCCCTGAATGCACCGATGTCCACCTCGGGCCGGCGGGCCATCACGGATCTAACCGCCCACGCGGAGTTAAGCCTGGAAGCTGGAGGTAGGACAGGCAGACCGGAATATCAGACGGGCCCATTGCGCGCGTCGCAAGGAGCGGGCCGCGGAATTCATGTGCGACGGTGACGTTTGCGGCTAGCATGCAGAATGATCCCGATCGCGCCCGACCTGATCCCTGAAACCGACGCGCGGGCACCCGGCGGAATCGTAACCGACCCGCCAGCCGCCCTGACCTCCTGTGACCGGGAGCCGCTCCACATCCCCGGTTCCATCCAGCCGCACGGCATGATGCTGGTCGCGGAGGCGGACGGCCTGCGCGTCCGGCAGGTCGCGGGCGAGGTCGAGCGGCGCCTCGGCGTGACCGCCTGGGAAGAGGCGCCGCTGGACGTGCTGATCGGCGAGGAGCTGGCCACCAGGGTTGCCGGCCTCGCGGGGCCAGGCGTCGTTGGCAGCTACGTGGGCCGCCTCGTCGCGCGCAGCGGCGAGGCGCTGGACGTGAGCGCCCACCGCAGCGGGCCGCACCTCGTCGTCGAGCTGGAGGCGGCCGCAGTGGAGGGGCCGTCCGCTCTGATGGCGGCATCGCTGGTGATGGACGGGCTGGCCGCCGCCGCCGCCGGATTCGAGCGGGCCCCCTCGCTGATCGCCCTGTGCGAGCGGGCCGCCGTCGAGTTCCGCCGCCTGACCGGGTTCGACCGGGTGATGATCTACCGCTTCCTCGACGACGGCGCCGGCAGCGTCCTGGGCGAGGACAAGCGGGACGGGATGCACGCGTTCCTCCACCAGCACTTCCCGGCCTCGGACGTCCCGGTCCAGGCCCGTGCCCTGTACATTCGCAACGTGATCCGCGTGATCCCCGACGCGACCTATGAGCCAGTGCCCTTGCGGCCAGGACAGGACGGGCTGCCGGCTTCGGACCGGCCCGCGCCGCTCGACATGAGCGACGCCAGCCTGCGCAGCGTCTCCCCGCAGCATCTGCGCTACCTCGCCAACATGGGCGTCCGGGCCTCGGCCTCGGTCTCCATCGTCCAGGATGGCGTGTTGTGGGGCATGGTCGCCTGCCACCACGAGACACCGCGGACGCTTTCTTACGACGTGCGCGCCGCCTGCCGGATGCTGGCCGGCAGCCTGTCGCGGCAGATCCGCGTCAAGGACGAGGCGGATAGCCTCCGCCAGCGGCTGCGCCTGCGCGGCTTCGAGGACGACATGGCCGCGTTGCTCTCGCGTGAGGGTTCGCTCGACGAGGCGCTGTCGAACCACCTCAAGGAGGTGGGCCGGATGATGACCGGGGACGGCGTGGCCGTGCTGCGGGGCCGCGAACTGGTGACGAGCGGCGTCTGCCCGCCCGAGGCCGCCATCCGCGACCTCACGGCTTGGCTCGTGGCACGACCGCTGGAGCCGGTGTTCTCGACCGACGAGCTCTCGCGTCATTACCCGCCGGCCGCGGCGTTCCAGCCACTCGGCAGCGGGCTCCTGGCGGTGACGCTCTCGCCCGACGAGCCGTGGATGCTGCTCTGGTTCCGGGTCGAGCAGGTCGAGACCGTCAACTGGGCGGGCAATCCCCACAAGGATGCCGGTATCGACCCGCAGGTGCCGCTCACGCCGCGCGCCTCGTTCGCGGCGTGGGGCGAAACCGTGCGCGGCCGCGCCCGCCGCTGGTCGCCGCCGGAGGTGGAGGCCGCGACCCGGCTGCGGGCCGCCCTGCTGGATGTGCGGCAGAACCGGCGGGTGCGCGAGCTCAACGGCCAGTTGACCAAGATCCTGCAGGACAAGGACCTGTTGCTGCAGCAGAAGGAGTTCCTCATCGGCGAGGTCAACCACCGGGTCCAGAACAGCCTGCAGCTGGTATCGGGCTTCCTGGCCCTGCAGGCGCGGGATTCGGACGATCCCGGGCTGCACGCCGCGTTGGAGGAGGCCCGGCGGCGGTTGACCGCCGTGGCACTGGTCCACCGCCGGCTCTATCGGGGCGACCACATCGAGGTGGTGGACGCCGCGCGCTACGTCGAGGAGTTGTGCGCCGACACCTTCTCATTCATGGGCCAGGACTGGACGCCGCACCTGACCCTCGACCTGTCCCCGGTGCTGATCTCGACGGACCGGGCGGTCACCCTGGGCCTCGTGCTCACGGAATTGCTGATCAACGCCAACAAGCATGCCTATGGCGGCGCCGCCGGCCCGATCGAGGTCCAGCTGACGGAGGACCGGACCCACCTTCGCATGAGCGTGGCCGACAAGGGCGCCGGCCTGGTTTCGTCGCGCAAGGGCTTCGGTTCGCGCATCATGGAGGGGCTGGTGACGCAACTCGGGGGTGCGCTGAGCCATACGGACAACCATCCCGGTTTGCGCGCCACCATCCGGGTGCCGATCTAGGCGCGGAAACGCCGGTCGTAGATGCTGCGCTGCGTGGCCAAGATTGGGGATCGGTGGCACCGAACTTGGCATTTGCTCGCTCGCTGCGCTCAGGTCCGAGCTGAGGGGCAGCAAGTGTGCCCTCTCGAGCCTTCAATGCCTCCCTACCTCCGCCACCCTTGTCGCCTCGGCCAGTATCAGACTGCGAGCGAGGTCACCCGCGCGGCCATTCGCTTGTCGGTGCGGGATGAGCGAGAGTAAGGGCTGTTGAAGGCTCCCGACACCCGGCCAGACAGGGCAAACGCATGACGAATGGGGTGACAACGCCGGAATTCCTCGTCGGCAGCGGCGGGATGGCGGCGCTCATCCGGGAGAAGGACTGGTCCGCGACCCCGCTCGGCCCCGTCGAGGCCTGGCCGCAGAGCCTCCGCACCACGGTGAGCCTCTGCCTTGCTTCCAACTTCCCGATCAACATCATCTGGGGACCGGCTCACACACAGATCTACAACGACGGCTACCGCCTCCTCTGCGGCGATTCCCACCCGCGCGCGCTCGGCGAGGGCTACGACGTCACCTGGGCGAGCGCTTGGCCAGCCATCGGTGGGCCCTTCGCCCGGGCGCTGGCGGGCGAGACCACGTTTCTCGAGAACCAGCGCATGTTCCTCGCGAGGAACGGCTATCTCGAAGAAACCTTCTTCACCTTCTCGACCTCGCCCATCCGCGACGAGAGCGGCGGCATCGGCGGGCTGTTCCACCCGGTCACGGAGACAACGGCGGCGATGCTGGCCGAGCGCCGCATGCGCGCGCTCCGCGACGCCGCGGCGAGCTTCGCGAGTGCGGCCGATGCCGAGGAACTCGCCGGGCTCGCCGCGAGCACCCTCGCGGCCTTCGCGTTCGACCTTCCCTTCGTCCTGCTCTACGTGCTCTCGCCCGACGGCGCGGAATACCGCCTTGCCGCCCGGACCGGCCTCGCCTCGGGCACCAGCGTGAGCCCCGAGACGTTTGCCGCGGACGCCACGGCACCCTGGCCGGTCGTCGAGGCGAGTGCGGGCCAAGGCAGCATCAACGTGGGCAGCATCGACGTGGGAAGCATCAAGGTGGGAAGCGTCGCGGCTTTGCTGAGCGGCACCGCGTGCGGCCCCTACGACGAGCCGCCGGATCGCGTCGTCATGCTGCCGGTCGGGGTGCCCGGCGTCGCCCGACCGCCGCTCCTCGCCGTCGTCGGGGTGTCACCCCGCCTGCCCTACGACGACGCCTACCGCGGCTTCCACGAGCTGCTCGCGGCGACGCTGTCGGCGGCGCTTGCGACCGTCCGCGCGCGCGAGGACGAGCGTCGCCGCGCCGAGGCCCTTGCCGAACTCGACCGCGCGAAGACCGCTTTCTTCTCGAACGTCTCTCACGAGTTCCGCACGCCGCTCACCCTCATGCTTGGGCCGCTGGAGGAGTCTCTCGTCGACCCGGATCTGCCGCCCGCCGAGCGCCAACGGGTGGCGATCGCCCATCGCAATGGCCGGCGGCTCCTCAGGCTCGTCAATTCGCTGCTCGACTTCTCCCGCATCGAGGCGGGCCGCGTCGTGGCGTCCTACGAGCCGACCGACCTCGCGGCGCTGACGGCGGACTTGGCCTCCAACTTCCGCTCGGCGTGCGAGCGGGCGGGCCTCTCCCTCACAATCGACGCGCCGCCGTTGCCCCAGCCCGTCTACCTCGATCACGACATGTGGGAGAAGGTGGTCCTCAACCTCCTCTCCAACGCATTCAAGTTCACCTTCGAGGGCAGCATCCGCGTGACGGTTCACCCGTCCGCCGATGGCACCGCCGCGGAGGTCGTCGTGGCCGACACGGGCATCGGCATCCCGCCTGGAGACCTGCCCCGCATGTTCGAGCGGTTCCACCGCATCGAGGGCGCCCGCGGCCGGTCCTCCGAGGGGTCGGGCATCGGCCTCGCCTTCGTTCAGGAACTCGTGACGCTGCATCGCGGCACGATCCGCGCCGAGAGCAGGCAGGGGCTCGGCAGCGTCTTCACGATAACGATTCCCTTCGGCGACGCGCACCTCCCGGCCGATCGGCTTGGCGCCGCCACCCCATCGGGCGTGACCAGCGCGCGGGCCAGCCCCTTCGTCGAGGAAGCGCTCGGCTGGCTGCCTGCGGAGGACAGCGCCGGCCGGGCCGAGGCGCCCGTCGTCCCCCACAACCCCGGAACGCGCGGCCGCGTACTCCTGGCAGACGATAACGCGGACATGCGCGCCTACGTCGCGAACCTGCTGCACGCCGCGGGCTTCGCCGTCGAGGCCGTGACGGACGGCTGGGTGGCGCTCGCCGCCGCACGCCGCGACGCCCCCGACCTCGTGCTTTCGGACGTCATGATGCCCGGCCTCGACGGCTTCGGGCTGCTACGCGCCCTCCGAGGCGACCCCCGCCTCTCTGACCTGCCCGTCATCCTCCTGTCGGCCCGCGCGGGGGAAGAGGCGCGCGTCGAGGGGCTGAAGGCCGGTGCCGACGACTATCTCACGAAGCCCTTCGCCGCGCGCGAGCTCGTCGCCCGCGTCTCAACCACGTTGAACCTTGCCCGCGACCGGCGCGAGGCCGCGTTGCGCGAGAGCGAGGCGGAGCTCCGGGCCCTCAATGCCGATCTGGAGCGACGGGTCATGGAACGGTCCGGCGAGCGGGGCCTCATCTGGCAGCACAGCCCGGACCTGCTCTCCATCATCGACATGCCCTCGGCCACCTTCGAACGGGTCAACCCGGCCTGGACGGCGACGCTCGGCTGGGGAATGGGGGAGATGGAGGGCAAGCCCTACATGGATTTCGTCCATGACGACGACGTCGCCGCGAGTGCCGCCGCCTTCGAGCGCGTGCAGGAGGGCGAGCCCGTGCGCTACCGCACCAGGGACGGCGACTGGCGCTGGCTGTCCTGGGTGGCCGTGCCGGAGGGCGAAAAGCTCTACTCCAGCGCGCGTGATGTGACCGCCGAGAGGGAGGCGGGGGAAGCCATTGCCCGGTCGGAGGAAGCGCTCCGCCAGGCGCAGAATATGGAGGCCATC
>JAQGHY010000060.1 GCA_028291455.1 Rubritepida sp. | reverse complement strand
GACATCATGTCCGATGTGAAGCCCAAGCGTGGCTTCGTTGGGTTCCTTCGCCGGAACCCGACGATGGCCTTCGGCGGCGCCCTGTTGCTGATCATGCTGAGCATCGCGATCTTCGCGCCCTTCCTCTACACCCGCGACCCGACGTCGCTGGCGCCCGCGCTGCGCACGCGCGAGCCCTCGGCGCAGTTCTGGTTCGGCTCGGACATGCTGGGCCGGGACGTCTATTCGCGTGTGCTCTACGGTTCGCGGGTTTCGTTGCTAGTCGGCTTTTCCGTGGCGATCTGCGCCTCGGCCGTCGGGCTCTTCATCGGGCTGATGTCCGGGTTCAACCGCTTCGCCGACAGCATCATCATGCGCATCATGGACGGCATGATGAGCATCCCCTCCATCCTGCTCGCCATCGCGCTGATGGCGCTGACGCGGGGCTCCGTGCAGAACGTGATCCTGGCCATCACCGTCGCGGAAATCCCGCGCGTCTCGCGCCTTGTGCGCGGCGTGGTGCTGACCCTGCGTGAGCAGCCCTATGTGGAGGCCGCTGTGGCCTCCGGCACGCGCACGCCGGCCATCATCTTCAAGCACATCTTGCCCAATACCCTGGCGCCGCTGACGGTGCAGGCGACCTATATCTGCGCGGCGGCGATGATCACCGAGGCCATCCTCTCCTTCATCGGAGCGGGCACGCCGCCGATCATTCCGTCCTGGGGGAACATCATGGCCGAGGGCCGTGCGCTCTGGCAGGTGAAGCCCTATATCGTCTTCTTTCCGGCGATCTTCCTTTCGGTCACGGTGCTTGCGGTCAATCTGCTGGGTGACGGCCTGCGCGACGCGATCGATCCGCGGCTGGCGAGGAAGCTGTAATGGACATGCACCGCCCCGAAGGCGACAGCCGAAAGATCCTGCTGGAGGTCGAGAACCTCCAGACCCATTTCCGCACCATGGACGGCGTGAACCGCGCCGTCGACGGCGTCAGCTTCCATGTCCGTTCCGGCGAGACGCTGGCCATCGTGGGCGAGAGCGGTTGCGGCAAGTCCGTCACCGCCATGTCCATCCTGCGGCTCATCCCGGAGCCGCCGGGCAAGATCGCCGGGTCCATCCGGTTCCAGGGCAAGGACCTGCTGAAGCTCAGCGACCGCGAGATGCGCGCCATCCGCGGCAACGAGATCAGCATGATCTTCCAGGAGCCCATGACATCGCTGAACCCGGTGTTGACCAACGGCCGCCAGATCGGCGAGACGCTGCGGCTGCACCAGGGCCTCTCCCGCCAGCAGGCCGAGGACCGCGCCGTCGAGATGCTCAAGCTGGTCGGCATCCCCGAGCCGGGGCGCCGCGTCCGGGAATACCCGCACCAGCTTTCGGGCGGCATGCGCCAGCGCGTGATGATTGCCATTGCCCTGGCCTGCAATCCCAAGCTGCTGATCGCGGACGAGCCCACCACGGCGCTGGACGTCACAATCCAGGCCCAGATCCTCGACCTGATGCGCGACCTCAAGAACACCGTGGGCGCGGCTATCGTGTTGATCACCCATGACCTCGGCGTCGTCGCCGAAGTCGCCGAGCGCGTGGTGGTGATGTATGCCGGCCGCAAGGTGGAGGAGGCCGCGGTGAACGACCTCTTCCGCAATCCGCGCCACCCCTACACGCAGGGCCTGCTCGGCTCCGTCCCCAAGCTCGGTTCCTCGTTGACCGGCGAGACCACCCGGCTTGTGGAAATTCCGGGCCTGGTGCCCAGCCTCAAGCAGAGAATCCCAGGCTGCGTCTTCGCGACCCGCTGCCCCAAGGTGACCGATCTCTGCCGTGCGGTTCCGCCCGCCTTGCAGGAAAAGGCGCCGGCGCATATTGCGGCCTGCCATTACGCGCCTGTCGAGGCTTCCGTGAGCGGTTCTGTCGCCGCATGAGCCGCCGCGCTGAGCTGAACCGGCCTGCCAAAATGAACCGGAGTTTCCCATGAGCGGAGAGCGTATCCTCGAGGTCTCCGACCTCAAGAAGCATTTTCCCATCCGGGGCGGCCTGATGGGCGGCACCGTAGCCAATGTCTACGCCGTCGACGGCGTGTCCTTCCATATCGACAAGGGCGAGACGCTCTCGCTCGTAGGCGAGAGCGGCTGCGGCAAGTCGACCGTCGGCAAATCCGTGCTTCGGCTGTTCCCGCTGACCGCGGGGCAGGTGGTGCTGAACGGCCGGCGCATCGACGATATGCCGAGCGGATCGCTGCGGCCGCTGCGCCGGCAGATCCAGGTGATCTTCCAGGATCCGTTTTCCTCGCTCAACCCGCGCATGCGCGTCCGCGAGATCCTGGCCGAGCCGATCCGCAATTTCGGTCTGGCCAAGAACAAGGCTGATCTCGAGGAGCGCATCGGCCTGCTGATGGACAAGGTCCGCCTGCCGCGCGACGCCGTCGGCCGCTGGCCGCACGAGTTCAGTGGCGGTCAGCGTCAGCGCATCTGCATCGCCCGCGCCTTGGCGGCGGAACCGGACGTGATCGTCTGCGACGAGGCGGTCTCCGCGCTCGACGTTTCGGTGAAGGCGCAGATCGTGAACCTGCTGCAGGACCTGCAGTCGGAACTCGGCCTCGCCATGCTGTTCATCAGCCACGACCTCGCGATCGTGGAGCACATGACGCATCGCGTCGCCGTGATGTATCT
>JAQGHY010000045.1 GCA_028291455.1 Rubritepida sp. | reverse complement strand
CATGGCGCTGGCGGTGGCCGCCGCGCTTGCCCTGGCCGGCCCCGCCCTTGCGGCCTGCCCGAGCGTGCCGCGCGGCCAGCCCTTGCCGCGCGAGGCGACGGCGGATCCGGTGCCCTGGCCGCCATGGCGTGTGGGCGTGGACGCCCTGACCGAGCGGCTGCGGCGCAGTGACGTTTCGCGCGCGCGCCTCCTGTTCCTCGGCGATTCGATCACCGAGGGCTGGCATCCGCAGATCTTCAACCAGTTCTACGGAACCCGCGCGCCGCTGAACCTCGGCATCGGCGGAGATGCGACGCAGGGGCTGCTGTGGCGACTGGAGAACGGGCACTGGCCGGCCGGGCTGCGGCCCGAGTTGATCGTGCTGATGATCGGCACCAACAATATCGGGAACGGTTCGCGGGCCGAGGATGTCGCGGCCGGCGTTTCCGAGATCATCGCGAAGCTGCAGCGCCTCTCGCCCACATCGCGCATCCTGCTGCTGGGCGTGCTGCCGCGGGGCGCGACCGCGAACGATCCCGCGCGCCCATTGGTGACGCGGGTGAATCAGCTCATCGCATCCTGCGCGGATGGCCGCCGCGTCGTCTTCAGCGACCCCGGACGCATGATGGTGGATGGCGACGGCAACCTCGCCGATTACGTCTCCTTCGACATGCTGCACCTGACGATGGTGGGTTACGCCATCCTCGCCGCAGGCATCGAGCCCACGCTGCGGCAAGGCCTGCAACGCTAGAACGCGACCACGAGGCGCCAGCGGCGAAGCGCCGGCGAGCCGCCTGGATATGGCACGGCGGATACATCATCGCGCCGACTATATTTCCAGGCGAAACAACGAGGTGTGCAGGCTGGCGGCGCCGAACCTTCCATGCGAAGGAGGCTTCGGCGCTGCCCGGCATTACTGCTCCGGAACGCAGGTCGCCAAGCTTGCAGTTGGAGTGGATGCGTATGGAACGGCGACCGGCGACGACACTTCTAGGCTCGGCGCTGGTTCTGGCGACGGCGCTGACCCTGCCGGGAACAACGGCCCACTCGCAGACGGCACCCGAGGCACGGGTATCCGGCGGTGCGGCGACGACGAACCTGCTGGAGCAGGCGCAGTTCTGGCAGCAGCAAGGGCAGCCCGAGCGGGCGCTGCAGTCGCTGGAACGCCTTCTGGCCGTCGAGCCCAACAACGTCGATGCGCTCGCCAATGCGGTCGAGATGGCCGCAGTCAGCAACCAGACCGCGGCGGCGCAGCGGTATCTGGAGCTGTTCCGGCGCACGTCGCCGCAGGATCCGCGGCTGGTGCGGGTCACCGAGCTGGTGCGTCTGCTGAACGAGGATTCGGAGGTTCTGACCGGTGCGCGTGCCCTCGCGACGGCCGGGCGCGGAGCTGAGGCGGTGGCTCGGTACCGCCAGCTTTTCCGCAACGGCAATGTGCCCTCGGTGCTTGCACCCGAATACTTCCAGGTCCTCGCGGGCTCCTCGGAGACCGGCTACCGCGAGGCGGTGCAGCAGTTGCAGCAGCGTGTCGCGGCATCGCCCAACGATATGCGGCTGGCGCTGACCTACGCGCAGATCCTGACCTATCGCGAGGACTCGCGCAGCCAGGGCGTCGATCTCCTGCGCGATACGGCGCGCCGTCCTGGTGCGCGCGAGCCGGTGCGGCTGGCTTGGCGCCAGGCGCTGCTCTGGCTGGATGACGATCCCGAGACGGCGGCGCGTATCGACGCCTACCTCGCCGGCAATCCTTCCGACGCGGAGATCGCCGCGAAGCGCCGCGCCGCCTTGCAGGGCGCCGCCTCGCCCGAGCTCACCGCGCGGCTGCTCGGCTGGTCGGCCATGGGCAACCGCCAATTGGCGGAATCGGAACGGCAGTTCAACCAGGCGCTGGCGCTTGATCCCAACAGCACCGAGGCGATGATCGGCATCGCGATCATCCGCAAGTCGCAGAACCGGCTGCCCGAGGCGCGTCAGATCCTCGCGCGAGCTATCGCCATCGCGCCCGATCGCGCGGAGGAGCTGACCGCGCAACTCGGCGACCTCTCCGCGACGGGGAATCGCGGCGGCGGCGGTTATGCCTATCGGCCGGGTCCGACCATCCTCGGCTGGCGCGCCTTGCAGCGTGGCGACCTGGATGGCGCGGATCGCCTGGCACGCCGTGCGTTGAGTTCACCTGGCGCGGCGCGTCTGGACGGCGAGATGATCCTCGGCCAGGTGGCGTTGCAGCGTCGCGACTTCGTGGCGGCGGAGATGCGGTTCCGCAATGCGTTGAGCCTGCGCCCGCGCCAGCAGGACGCGCAGACGGGGCTGTACTTCGCGCTGGTGGGCCAGGAGCGGATCGCCGAGGCGGATGCGCTGCAGCGCGAGGCGGGGCTGACGGTGCCGGCGGGCTCGGGTGCGGCGCGGGCGATCGCCATGCGCGACCGCGCGCTGCTGCTGGACAATCCCGACGAGGCGATCGCGCTGCTGCGCCGTGGGCTGGAGACGGATCCCGGCAATGCCTGGGTCAAGCTGGATCTGGCGCGGCGGCTGACGGCGGCGGACCGCCCCGAGGAGGCCGCCGCGGTGCAGGCGAGCCTGGAGCAGGATACCAGCGCGGAATCCTCGATGGCGGCGGCGCTGCTGGCGATGGACGGCGAGCGCTATGGCGCGGTGGTGGCGCTGCTGGACCGGGTTCCGGTGCGCCTGCGCAACACCGACACCGACCGGCTGCTGGCCAATGCGCGGCGGGAATACGAAATTCGCCAGGTCGAGCGCCAGGTGCGCGAGGGGCGCCCCGGCGCGGTGGAGGCGCTGCTGGCGCTGTCCAACCGCCGCGACCCCGGTTTCACGAGCGGCCCCGCGGTGGTGCGGGCTTTCGCGCGGCTGGGCGACAGCCTGCGTGCGGGGATGGCGGCGCGCTACGCGCTGGCGGCCAATCCGCAGACGACGGCGCAGAACCGGATCGACCTGGCCTCGGCACTGCTGCAGGCCAATCGGATGGAGGATGCCGCGGCACTGACCAACCCGCTGGTGGCGGACCCGCGGATGCCGGCCGAGACGCGCCGCCAGCTGGCGGCGGTGATGGAGAATGGGGCGGTACAGCAGTCCGACGCGCTGAACGCGCGCCAGGCGCCCGAGGAGGCGTATCAGGCGCTGCTGCCGAACCTCACGGCGCAGCCCAACAGCGTGCCGCTGAACATGGCGCTGGTGCGGCTGTATATCGGGGCGAACCGCACAAGCGAGGCACGCCAGCTGGTGGAGACGGTGCTGCAGCGCGAGCCGCGGAACCTGCAGGCGCGTCTGGCGCTGATCGACGTGGCGCTGGCGGAATCGCGGTACCGCGAGGCGGAGGCGCTGCTGACGGAGACGGCGTTCTTCTATCCCAACGACACGCAGGTGCTGCTGGCGGAATCGCGGATCGCCCGCGCCAGGGGCGACTATGTGCGGACGCTGAACCTGGTGGAGACGGTGGCGTCGCGGCGGCTGGAGCATCTGCGCAGCAGCGGGCAGCTGGTCGAGGCGGAGGCGACGGCGCAGGCGATCAGCCCCGGCCGGGGCCCGGGCAATACCTCGCGCATCACCGATCCGGTCTCGGTGCAGATCGCCCAGGAGCTGATCCGCGCACGCGACGAGGCGGCGACGTGGCTGCAGGCGGGCATCCAGATCCAGAACCGCACGGGCGAGGCGGGAACCTCGCGGCTGCTGGCGGTGACCGCACCGGTGGAGGTGAGCACGCCGGTTCCGGGGATCGGCGGGCGCGTGGTGGTGGGGCTGGACGCGATCTCGCTGAATGCGGGGCGGATGGCCAATACGCTGGGGGCGGGGCGGCAGTTCGGCACCAACCCGCTGCTGGCGCAGGCGGACTTCCGGCGCCCCAACGCGGCGGTGGACGGCTACACCTTCCGGCTGACCTATCTGCGCAACAACTTCCGCGCCGAGGTGGCGTCGACGCCGCTGGGCTTTGCCAATCCCACGGTGGTGGGCGGCCTCGAGGTGGTGCCGCGGATCAACGAGCAGTTCCGGGTGCGGGTGAGCTTCGAGCGGCGGGCGATGACGGACAGCATCCTGTCCTATGCGGGGCAGCGCGAGCGCAACTTCCCGGTGAGCTGGGGCGGCGTGGTCCGCACCGGCGGTCGGGTGCAACTGGAATACACGCCGCCGGGCCGGTTCGGCGCCTTTGCGGGTGCCGGCGCCTCGATGGTGCAGGGCAACAACGTGCAGTCCAACAAGCGGATCGAGGCGGGGATCGGCGCGTACTACGCGGCGATCCGCGACCCGAACCAGAGCCTGACGTTGAGCCTGGGCGCGTTCTACACGGGGTTCGACCACAATCTGAGCGGCTTTACCTTCGGCCAGGGAGGCTATTTCAGCCCCCAGCAGAGCATCATCGGCGCGGCACAGGCGGAGTACATCGCACGCTGGGGCGACTGGTCGTTCCGCACGGTGGGCGCGGTCGGGTACCAGAACTACCGGACGTCGTCGTCGTCGGTGTTCCCGACCAATCCGGCGATGCAGGCGCAGCTGGTGCAGGCTGCGGCGAGCGATTCGACGCTGGCAACGACCATTCCCGGCCAGCGCAGCGACGGCGTGACGGGGTCGATCTTTGCGAACCTGGAATACGCGATCAACCCGAACCTTCGCGTGGGTGCGGCGGGGCGGTACGAGCGGGTGGGCAACTACGAGGACGCGGTGGGGCTGTTCTACCTGCGCTGGCGCCTGGACCGCCCGCGTACGGACCTGCTGCCGATGTATGAGGGCGCCGCACAGCCGGCGCTTAACACCAACGATCCCATCCAGTCCTCCTTCCGTGAAGGCAGACCCGAATGGATCCAACTGCCCTCAGGCGCCACAAGGCCGACCTGGTAGCCTATCCGGCGAGGGCGGCTTCCACCGCATCGCCGAAACGGTCGACGATCATCTCCAACTCGGCGGCGGTGACGTTGTAGGGCGGCGCAAGGATGACGTGGTCGCCGCGCAGGCCGTCGATCGTGCCGCCCATAGGGTAGCAGCCGAGGCCGCGCGCATAGGCCTCGCGCTTCACGCGCTCGTTCATCTTCAGCGCCGGGTCGAAGACGGCCTTGGTGCCGCGGTCCTCCACCAGCTCGATCGCCCAGAAGAGGCCGCGGCCACGGATGTCGCCGACATGGCGGTTGTTGCCGAGGCGCTCGGTCAGCCGGGATTCCAGCAGGCTGCCCATGGCCTGCACGTTCTCCAGCAGGCCCTCCTGCGCGATCACCTCCTGCACGGCGAGCGCGGCGGCGCAGGCCATGGGATGCGCCTGGTAGGTGTGGCCGTGCATGAAGCCGCCGGAGCCGTCGCGGATCGCCTCGATCACACGGCCTTGCGCAAGAATGCCGCCGATCGGCTGGTAACCGCCGCCCAGGCCCTTCGCGACGACCTGGATATCGGGCGTGATGCCCTCCTGCTCCCAGGAATGCATGGTGCCGCAGCGGCCCATGCCGGACATCACCTCGTCGAGGATGAGCAGTGCGCCGTGCCGGTCGCAGACCGCGCGCATGGCCGGGAAATAGCCGGGCAGGGCAGCGACGCAGCCCAGCGTGGCGCCGACCACTGTCTCCGCGCAGAAGGCGATGACATTCTCGGGGCCGAGGCGCTGAAACTCCGCCTCCAACTCGTCGGCCAGGCGCTGGACGTAGTCGGCATCGCTCTCGTGGTCGGCGCGATCGCGATAGGCGAAGCAGGCCGAGACGTGGCTAAAGACCGGGCTGAGGATCGGCGCATAGGGCGCGCGGCGCATGGCGTTGCCGCCAGCGGACAGCGCGCCGAGCGTATTGCCGTGATAGCTCTGCTTGCGCGCGAGGTAGCGCGTGCGCTGCGGCTGGCCGATCTCGACGAAATACTGCCGCGACATTTTGATTGCGGCCTCCATCCCCTCGCTGCCGGAGGAGACGAAATAGGCGTGCGTCAGCCCGCCCGGGGCGTGGCCGACCAGCATGTCGGCAAGGCGCTCGGCGCTCTCGCAGGAGAAGAGGGCGGTATGGGCATAGGTGAGCTTTTCCAGCTGTGCGCGCATCGCCGCCAGCACATGCGGATGGCCGTGGCCGAGGCAGGCGACCGCCGCGCCACCGGAGCCGTCGATGACCTCATGGCCCGAAGCCTCGCGCAGCCAGATCCCCTGGCCGAACACGGCGATGGGCGGATCGACCTTGAGGTTGCGGTGGACGAGGTGCGACATGGCCGGCTCCAGGATTTGCGGGGCAGGCTATCCCAGCGTTACGGCGGCGTCAGCACCCCGACGGCAGCGCCCAGCATGCAGCAGGCGATGGTCCCCGCCGCCAGCGCGGGCAGGCCGAGCGAGACGATCTCGGCCCGGCGCTCCGGGCACATGGTGCACATGCCGCCCAGCATGATCCCGACCGAGCCGAAATTGGCGAAGCCGCAGAGGGCATAGGTGAGGATAAGCCGCGTGCGGGACGAGAGCTCCGCGCCGCTGCCTCGCGCGAAATCGAGATAGGCGACGAACTCGTTGATCACGAGCTTGATGCCGAGCGATTGCGCGGCCGTCTGCGCCTCGGCCGCCGGCACGCCCATCGCCCAGGCAAGCGGCCAGAGCAGCCATCCCGCGATCTGCTGCAGTGTCACGCCGAAGAGCGGCATGACGATCTCGTTGCCGAGCGCCACCAGCGCCACGAAAACCACCAGCGCCGCCATGATGCCGAGCAGGAGCTGCAGGCCGTCCGACGTGCCCTGCACCAGGGCCTCCATGCTGCTGGAATAGAGCCGCGGCGATTCCGCCTCGCCCTCGGTCACCCCGGTGGAGGGGATCATCAGCTGCGCCGCGAGCACGGCCGCCGGCGCGCCCATCAGCGACGCCGTGAGCAGCTGCCCCGCCGCATCCGGCACCAGCGAGGAGATCATGAGCGCGTAGACGACCAGCATATTGCCCGAGATGGTGGCGAGGCCGGCGACCATGACGACGAACAATTCGGAGCGCGTGAGTTTGGGGAGCCAGGCGCGGATCAGCAGCGGCGCCTCCACCATGCCGACGAAGACATTCGCCGCCACGGAAAACCCCGCCGCGCCGCCGAGCCCGAAGAGTTGACGCAGCCCGACGGCCAGCAGCCGCACGACGAAGGGCAGGATGCGCCAGTGATAGAGCAGCGCCGACAGCGCGCCGACCAGCAGCAGGATCGGCAGCGCCTGGAAAAAGAGAATGAAGCTGGCACCCGGCGAGGTCTCGGCAAAGGGCAGGGGCGCGCCGCCGAGGTAGCCGAAGACCAGCGAAGTGCCGGATTGCGTGGCGCGGGCCAGCGCATCCACGGCGCGGCCGACCAGCGCGAAGGCCGCGCGCAGTGGCGGCACGTTCAGCATCAACGCGGCAAGGCCGATCAGCCCGACCAAGCCGCCGATCACCACGCGCATCGAGACGTGGCGGCGAAACCCGCCCAGCGCCCAGCACAGCAGGCAGAGCAGCGCGAGGCCCAGTGCGGATTGAAGCTGGCTCACGTGTTGTCGTCCTCGGTGGTGTCTTCCTCGATCTCGAAGATCTCATCCACGCGCTCGCCGGGAAGCGTGTCCATGCTGCGCAGCTTGCGCGTGATCGCCCTGGTGCGGGTCTGCGCCTTGCCGATGGTGTTGGCGACAGTGCCGACCTGCTTGCCCAGCGAGACGAGCACGCCGTCCATCTTCGACATTTCCGCCTTGGTGGCGGAGAGCAGTTCGCGCACGGATTCCGCATTCTTGGACAGTGCCAGCGTGACGTGGCCGAGCTGGATCGTCCGCAGCAAAGCCGGCAGCAGCGTCGGGCCGAGGATGAGCACGCGATGGATGCGGCCGACATCGTCGATCAGGCCCGGGATGCGCGCGACCTCGGCATAAAGGCCCTCGGTCGGCAGATACATTACGCCGAACTCAACGGTGCGCGGTGGGCAAATGTACTTCTGCGCGATCTTCTGCGCCTCGCCGCGAATGCGGTTCTCCAGCCCCTTGCGGGCGGCAGTCTCCGCGATCGGGTCGGCGGCTTCCCAGGCGGTCAGCAGCCGCTCGTAATCTTCGATGGGGAATTTCGCGTCCACCGGCAGCAGCACGGGCTCGCTGCCCGACATCGGCATGACCACGCAGAACTCGACGCTATCAGCGCTGCCCTCGCGCAGCCGCACATTGGTTTGGTAGGAACCCTCGGGGAGGATGTCGTCCAGCAGCGCTTTCACCTGGGTCTCGCCCCAGCCGCCGCGCGTCTTCACATTGCCGAAAAGCCGCTTGATGTCGCCGATCTGCGCGGTGACGGCCTGCACGTCGCCCATCGCCTTCTGCACGGCGGTGAACTGGTCGATGACGCGGTTGAAGCTCTCGTTCATCTGCTTTTCGACCGCGCCGGCGAGCTGCTCGTTCACGCTCTTCTGGATCTCGGCCAGCCGCTTCTCGCTGTTCTCGCGCATCTCCGTGAGCTTCTTGTCCAGCACGTCGCGTGAGCGTGCGGTCTCAGCGCTCATCGCCTCCTGCGTGGCCTTGGCGTCGGCGGTCAGCCGCTCCAGCAGCGCCGTCTGCATGGTGCCCAGAGACTCCGCCTGCTTGAGCATCGCCGCGCTCACTGCCAAGGTCTGCGCGGCGGTCGATTCCTGCGCGAGGGCTGCGCCGGCCGAGAGGCGTTCCAGCAGCGCCTTTTCCGTCGTGCCCTGGGATTCCACTTGCTTGAGCATGGCGGCGCCGAGCGCCTTGGTCTGCTCGGCGGTGAAGCCGGAGAGCTCCAGCGAGAGCTCCGCCTTCTGCCGCGCAATGTCGCCGGCGAGCGATTCCTTCATCGTCGCCAACGCCGTCGCCTGGCGCTCCTGCCCGGCCTGGAGCATCGGCAAAGCGGGGTCGGCGGGCGCGCGCCGCGTCAGCAGCACGGCCAATACGGCGAGCAGCAGCAGGACCATGAGCGCCAGCAGCGCCACTTCGATCGTCATTGCCTAAGTCCCATTCGCCGTCCGATTCGTTTGCAAGTCACGACGGCAGATGAACACCGAACGAGGGCTCGTGCGAACCCGGTCAGCGGCCGGTGGACTTCTCGCGCAGCCGCTGCTCCTGCTCGGCAAGCTCGGGCGTCAGCACCTCGCCGAAATCCGCGGCATCGAAGATCCGGCGAATCTCGATCTCGCTGGGGCCGGGCATGGGATTGGGGCAGCGCTTCACCCATTCCACTGCCTCATCCATGTCCTTGACCTGCCAGATCCAGAAGCCCGCGACGAGTTCGTTCAGCACGCCGAAGGGGCCGTCGATCACGGTGCGATTGTCGCCATCGAAGGCCACCCGCTTGCCCCTGGAGGTGGGGTGCAGCCCTTCGCCGGACTGCATCACGCCGGCTTCGACCAGCGCCTCGTTGAACTTGCCCATTGCCGTCAAAAGCTCGGTCGAGGGCATCGCGCCCGCCTCGCTCTCCGCAGTCGCCTTCACCAGAACCAAAACACGCATCGCTTATCTCCTTTGAAGAGGGCCGGGCGATTTCAGTGCCGGAAATGCCGCATCCCCGTAAAGACCATGGCGAGGCCCGCCGCATCGGCCGCCGCAATCACCTCGGCATCGCGGATGGAGCCGCCCGGCTGGATCACCGCCGTAACGCCCGCCGCCGCCGCCGCTTCCAGGCCATCGGCGAAGGGGAAGAAGGCGTCCGATGCCACGACGCTGCCCAGTGCCAGCGACTCGGACAGGCCGGCCGCCTTGGCTGCCGCCTCGGCCTTCCAAGCGGCGATGCGGCTGCTCTCCACACGGTTCATCTGCCCCGCGCCGATGCCGACCGTCGCCATGCCCTTGGCATAGATGATCGCGTTGGACTTCACGTGCTTGCAGACGCGGAAGGCGAAGAGGAGATCGGCGATCTCGGCCTCGGTCGGCGCGCGTTTGGTCACGACCTTCAGCATCTCGGCCGTGACATGCCCGGTGTCGCGCGATTGGGCGAGGAAGCCGCCCGCCACGCTGCGGTAGGTCATGCCGGGAGACGTCGCATCCGGCAGGCCGCCGGTCAGCAGCAGGCGCAGGTTCTTCTTCTTCGCGAAGATTGCCTTGGCCTCATCGTCGGCGTCGGGCGCGATCACGACCTCAGTGAAGATGGCCGCGATCTTCGCCGCCGCCGCCGCGTCCAGCTTCCGGTTGGCCGCCACGATCCCGCCGAAGGCCGAGACGGGGTCGCAGAGCAGCGCTTTGTCCCAGGCTGTCGCCAAATCCGCGCTCTCCGCCACGCCGCAGGGGTTGGCATGCTTCACGATCACGATGGCCGGCTTCTCGAACTCGGCGACGCATTCGAAGGCGGCGTCCGTGTCGTTGAGGTTGTTGTAGGAGAGCTCCTTGCCCTGCACCTGCCGCGCCGTGGCAATGCCGGCGCGCGTGGTCCCGTTGAGGTAGAAGCCCGCCTGCTGATGCGGGTTCTCGCCGTAGCGCAGCGTCTGCTTGAGGATGCCGGCGAAGGCCAGGCGCGGCGGGAAGTCCTGGCCGAGCTGCCCGGCGAACCAGCCGGAAATCGCCGCGTCATAGGCCGCGGTGCGCGCATAGGCCGCGGCCGCGAGCTCCTTCCGCAGCGCGAGCGAGGTGCCGCCGGACGCCTCGATCTGCGCAGTCACGCGCGCCAGATGCGCGGGCTCGGTGCAGACCACCACACCCGAAAAATTCTTGGCGGCGCTACGGATCATCGCCGGGCCGCCGATGTCGATATTCTCGATGCAGTCCTCGAAAGCCGCGCCCTTCGCGACAGTCGCCTCGAAGGGATAGAGGTTCACGGCGACCAGATCGATCGGCGCGATCGCATGCTGTTCCATCTGCGCGAGATGCGCGGGCTCGTCGCGCCGACCCAGCAGCCCGCCATGCACCTGCGGCACCAGCGTCTTCACGCGGC
>JAQGHY010000343.1 GCA_028291455.1 Rubritepida sp. | reverse complement strand
CCACGGCGCCGTTCTCGTCGGGCACGCCCAGCACCAGGATTTCGCTGAGGAAGGATCCAATCTGGCGCGGCGGAAAGTTCACCACGGCCAGCACCTGGCGCCCGATCAGCCGGTCCGGCGTGTAGTGCACGGTGAGCTGCGCCGAGCTCTTCTTCACCCCGAGCGGCTCGCCGAAATCCACCCAGAGCTGGATCGCCGGTTTGCGCGCCTCGGGGAAGGGCTGGGCATCGATGACCGTGCCGATACGGATGTCGACCTTCTCGAAATCTTCGTAGGCGATGCTGGTATTCATTCTCGGGCGCTATCCCATTTGGTGGGGGCAGGCGAGGGGGGCGGGTTCCAAGCTGGCACAGTATCGGCCAACATGGGGCTGAAACAATCGAGATTTCGAGGATCATCCCCCGCATGCGCGACTTCCACGCCCCCGGCCGCAGCCCGGTTATCGCCACGCGTGGCATGGCGGCCACCTCGATGCCGGCTGCGACCCTCACGGCCATCGAGATCCTGAAGTCCGGCGGCAATGCACTGGATGCGGCGATTGCCGCCGTCGCCGTCCTGGGCGTGATCGAGCCCCAGAGCACCGGCATCGGCGGCGACTGCTTCTGCCTCTACGCGCCCGCCGGGACGGGCAAGGTCATCGCCATGAACGGCTCGGGCCGGGCGCCGATGGCCTCCACGCCCGAGGCGCTGCGTTCGCTGGGCGTGAACCAGCTCATCGACACCAGCGCGCATGTCGTGACGGTGCCGGGCGCCGTCTCCGCCTGGGAGGCGCTGAACGCTGCTCATGGCCGGAAGGGGCTGGACGCGCTGCTACAGCCGGCGATCCGCTTCGCCGAGGAAGGCTTTCCCGTCGCGCCGCGCGTCGCCGCCGATTGGGCGGATGCCAGGGGCAAGCTTGCGGCCAATGAAGCCGCCGCCCGCCACTACCTGAAGAACGGCGAGGCCCCGAAGATGGGCGACGTCATGCGCTTCCCCGCTCTGGCGGCCACGCTGCGCGCCATCGCCGCCAAGGGCGCCCGCGGCTTCTACGAAGGCGAGGTCGCGGCGGATATGGTCGCCTCGCTGCGCGCCCTCGGCGGCCTGCACACCGAGGAGGATTTCGCCTCCGCCCTGCGCGGCGCCGAATTCGTCGAGCCCATCAAGCGCGCCTGGAAGGACATGGAGATCTACGAGTGCCCGCCGAACGGCTCGGGCATCGTGGCGCTGATGATGCTGGGCATGCTGGAGGGCTTCACTCCGCCCGCCGATCCGCTCTCGGCCGAGCGGATGCACCGCCAGATCGAGGCCGCGCGCCTCGGCTACCGCGACCGCGACACCTTCATCGCCGACCCCGGCCATGTCGACGTGCCGACCGAGACGCTGCTGTCGGACGCCTACCTGCGCGAGCAGGCGAAGAACATCGTCGACGGCCGCGCCATGGCCCTCCTGCCACCGCCCGACACGCTGATGCCCAAGCATAAGGACACCGTGTACCTCTGCGTCGTGGATGAGGACGGCAATGCCTGCTCCTTCATCAACTCGCTGTTCAAGAGCTACGGCTCGGGCATCCTGGCCGAGAAGTCGGGCGTGATGCTGCAGAATCGCGGCTTCGGCTTCCGCCTGCAGGAGGGCCATCCCAACTGCATCGCGCCGGGCAAGCGGCCGATGCACACCATCATCCCAGGGATGGCGATGAAGAACGGCAAGGCGCTGATGCCCTTCGGCGTCATGGGCGGGCATTTCCAGCCGATGGGTCACACCTTCCTGCTCACCAATATGTTCGACTACGGCATGGATCCGCAGGCGGCCCTCGACGCGCCGCGCCTCTTCCCCGAGGACGGGAAGGTGCAGGTGGAAACGGGCATGCCCGCCGAGACGGTCTCCAAGCTGAAGGCCATGGGCCACGAGTGCGTGACGATCACCAAGCCGCATGGCGGTGGCCAGGCGATCTTCATGGATCACGATCGCGGCGCGCTGATCGGCGGCAGCGATCCGCGCAAGGACGGCTGCGCCTTGGGTTATTGAGCCTCGGCCGGGCCCCTTGTTTCCTGCGCCGCTTCTACTGATTTGGAGTTTCCGTCGATGACCGAGCCTTGTGACCTGACGGCCCTCGAGGCTCGGCGCCTCATCGGCGTGAAAAAGCTCTCCGCGGCGGAGCTGCTGGAATCCTGCCTGGCGCGCATTGCGCTGGTGAACCCGGCCGTGAATGCCGTGACGGCCATGGACGACGTGGCCTCGCGCGCCACGGCCAAGGCCGCCGACGAAGCGACGATGAAGGGCGGCCCTCTGCCGCTGCTGCATGGCCTGCCCGTCGGCATCAAGGACCTCGAAGAGACCAAGGGCCTGCGCACCACCTGGGGCAGTCCCTTCTTCGCCGAACATATCCCGACGCGGGACGAAGGCATGGTGACGCGCCTGCGCGCTTCCGGCGGCAATGTCATCGGCAAGACAAACGTGCCGGAATTCGGCCTCGGCGCGAACAGCCGCAACACGGTGTGGGGCGCGACGGGCAATGCCTTCAACCCCGAATACAATGCGGCGGGGTCGTCAGGCGGTTCGGCGGTGGCGCTGGCGACGAACATGGTGCCGCTCGCCTCGGGCAGCGATACCGGCGGCTCGCTCCGCAATCCCGCGGCCTTCAACGGCATCGTCGGCTATCGCCCCTCAGTCGGCCTGGTGCCGAGCGAGCGCCGCGCCCATGGCTTCTCGCCGCTGCCGGTGCTGGGCCCGATGGCGCGCAATGTGCCGGACCTCGCCTTCATGCTGGCTGCCATGGCGAGCGACGACTCGATCGACCCGCTCTCCTATGCCTTCCCCGGCGTGAAGATGCGCGAGCGGCCGGAGCTGTTTCATCCGGTGCGCACGGCCGATCTCTCGGCGTTGAAGCTCGCCTTCACCGAGGATTTCGGCCAGGCGCCAACGGAATCCATCATCCGCCGCGCCTTCCGCAAGGTGGTTGCCGCCGTCTCGCCGATGTTCGGCCGCGCCGTCGAGGCCACGCCCGACGTGTCCGGTGGCGACGAGGCCTTCGAGGTCCTGCGCTCCGTCGGCGTGCTCAGCGCCCATGCTGAGAAGATCCGCACGCGGCCGCAGGATTGCGGCCCGAACATGCACGCCAACGTGAAGGAGGCCCTGGGCTATACGCTGCAGGACAATGCCAATGCGCTGACGCGGCAGACGCAGATCTATCGCGGGTTCCAGACATTCTTTGCTGAGCATTCCGTGCTGATCACGCCCGGCATCTGCGCCAGCCCGCGGCCGTGGCGCGAGCTCTACCCCGCCGAGATCGACGGCAAGCCGGTGCGGACCTACTTCCACTGGCTCAGCCTGTCCTACTACGTCACGCTGACCGGCCATCCCGCCATCTGCATGCCCGTCGGTCGCGACGAGAAGGGCTTTCCCTTCGGCCTGCAGATCGTCGGCCCGCGCGGGGGCGACGTGCTGGTGCTTCAGGTCGCCGCCGCCATCGAGGCGGCCTTCGCGGGCGACGCGGAGTTCGCCCGCCCGGTGCCGGACCTGGCCGCATTGGCCAAGGCGCCGCCGATCGCGTCGATGTACGCCTTCAAGACCTGGGAATAGGCGATGGCGGGGCGCAAGGCGCCCCGCCGATCAGTCCTGGCTCACCAGCCGCCGTGGTGACGGCCGCCGCCGCCGTAACCGTGACCCCAGCCGTAGCTCGGGCGGGGGGCATAGCCGTAGCCGTACCCATAGGCGGGCGGAGGCGGCGCGTAGTTGTAGACCGGCCGGCCCCAGCCGTAGTTGGGACGCGGGGCGTAGCCGTAGCCGCCACCGTAACCGCCGCCGCCATAACCACCGCCGCGGCCGCCATCATAATAAACCGGCTGGGCGACGATCGCGTGGTCCGTCGCGGGTGCGAAATTTCCGTGGGCATCGGCCTGGGCGGCGAAGCCCATGAGGCCGGCGAGCGCGAGAACGGGGAGAAGCTTGCGCATGGTAGTGGCTCCTTCGGGAGCATCGATGCGGCGTTTCAGGGCCGCTTCGTGAGGGGGGTTCTTCGATCCTCTGAGAAACAATCTGACCCCGGCTCGTGTCACGAAGAGGGTCTCTTCAAGGCGCCTGCGGGCGGCATTGTGCCGGTTGCGTCGGCGCGGTGGCCAAACCAAGGCAGGGGTTTAGACGCAAAAGGTGAGGCGGGCCGGGTGTCCCAGGCCGCCTCGCTCATCGGACGCTTCGTGAAGCACCATCCGCGGATCGTGAAGGATTGGGCTACCAGCCCCTGCGGCCATAGCCCTGGGCGTAGCGCGGGCCGCCGTAGCCGTAGCGGGGGCCGTATTGGCGCGGAGGACTCGAAGCCGCGATGGCAAGGCCAGTGACTGCGAGGAGGCCGGCGCCCAGGAGGCCGGTCGCGACCGAGTCCACATTTCCATAGGGGTCGGTGCAGGCGGTGAAGCCGAGTAGTCCAGACAGGGCGAGGACGGGGAGCAGCTTGCGCATCGGTCGGGCTCCTTTGGGAGCATCGGCGTGGCGGTTCCGCCGCCGTGCCTGGGAAGGGGTTTGTTTCTTCCTCTGGCCGGCAATCTGAACTCGGCTAATGGCGCGAAGAGGGCCTCATCAAGGCGCGCTCGGGCAAAATTGGGACGCGCGCGGCGGATTCATGGTGAGGGTGGGGCGGCAGATTTCTCAAAGCCGCCTACGACGCCTGGCCGGCCGAGAACGCGTTGAAGGTCTGCAGCGTGTAAGTGTCCTTCACGCCCGGCACGCTCTGCACCTTATCGACCACGAAGAGGCCGATATCCTGGTCCGGCTCCAGATAGAATTTCCCGAGCAGGTCGTACTGGCCGGAGGTGGAGTGCATTTCCGAAAGCTCGGCGATGGTGTCGGCCATCTCGCGTGCGACGCGGTAAGCCTGCCCCATCTCGCATTTGATCATAATGAAGATCGCGCGCACGGATGGCTCGCCTTTCGGGCTGGTTTGCAGAAGTTTGTCTAGCGCCGTTGTAGCCGTTCCCTCGCTGCACGGGCAAGGCGCGCTCAGAGAGTCGCGGAGACCATCGGACGCTCATGCGCCTCGCCCGGCACAGGGAGCGCGACGCCTTCGGCTTGCATCTCGAGCAAAGCCGTTCGCAGGATGTCGGCGCCATTGCGAAGCGCATCATCCTCATCAACGCCCCAGGCGGTGGCGCCGGGGACGTCGGGAAAGGCGATGGTAACGCCATCGGCATCCGTCTTGAGTTCCGCGGGATAGGTCAGCGTCACAGTCATGCGGCCCTCGAATACCCGGACGTCGCAGTTGCATGCGAAGCACGCAAAGCCGGGGCGCCCAGCAAACCATGGTGCATCAACGCTATTATGACGTATTTGTTTCAGTGCGCGGAGGCGCACTGAAATGGGCACTGAAATCCTGCTGCTGCTCGTAGGCAGCGTTGCGTTGTTGTTGTGGGGCGTGCGGATGGTGCGCACAGGCATGCTGCGCGCCTACGGCACGCTGCTTCGCCGGGCGCTAGGCACGGCCTCTCGCCGGCGGGCCAATGCCTTCGTCGGCGGCGCCGTGGCGGCACTGGCTTTGCAATCCTCCACGGCGGTGGCCGTCATCATCGGCTCCTTCGCGGGGCAGGGGCTGGTCTCGACCTCCGCCGCGCTGGCGGTGATGCTCGGCGCCGATGTCGGCACCAGCCTTGCCGCGCAGGTGCTGTCGATGGACGTGAAATGGCTCTGGTCCGTGCTGCTCGCCGCCGGCGTGCCGCTGTTCCTCTCGGCGACGGGCGAGCGCCGCAAGGGCGCGGCCCGCCTGCTGATCGGGCTCGGCCTGATCCTGCTCGCGCTCTCCCAGATGGATGCGGCGACAGTCCTGCTGCGTTCCTCGCACGTGGTACAGATGGTGCTTGGTACGCTGGGCGCCGAGCCGGTGCTCGCCTTCGTATTGGCCACCGTGATGACCTGGCTGGTGCATTCCAGCCTGGCCTTCGTACTGCTGGTGCTCTCGCTTGCCTCCTCGGGGCTGATCGGGCCGGAGCTCGCCGTCGCGCTGGTGCTGGGCGCGAATGCCGGCGGCGCGGCGGCGCCGGTGCTCTCGCTGAACAGCGCGGGACCGGCAGCCCGGCGCGTCGCCATCGGCCATCTCATCATCCGAGGCGGTGCGGCCGTCCTGGCACTGCCTTTCGCAGCGCTGCTCGGAAGCGGCCTTTCCATGCTCTTCCCGACACCGGCCGTGATGGTCGCCATGACGCATACCGGCTTCAACCTGTTCGGAACGATGGTCGGCATGCCGCTGATCGCCGTCATCGGCCGGATGATGGAGCGCTGGCTGCCGGATATCGCCGTCAGCGCGGATATGGGCGCCCCCCGCCACCTCGACCCGACGGTGCTCGATACTCCCGTGGAGGCGCTGGCCTGCGCCACCCGCGAGGCAATGGTGCTGGGCGAGCGGGTGAACGCCATGCTCGCCGATTCCTGGGCCGCGATCGAGACCGGCAACGGCCAGCGCATCCGCGCAGTCGAGCTGGCCGACAATGCGGTCGACCGGCTCTACGAGGCCATCAAGCTCTACATCGTGCAGGCGTCGCGCGCCGAAATGGGCGAGGAGGAAAGCGCTCGTGCCGTGGAGATCCTCGGCTTCATCACCAACCTCGAGCATATCGGCGACATCCTGGACAAGAACCTGATGGAGCTGGCGGCAAAGCGCGGGCGGCTCGGGCTGTCCTTCTCGGCCGAGGGGCTAGAGGAGCTGCGTGCGTTCCATGCCCGCATCATGGAAACGATGCGCCTCTGCCTGAACGTCTTCACCACGCGCGACATGGGGCTGGCGCGGCGCCTTTTCGCCGATAAATCCGGCTTGCGGGCCGCCGAGCGCGACGCCTCGCAGCGCCACTTCGCCCGGCTGCGCGAAGGGCGAGCGGAGTCGCTGGAGACCAGCGCGATCCATCTGGACATGATCCGCGACCTCAAGCGCATCCACGGCCACCTGACCTCCGTGGCCTATCCCATCCTCGAAGCCGCGGGCGAACTGGCGGAAAGCCGGCTCCAGGCACGCGAAGCCGGCCTTACCCCCGCCAGGGTGTGATGCGAGAATGACGCCGCCGAGGGCGTGAGGCACCACGCCTGCCCAGGATTGGGGCAAGGCGCGTGCCGGCTTGGCCCTGGGCCCCGCCCAAATTGTTCCGAACCTGCCGCGCGGCGGTTATGCTTGCCCCCATGGAACCCATCCTCGACCGAGGCGGCCCCGCCCAACCCCTGCTCGCCGTCAAAGGCCTGGTGAAGCATTTCCCGCTGAAGGGCGGGCTGCTCGGCCGCACCCAGGCCGTGGTCCGGGCGGTGGACAACGTAGAGTTCGACGTGCTGAAGGGCGAGACGCTGGGCATCGTCGGCGAGAGCGGTTGCGGCAAGTCCACGACGGCACGGCTGCTGATGCGGCTGATGGACCCCGACGCCGGCAGCATGATCTTCGACGGCGAGACGGTGGGCGTGAATGAGCAGGCCGGCGGCCTGACCCTGCGGGACTACCGCCGCCAGGTGCAGATGGTCTTCCAGGACAGCTACGCCTCGCTCAACCCGCGCCTGCCCATCGAGGAGACGATTGCCTTCGCACCGCGCATCCACGGGCTCTCCAGCGCGGATGCGGTAACGCGGGCGAGGGAACTGCTCGCCGCCGTTGGCCTCGCGCCGGCCAGCTTCGCGCGGCGCTATCCGCATGAGCTTTCCGGCGGGCAGCGGCAGCGCATCAACATCGCGCGCGCCTTGGCGCTGCGGCCGAAGCTGGTGATCCTGGACGAGCCGGTTTCGGCACTCGACAAGTCGGTCGAGGCGCAGGTCCTGAACCTGCTGGTCGACCTCAAGGCGGAGTTCGGCCTCACCTACGTCTTCATCAGCCACGACCTGAACGTGGTGCAGTATATCAGCGACCGCGTGCTGGTGATGTATCTCGGCGAGGTCGTGGAGATGGGTCCGGTCGGTGCCATCTACGACCGGCCGGGGCATCCCTATACCCGTGCCCTGCTCGACAGCCGGCCCTCGATGGACCCCGCGATGCGCCGCACCAAGCCGCCGCTGACCGGCGATCCCCCGAACCCGGTGAACCCGCCGTCGGGCTGCCGCTTCCGCACGCGCTGCCCCTATGCGGAAGATGTCTGCGCGGCGCGCAAACCGCTGATGGCCGACCTCGGCGGGGGCCATATTGTCTCCTGCCACATGGCCTCGCCCGAGAGCGGGCACAGCCTAGCCGGCAAGCTCTACGAGGTGCCGCCGCCCCGCGCCGACGTGATGGGAGTCCCGGCATGAGCGCCGTTCTGAAGCCGCCATCGCCAACGGCGGAAGTTCAGCCGCTGGTGAAGCTGCGCGATCTCTCCGTGACCTTCGCCACGCGCGACCGCACCGTGCATGCGGTGAACGGCATCGACCTCGACCTCGCACCCGGCGAAGTGCTGTGCATCCTGGGCGAAAGCGGCTCCGGGAAATCGGTCACGCTGCGTGCGCTGATGAAGCTGCTGCCGAAATTCGCCCGCGTCTCCGGCTCGATCGAGGTCGGCGGCCGCGATGTCACCAAGATGAGCGAGCGCCAGCTCTCCAACTTCCGCGGCACCGAGGTCGCGATGATCTTCCAGGAGCCGATGACCGCACTGGACCCGGTCTTCACCATCGGCCGCCAGATCGCCGAGACGGTGCAGCGGCACGAGGGCCTGTCGCGCTCGGCCGCCACCGCGCGGGCGCTGGAGCTGCTGGAGCTGGTCCAGATCCCCTCGGCCAAGCGCCGGCTGGACGCATATCCGCACGAGCTCTCCGGCGGCCTGCGCCAACGCGCGATGATCGCCGTGGCATTGGCCTGCCGCCCCAAGCTGCTGCTGGCCGACGAGCCGACCACCGCGCTCGACGCCACGGTGCAGATCCAGGTGCTGCTGCTGCTGCGTGAGTTGCAGGAGAGGCTCGGCATGGGCGTGATCTTCGTGACGCACGACCTCGGCGTCGCCGGCGAGATCGCGGACCGCGTGGCCGTGATGTACGCCGGCCGCGTGGTGGAGGAGGGGCCTGTGGCCGGTCTCATGGCAGGGCCGCTGCACCCCTACACGCAGGGCCTGCTGGGCGCGACGGTGCATGCGGGCATGCGTGGCCAGCGCCTTACTACCATCCCCGGGGCGCCGCCGACGCTCGACGTAGTGCCGACGGTCTGTGCTTTCGCCCCGCGCTGTTCCTTCGTGCATGACGAGTGTCTGGCCGGCGTGCCGGTGCTACGCTCGCCAACCCCAGGCCGGGCGGCGCGGTGCGTTCTGGTGCCGGACCGTTAGAACCGGAACGCCAGGGCGATCGACCCGTACTGCGATCCGCCGCCCTGCGTCGTGAACTCCTGGGTGCGTGCCGTATAGGTCGCCGTCAGTCGCGCGCGCCGGAACATGACCGCCACGCCCACACTGAGATCACCGACCAGCGGCTCGCGGTCCACGCGCGGGCCGTCCCGCCAGGTATTGCCGTCGAGGAAGATGTTGCGCGCGATGGCGCGACCCTCGACGCCGGCGAAGGCGTACCAGCCGAAATTGTCGTCCGGCTGGAAGAAGGCCGAGCCGGACTGTGCCGGGCGGGTGCGCGGCGGGCCGAAATCCGCGTTGAGGTTGCTGCCGATGCGAACCATCATGCCGGCGCTGCCATAGCTGTAGACGTTGCCGAGGCTCGCCGTGAGGCTCGGGACGAAGCCGTATTCCAGCCCCTCGATCCCCGTCTCGTAGTTCCAGCGCCACTGCCGGCCGACGATCAGATTGAGGCCGAACTCGTCCTTCAACTGGTGCTCCCAGCCATTGGCGGTGTCGAAGCCGCGCAGGCGGTGCACGCCGTTCTGGAACTGCCGCCCGAGCGCGCCCGGGCCTACGATGCCCGCCTGCAACTCGACGCTGCCATAGGAGGTCGGGGTGTAGGAGGCGAGCGATACCGAGCCGAACAGCCAGCCCGCATAGGGGCGGTCCAACGGGTCGGGATTTCGGAGTGAGGTGTTCTCGGGCGTGAAGATGTTCTGGCCGAAGGAGACGCCCCAGCGCTGCGTGCCGCCCTCGGGGAAGATCAGGCTCATGCGGCCGGTGATGGCGGAGAGCCATGGCGGCGGGGTGTAGGAGGGCGAGCGCCAGTCGAATTGAAAGCCGCTCGTGTAGTTCTTATCCGTCCCCGCGAAGAGATCGTTGTCCAGCATGAAGGAGAAGGTGCCGCGCGGATCGGGGATCTGCACGGCTCGCACGGGTTCGCCCAGCGTCGGTGCCTCGGTGGTCTGGGCCCTGGCCCCGGTGCTGGTCAGGACCAGCAGGGCGCCGAGGATGCCGGCCAGGCCCATACGGGAACTGCGGCGGCCGGCGGGATGCTGGGCAGTTTTGCATGTGGCGGCATGAGCTTCGATCGGGAAGGCGATGGCAGTCGGGCCGGTCATGAAAAGCTCCTCAGTTTCAACGATAAGGATCCGAGGGAGGCCGGGGTTGCCCCGGCTACCATCATTGTGCAGTTGCGAGACAAATTGAACACGCCTCGAAGCCGGACGAGAGCTCATGGCCCTCTCGCCGAAGGCGACGTCCTGATCTAGCTTTCGCCGCGTTTCCAAAGGGGGAAGTTGAGAATGGCGAAGTCGCCGCGGCAGACCAGGACATCCGAGGCCAAGGCACCAGCCGAGCGGAGCGGCGGCAAGCTGCTCGCCGACGCGCTGGTGGCGCAGGGCGCGACCCATGTCTTCGCCGTTCCCGGAGAGAGCTATCTCGATCTGCTGGACGGCCTCTATTCCGTCCGCAACCAGATCGAGCTGATCACCTGCCGCTTCGAGGCCGGTGCGGTCCATATGGCCGAAGCCCATGGCAAGCTGACCGGCAAGCCGGGTGTCGCCATCGTTACGCGCGGCCCGGGCGCCTGCCATGCCTCGATCGGCGTGCACGTCGCCATGCAGGACAGTACGCCGCTGATCCTGTTGGTCGGCCAGATCCCGATCATCGAGACCGACCGCGAGACTTTCCAGGAGGTCGACTACCGCAAGATGTTCGCCCCGCTCGCCAAGTGGGTGACCCAGATCGACGATGCCGCGCGCATCCCCGAGATCATGGCGCATGCCTTCGACGTGGCCATGAGCGGGCGCCCTGGCCCCGTCGTGGTCGCGATCAGCGAGGAGATGCAGAAGGACCTTGTCAACACGCCCGATATCGGGCCGGCCGACGTGATGCCCGCCCATCCCGCCCCGGATTCGATTCCGAAGATGATGGCGCTGCTCGCCAAGGCCGAGCGCCCGCTGGCCATCATCGGCGGCAGCCGCTGGACGGAGGAGGGCCGCAATGCCATCCGTGATTTCGTCGTCGCCAACGACATCCCGACCTGCGTTTCCTTCCGCCGGCAGGGCCTGTTCGACGGCACCTCCAAGCACTTCGTCGGCGACCTCGGCGTCGGTGCCGATGCGGCGCTGGTCGAGGCGGCGAAGAAGTCCGACCTTATCCTCGCCTTCGGCACCCGCATGGGTGAGCCGGTGAGCCAGGGCTACACGCTGCTCGACATGGCCGGCGCCACGCCGCTCGTGCAGGTTTATCCCGATCAGGCCGAGATCGGCCGCGTCTACCGCCCCGCACTCGGCATCACCAGCGACGTGAACGCCTTCGCTTTGGCGATCCGAAACGAGAAGGTGAAGAAGCCGCGCTGGGGCGCGTGGCGCAAGGAGCTCCGCGCCGCGCGTGAGGCGCAGGCCGTGGCGCCGGACTATGCCGGTCCGCTCAACCTCGCACGCGCGCTGCAGGCGCTGGAGAAGGAGCTGCCGAAGGACACGATCTTCACCACCGACGCCGGCAACTTCGCGACCTGGCCGACGCGCTTCATGCATGTGAAGGAGGGCCAGGAATTTCTCGGCCCCACCAACGGTGCCATGGGCTACGGCGTGCCCTCGGCGATCGGCGCGGCCATCACCTATCCCGGCCGGCAGGTGATCTGCTTCGTCGGCGACGGCGGCTTCCTGATGACGGGCCAGGAGATCGCGACCGCCTTCCACCACGGCGTCGCGCCCATCATCTTCGTCTTCAACAACGCGATGTACGGCACGATCCGGATGTACCAGGAGCGCGTCTATCCCGAGCGCGTGAGCGGCACGATGCTGACCAATCCGGACTTCGCCCGCTTCATCGAAGCCTTCGGCGGCTACGGCGAAGTGGTGGAAGCAACGGCCGAGTTGGTGCCCGCCTATAAGCGCGCGGTTGCCAGCGGCAAGCCCGCGCTCATCGAGGTCCGCACCAATCCCGAGCAAGTCACGAACCGGGCGACCATCACCGACCTGCGCGCCCAGGGCCGGGCCGGCGCCAAGAAGAAGTAGGGAAGGGCGGCGCCCTTCCCTCAGGGGCGCTTTCAGTTTCGCCGCTGGCGCTCGGCTTCATACCGTTGCCGTTCGGCCTCCTGCCGTTGGCGCTGCGCTTCCTCGCGGTGGCGCTGCGTCTCCTCCTGATTCCGGCGCTGCTCCTCGCCACGGTGCCGGGCTTCGTCCTGCCGGCGACGGTTCTCGTCCTCGCGCCGCCGCGCTTCCTGCTCGCGCTGCGACCTCTGGCGCTCCGAGGCTTCGCGCTGGCGCTCGCGAGCCATTTCGCCGCGGCGCTGTTCCTCCTCACGGCGTTGACGGGCGGCTTCCTCGTTGCGGCGGGAGCCGTCGTCCTGCCTCTGGGCGAAGGCAATACCAGGGGCAATGGCGAGCCCGGCGACAACAGCGGCCAGATGGCGTCTCGACAGGGTCATGGCGAATTCCTTGCAATATACGGTGTACACCATCAGGCCCGCGGGTTGCGGCGGCGGTTGGGCATCGGCGTGACCATCCGAAGGCGGCTGACGTACACGCAACGATCAGCCTCCAATTGCGTTATTCTTGCATGCGCATTTTATTTTTCCCTTTCGCCGCCCTGATTGCGCTCACCGCGTGTGACGATGCGACGACCGCCTCCCGGGCCGTGCCCGAACAGCGGCTGCACGCCGCTCGCGAGGCCGCCGACGTCGCGCTCAAGGCGCGGCTTCGTACGTCGCAGCCTCAGCAGCGCGGCGTGCAGGTCTTTGCCCAGGCGCTGTCGGACAACTTTGCAGTCTGCGGGCGATCGAGCGTCTCCGGTGCGGCCGGCGATCCCTTCGTTCCCTATGTCGCCGTCGTCTCCTTCGATGGCGGCAACGCACGGGTGTCGAACTTCTCGCTCGGCGCGACTGGCCCCGAAGCGTCCCGCGTCTTCGTCGAAATGGTGGATCGCTGTTTCGATGGGGGGGGCCCTGCCACCAACCGCATGATGGCGCGTAGCTTCCCGCCGCTTCCGGTTCCCGGGCTGCCGGAACCTCAGGCCAGTTCCGTCGCGGTTGCCGAGACCGCGGCCGCCGCCCCGGCGGAAGCTCCGCGGCCGACCGGTACCGTCGTCACCTCCTCCCGCACGGGAGCTAATATCCGCAGTAGCACGCGCGGAGGTGAGGTCGTCCGCACCGTCCCGCCGTCCAGCACGCTGGAAGTCGTGGGCGAGGCGCCGGGTGGGTGGTACCAGGTCGGCGCCAGTGGAGGTGTCACGGGATGGGTGCACGCTTCGGTGCTGGAAACCGCTCCACGCTGAGCCTTTCCACGATGTGGATCCGAGCGCGCAACCAGGTCCCGCGGCCCGGCGTTTGCGCTGCATGGAGCAACACATCACCATCGCCCGCGACGCCGCCGAGGTTCTCGCTTACGTCGCGGACCCCGCCAACATCCGAAACTGGCTGCCGCAGCTGAGGCGGGAGGAATCCGGCCTCCCGCATTCCGGCCTCCATCTCGAGAAGGCCGAGGGTTCCGTGCGCTGGTCGTTCGAACCTGCGGGGGAGTGGCACGTGACGGCGAGCGGTGATGTCACGACGCTGCGTCTGGTGCTCTCCGCCGAAACGGCCAAGCCCAACGATCCGACCGAAGAGGAGACGCCGCATGAGGCTCTCCTGCATGGCGCGGAAGCGGCACTTCAAAGTCTGAAATCGCATCTGGAAAGGGCGGGGGGCGGCGATCCGGTGCTGCGTACGCGCGACACGGACATTCGCGCCTTCGGGCATAGCGCGACGCAGGATCCAGATATCTGATACGCTCCGGCGCGGAGGTGGTCCTGGGCGACGTCACCAGGCCGGAGACGCTTGGCGCGGCCGTCGATGGTGCCGATGCCATCGTGTTTACCCTGGGTGCGGACGGCCAGGGCCGCGCCGGCGCGGAGCAGGTGAGCTATGGCGGCGTTCGCAATGTGCTGTCGGCCCTTGGGTCGCGCCGCGCCCGCATCGCGCTGATGACCGCGATCGGCGTCACTGAACGGCTCAGCCGGTACAATCGCAGCACCGAGGCGCATGACTGGAAGCGCCGCTCCGAACGACTGCTGCGCGCCAGCGGCCTACCCTACACGATCGTTCGGCCGGGCTGGTTCGACGCCAACGCGCCCGACCAGCATCGCATCGTGATGCTGCAGGGCGACCGTCGGCACGCGGGCGATCCGAGCGACGGCGTGATCGCGCGGCGCCAGATCGCGCAGGTTCTGGTGCGGAGCCTTTCGTCCGCCCAGCCGCTGCGCAAGACCTTCGAACTCGTCGCCGAGGCAGGCGCGGATACCGAGGATCTGGACGCGCTCTTCGCGTCCCTCGAACCAGATCCCCAAGGTGGGCTCGATGGCGTGCGGGACCTCCCGAACATGTCGATCGCGCAAGAGCCTCAGATGATCCGGGACGATCTGGGGAACCAGGCTGCGCAAGGCGCAGCCGCAATCTGACAAATGCCGAAAAGGAAAATGTGATGATCGATGTCATCGTTGTTATCGGGGCCGGTTCGATCGGTCAGGCGATCGCCCGACGTGTAAGTTCGGGCAAGCATGTATTGCTTGCGGATCTACGCCGCGACAACGCCGATGCGGCGGCCAAGGTGCTGAGCGAGGCCGGGTTCGAGATGACCACCGCGACCGTCGACGTGTCCTCACGCCAGTCCGTCGAGGCGCTGGTGAAGACGGCCACGGCGATCGGCGCGGTGACCGGCGTCATCCACGCCGCTGGCGTCTCCCCATCTCAGGCAACGCCGGAGGTCATCCTCCACGTCGACCTCTATGGCACGGCACTGGTGCTCGAGGCATTTGGCGATGTCATCGCGCCCGGCGGTTCGGGCGTCGTCATCGCATCGATGTCCGGCCACCGCCTGCCGGCGCTGACGCCCGAGCAGGACAACGCCCTGGCGACGACGCCGGTGGACGACCTGCTGGCACTTCCGATGCTCCAGCCCGGCCAGGTGACGGATTCCCTGCATGCCTACCAGATCTCCAAACGCTGCAATTCGCTGCGCGTCATGGCCGAGGCGGTCCGGTGGGGCAAACGCGGCGCGCGGGTCAATACGATCAGCCCCGGCATCATCATCACCCCGCTCGCCAAGGACGAACTGGCGGGGCCTCGTGGCGCCGGCTACCAGCGCATGATCGATCTGTGCCCAGCCGGCCGCGCCGGCACCCCCGACGAGGTCGGCACCGTGGGAGCGCTCCTCATGGGGGCGGAGGGCGCGTTCATCACGGGCAGCGACATCCTCATGGATGGTGGCGTGACAGCATCCTACTGGTTCGGCGAACTCGCTCCGAAGTAGGCAGTGGATCACCAGCACGCCTGATTCCATACAAGCTACAATCAAGGAAAACGGAAATGCAAAAGCGGACACTCGGCAACAGCGCAGCCTTGGCCGTCGCAAGACCACGAGAGACGTGAGCCATGTCGATGTTCGAAATGGCCTCGCGCTGCTGTCGGGTGCGGCCCTCCTGTCAGCGGTTGGCGGAGTTGGTCAGTACCGCCGCGCCGCGCGGCTCCGCAGGCCTTCGGTGGTGACATTGCCTTAGGCCGGGAACAGCATCGGCCCCTTCGGATCGAGCGCTAGCCGGCCGCCAGCAGGCCACGCCCCGCACCTGTCCAGCCCCGCAGCAGGGAGACGCCGCGCGCCGCCGTGATGGCGTGGCCGTGGAGGGCCAGTTGCACGCCCTGCCCGTCTGGTTGTCCGCCCGAGCAGCGGACGTCCGTCATATCCGGCAACCCGCGACCCGAGGCGCGCACGCTCACCAGTATCCCAGCAGCTTCCACCAGGCGCCGCCGAGCACGGCGTAGATCAGCAGCTCTCCCACGCACATGATGAAACCGACGCGCCACCAGGTCGCCATCGTCACATAGCCGCTGCCGAAGATGATCGGCGAGGTGCCGGT
>JAQGHY010000326.1 GCA_028291455.1 Rubritepida sp. | reverse complement strand
GCGACAGCGGCGAGTCGAACAGGCCGTAGGCATGAATCACCGACGCCAGCGGAATGAACAGGATCGACGGCGGCACGAGATATGCCAGATAGATCGCGAGGCCGACATATTGGCTGCCGCGAAACCTCAGCCGCTGGATCGCATAGGCTGCGAGCGTGCTCGAGAAAAGCGAGATCACCGTCGCCCCGATGGATACGCCCATCGTCGTCATCAGCCAGTGCGGATAGGCCGTCTCGAACAGCAGCTTGCGGATGTGCTGCAAGGTCGGCGAGGTGATCCAGAACGGATTGTGCTGCGCGAAATTATACAGCTCCGCATCCGGCTTGAAGGCCGTGATCGTCATCCAATAAAACGGGAACAACAGGATGATCAGGAAGCACGCGAGCGGCAGCCACAGCGTCACCATGCGGCGCGCGCGGCTGTCCCAATGCATGGTCTCCGGCGCGGCGGTGGAAGCATTGCTCATGGCTGAGTCCTCGCAGAGGGGTGAGATGCGCCGTCGGTGCGGTCGGGAGAGGGTTCAGCCCCCTCGGTCTTTCCTTTAGCGCCGGCCTTTGCAGGTTAAACACTTCGGCCGTCCGGCTCCTAGAGCAGACATGCGCAAATCGGCGATGGAATGAATTTGGTGGAGGTCCTACGGACGGCCTTATCCTCGACCATGTAGCGGGTTACCGGAACGCTGCTTATTCAAGATGGCCGGGCAAAGACCTAAGCAGTGTCGAGCGAGAGCATCCAGTGGAACGTGCAGCTGCCAGGAAGATCCTGGCTGAATCCGACGGGCTGTTGATCGCCCACTCGCCCCGGTCCAGGCTCGAGCCGTCGACCACGACGACCGAGGTGCCGTCGCTCCGGAAGATCAGCGCGCTCACGGGAAGCGGACCTGCGTGCCGCCGGCGGTAGGCGGCAGTTCGAGGCGCAGCTGGGCGTATCACAATGGGGCCGTCGCGACCCCGGGACACCAGGCGTGTTACGGCGCGCTCGCAACTGTGAGCCACGGGCGGCATTGTGTCCTCCATGTCCCGTACCCTCATCTCCTGCCTGACTCTGCTCCTCGTCATCCTCATCCTCTTCTGTCTGGCCCCCGGCGTACTCCTGGTCCTCTTCGCCGGCGCCTTGCTGGCGGTGGCGATCCGCGCCATCGCCTGCCCCCTCGCGGAGCGCCTGGGGATCGGCGAAGGCTGGGGCGTGCTGATCGTCTCTCTGTCGGCGGTGGCACTGTTCGGCCTCGCCTTCTGGCTCGCCGCGGACGCGCTGACGGCCCAGGCGGACAGCTTCCGGCAGCAGCTGCCGCAGTTGATGGACCGGGTTCAGGACCGGGTCTCCCAGTACAGCTGGGGGCGGTGGGTCATCGGGCAAGTGGATCCCCGGCGCCTGATCCCTACAGGCGAGGCGGCGAGCCAGGCCGCCTCCTATGCCGTTTCCGGGCTGGGCGGGCTGCTGGGCGGGCTGGGTGACGTGGTGCTGATCGTGCTGCTCGGCCTCTACCTCGCCAGCGATCCCGAGCCCTACCGCAAGGCGGCGCTCGCGCTGGTGACGCCAGGGGCGCGGCCCCGCTTCCTGACCTTGCTCAACGAGGCCGGCGGCGCGCTGCGCGGATGGCTGGCGGGCCAGCTTTTCGCCATGGCCGTCACGGGCGTGTTCATCGGCACCGGGCTTTGGGCGCTGGGCGTGCCGCTGGCGGGCCTGCTGGGGCTGATCGCCGCGATCTTCGCCTTCATCCCCTATATCGGCCCATTCATCTCCGTGGTGCCCGCGCTGCTGGTGGCGCTCGGTCAGGACCCGTCGCTCGTCCTATGGGTGATCGGCCTGTTCGTGCTGTCGCAGAATGTCGAGGGCAACCTGCTGACGCCGATGGTTCAGAGCCACACCTCGCACCTGCCTCCCGCATACCTTCTGGGTGCCCAGGCGCTGATGGGCACGGGCTTCGGGTTGATCGGCATCGTGCTGGCCGCCCCCTTCGCCGCGCTGATCATGGTGGCGGTGAAGATCGGCTATGTCGAAGGTTGGGTCGAGGCGGAGGGCCGCGACGACGCCCAGCAGGCGACCATGGCGATGCGGCCTGATCCCTAAAGCGGCCTCTGGACAGGCCTCGCCGGATCATTCCACTCTCGGCGGCGCCAAGCTCCGCTAGCCCGGGTCCCGCTGGCGGCGGTCTTGACCGTCCCTTGGATCGAGGAGTTGGCATGCCGGCAGAACTGCGGGACGCACCGCTGACGCTCCCCAGGAGCCGCGCCATCGTGCTGCCCGCCTTCCTGCGCCGGCTGCCCTCCCGGTTGCTCATCGTGGCCGCCTTCCTGGTGATGCTGGCCCCCGTGGTCACGGTCATGACGACCAGCGTCTTCCGCGACGAGATCATATCCTTTCCGCCCTCGGGCCTGACGCTGGACTGGTACGTGAACGCCTGGGAGCGGCGGGAATTCGCCCGCGGCTTCGTCACGAGCCTGCAGGTCGCCGCACTCGCCACCTGCATCGGCGTGCCGCTCGGGACGGCGGCCGCCTATGCCATCGTGCGGGGCGGGCTGCCCGGGGCGTCGGCGATGAGCACGCTGCTGCTGGCCCCCCTGGCGGTGCCGGCGGTCGTCGCGGGCACCGCGCTCTATATGTTTTATCTCCGCGCCGAGTTCTGGCTCGACCGCGACATCGCCGCGACGCTGGAGAGCCTCGTGGCCGCGCATGTCCTGCTAACCATCCCCTGGACGGTCCGGCTGGTGACGGCGAGCCTGCAGGGGCTGGACCGTGCCGCCGAGGAAGCCGCCGCCAATCTCGGCGCCCGGCCGCTGACGGTGTTCCGGCGCGTGACACTGCCCGCCATGCGATCGGGCATCATCGCGGCCTGCCTCTTCTCCTTCATCCAGAGCTTCGAGAACCTGGAGCTGAGCCTGTTGCTGGTCGGGCCGGGGCGAACGACCCTGCCGGTCGCGATGCTGAACTACCTGGAGTTCCGCGTGGACCCGACGCTCGCCGCCGTGGCCACGGTGCAGATCCTGCTCGTCGCCGTGCTCATGCTGGTCACCGACCGCTTCGTCTCCATCGCAAGGACCGTCTGATGGGAAGCCTTGTCCTCGAAGCGCTCGCGAAGCGCTACGGCACGTCGGTCGCGGTGCAGCGGGTGGACCTCGACGTGCGGCAGGGAGAGATGGTCGCACTCCTCGGCCCGTCCGGCTGCGGCAAGACGACGACGCAGCGGATGGTGGCGGGCTTCGTCGCGCCGAGTGCGGGGCGCGTGCTCATCGGTGGTGTCGACGTGACGCAGGCGCCGCCGCATGGGCGCGACACCGGCATGGTGTTCCAGTCCTACGCGCTGTTCCCGCATATGACCGTGGCGGCCAACGTGGCCTTCGGGCTGGAGATGCGCCGGGTGGGCCGGGCGGAGCGCGACACCCGCGTGCGCGAGGCGCTGCGCATGGTCCGGCTGGATGGGCTGGAGGACAGGCTGCCCCGCCAGCTCTCGGGCGGCCAGCAGCAGCGCGTGGCGCTCGCGCGTGCCCTGGTCGTCAATCCCGCCGTGTTCCTCCTGGACGAGCCGCTGAGCAACCTCGACGCCAAGCTGCGCGGGGAGGTGCGGCTGGAGATCCGCGCCCTGCAGCAGCGGCTCGGCCTGACGACGCTGATCGTGACGCATGACCAGGAGGAGGCGCTGACCATGGCGGACCGTCTCGTGGTGATGGACCGCGGCAAGGTCCGCCAGGTCGGCACCGCCGAGGAGCTTTACGAACGCCCCGCCAATCCCTTCGTCGCCGGCTTCGTCGGGCAGTGCAACCTAGTCGAGGGAGCGATGGAAGGCACGGGCATGTTCCGCGCGGCATCCGGGGCGCTGCTGCCCTGCGCCGCCACGCCGGTTCCCCCCGGCCGCCACGTCCTGGCGTTGCGGCCGGAGCGCATCGAGGTGACGCCGGCGGCCGATGGCTCTGCCCGGCTGCGCACGGCCACCTATCTCGGCCCGCTGACCGAGTACCATCTCGACCTCGACGGCACGCCCCTGCTCGCCATTCGCCCGACGCCGACGGCCGGCGAGCCGCTGCGGCGGCTATCTTCGGGTGACGCCGTGACGGTTTCATGGGACGCTTCCGCCGCCCGCCTGCTGTCCGCTGCACAACCCGAGGAGCTTGAACCATGAGCATCACCCGACGCGCGACCCTGGCGAGCGCTGCCTTTGCCGCCGCCTCCGCGGGCCTCCCCAATCTCGGCCTGGCGCAGGCCCGGCAGGTGGTGGTCGGAACCTGGGGCGGCGACTACGGCGAGCTGCTGCGGCAGAACATCGACGTGCCGCTGCTGGCTCCCCAAGGCATCGAGGTGCTGCAGGACATCGCCAACGCCGATCCGCGCAAGACCAAGATGCTGGCGGAGCGCACCGCGCGCCGCGGCACGATGGACGTGTCCTGCCTCTCCGACACCGACATGAACATGATGGCCCAGCAGAACACGCTGGAGACGCTGGACAACAGCAAGCTGTCGCGCTGGGCATCCGTGGTGCCGTCGCTGCGCAAGCCCTACGCGGTGCCGCACATCTATTCGGCGCTCGTGCTGCTGTACAATCCGAACAAGGTGACGACGCCGCCCACAAGCTTCGCCGACATGTGGGACCCGAAGTATCGCGGCCGCGTCGGCTTCTCGGACATCCTTTACTCCACCAACACCTTCGCCGCGGCGATGGCGGGCGGCGGGTCCTTCAGCGACTATGCCCCGTCCCGGGCCAAGCTGATGGAGCTGCGGTCGCTGGATGCCAAGATCTACCCGTCCAACGAAGCGCTGGCGACGGCGCTGAAGGAGGAGGAGGTCTGGATGACGCCGATGTGGCTAGCGCGCGGCTACATGTGGCAAAAGGCCGGCATTCCGCTGCGCCACGTCGTCCCGAGCGAAGGCGTCTACGCGATCCTCTTCGAGGCCTCGATGACGCGGAACAGCCGCAACAAGGACGCCGCCTACGCCTATCTCGATGCGATGCTGCGGGCCGAGGCGCAGGTCGCCTTCGCCGACCGCATGGGTTACCTGCCGACGGTGACGGATGCGCGCCTGCCGCCCGAAATCGCGTCGCGGATCAGCCTGAGCGAGGCGGACCAGGCGCGGCTGCGCTCACCGGATTACGACTACCTGATCCGCAGCCATTCGGAGATCCTCGACTTCTGGAACCGGCAGTTCAAGGGGTAGCGATTTGGCCGCGCTCGTCCTTCCCGCGGGGTTGCTCGTCGCGCTGCTGCTCGTCGCGCCGATGGTGCTGCTGTTCCGCATCTCGCTGAACGAGTACAGCCCGACCGAGATGATGCGGGAAGCGACGACCGCGGCGAACTACCTTCGCGCGGTGGGCGATCCCTACTACCGCTCGATCCTGCTCACGACGTTGACGGTCTCCATGGGCAGCACGCTGCTGACCCTCGGGCTCGGCTTCCCTACCGCCTATTGGCTCGCGCGGATGGAGAGCCGGTGGAAGAGCTTCGCGACCATCGTGGTGATGTTTCCGCTGCTCGTCGGCAACGTCGTGCGCGCGGCCGGCTGGCTCGCGCTGCTGGGGAACGGCGGCGCAATCAATTCCAGCCTCATGGGCCTCGGGCTGATCGCCTCGCCGCTGCCGCTCATCTACAATACCGGCGCGGTGGTTCTGGGTATCGTCGCGGTGGTGCTGCCCTACATGATCCTGACGCTCTCGGCCGTGATCGAGAGCATTCCGCGCCAAGTTGAGGAAGCTGCGTCCAACCTCGGCGCGCCGTCCTGGACGGTATTCCGCCGCGTCGTGCTGCCGCTGGCGCTACCCGGCGTCGCGGCGGGATCGGTGCTCGTTTTCGTGCTCTGCATGAACACCTATGCGTCGGCCGTGCTGCTCGGCGGACCCCGCTTCAAGATGATGGCGCCGGCCATCTACGACCAGTTCGTCCGGGGCAACAACTGGCCCTTCGGGGCGGCGCTGGCCTTCATCCTGCTGACCATCACCCTGGTGCTGACCATCCTCGGCAGCGCCGCTCTCGGCCGGCGCTACCGCCGCCCGAAGGAGGAACTGTCATGACGCCTGGCGACAATGCACCGGGACTGGGGCCAGCAGTTGGCGAAGAGCTGACCGCGAAGAACTCGAAGCTTGGCATGCCGCCGGTGACCCGGGCGACCAGCCGCGACCGGGGCACCGGCCCCTATGGCCGCCTCGTGCTGCGCGGCGCCACCATCATCGACGGAACCGGCGCGCCGCCGTGGGGCCCCGCCGACATCGTCATCGAGGGGGACCGGATCGCCAGCATCACGCCGGTGGGCACGCCGCACCGGCCCATCAACCCCTCCCGCCGCCCTCCCGCCGGCGACCACGAGATCGACTGCCACGGCAAGTTCGTCACGCCCGGGCTGATCGACTGCCACACCCATATCGGCGTGTCGTACCATGCGTTGCACGGGACCGTCGCGCCGGCGGACTACGTCTACAAGCTGTGGCTGGCGCATGGCGTGACGACTGTGCGGGAGATGGGCTGCTTCAACGGGCTGGAATGGGTGACGGAGCAGCGCGAGGCCTCCGCCGCCAACCGCATCGCCGCACCCCGCATCGTGGCGCACGCCTACTTCCCCGCCGTAAACGACATGCTGAAGACCATCCACACGCCGGACCAGGCGCGGGACTGGCTGCGCGAGGCCAAGGACAAGGGCGCGGACGGGGTCAAGTTCTTCGGCGCGCCGCCGGCCATCATGCGCGCTGCGCTGGAGGAGTGCGGCAAGCTCGGCCTGCGCAGCGGCTGCCATCACGCGCAGCAGGCGGTGACGCGCATGAACGCGCTGACCACGGCGCGCTGGGGCCTGACCAGCGCCGAGCACTATTACGGCCTGCCGGAGGCGCTCTACGCGGACCGCGTCGTGCAGGACTATCCGCCGGACTACAGCTACAGCGACGAGTACTTTCGTTTTTCCGCCGCCGGCCAGACCTTCCTGCAGGCCGCGGAACCCGGCAGCGCGAAGTGGAACGAGGTGCTGGAGCACTTCCTTGAGCTCGACTTCACCTTCGTCCCCACCTTCACGATCTACGACGCCAACCGCGACCTCATGCGCTTCCGCCGGGCGGATTGGCACGACGAGCACACCTGGCCCAGCATGTGGCGCTACTTCCAGCCCTCGCGCGGCGGGCATGGGGCCTATTGGTACCGCTGGTCCATCGGCAACGAGGTGGAGTGGAAGGGGCATTACCGCCTCTGGATGCAGTTCCTCAACGCCTACAAGAATCGCGGCGGGCGCGTCTGCACGGGCAGCGATTCCGGCTTCATCTTCCAGATCTTCGGCTTCGGCTACATCCGCGAGCTGGAGCTGCTGCAGGAGGCCGGGTTCAATCCGCTGGAGGTGCTGCGCTCCGCCACCATCCAGAGCGCGGAGCTTCTGGGCATCGACGATCAGACGGGCAGCATCGAGGTCGGCAAGCTCGCGGACCTGCTGGTGCTGGACGAAAACCCGCTGGCCGACTTCAAGATGCTCTACGGCACCGGCGCGTTGCGCCTGAACGAGGAGACCAATACCGGCGAGTGGCGCCGCGCCCTCCGCCACACCATCCGCGCCGGCCTGGTCTTCGATGCCGCGGAGCTGCTGGCCGATATCCGCGCCATGGTGGCCGCACAGAAGGCGGTCGAAAGCCAAGCCGGCACCGCCCACGCATGAGCGCGCGGACGGAATTCACCCTGCTGGTGGGCTTCCTCGGCAGCGGCAAGACGTCCTTGCTGGTGGACTGGCTGAGCCTGCCCGAAGCGGCGGACACCGCCGTCATCGTCAACGAGGCCGGGGAGATCGGCGTGGACGGCGCCATCCTTGCCGAAGGCGGCACGGTGCCGATGGCCATGCTGGCGAATGGCTGCGTCTGCTGCTCGCTGACCAGCGACCTTGTCTTCACGATCCGGGCGCTGTTCGATGCGCGAGCGCAGTCCGGCCTGCCGCCCTTCCGGCGGATCGTGCTTGAGGGCTCCGGCCTCTCGCGTCCGGGACCGATCCTGCGATCCCTGGCGCCGCTCGCGCCGCTTAATCTGGCGGTGCAGGTCGTCTCGACCTGCGACGCGACGCGGGTGGTGCGGCAGGCTGCCGAGTTTGACGAGGTGGCGGCGCAACTCGCGGCCGCGGGCACCATCGTCGTCACCAAGCCGGACCTCGGCGATCCCGCGGAGGCGCTCGCATTGGCGCGTTCGGTGAACCCGTTGGCGCGGCACGTGGTCGAGCCGGATCGCTTTGCGCGTGCGCGTGCGGCCTTCGCCTCGGCTCCCTATGATCTGGGAATTCGGCAGGACGAGGAGTTGCCGAGCGTATCGCACCCTCGCATCTCCGTTCTGCGCCTCGCCTTTAGCGATGCGGCGACTTGGGACGACCGTCTGGATGCTATGGAGGATCTCGCGGCCTTCTGCGGAGAACGTCTCCTGCGCGTGAAGGGCTTTCTCCGCAGGCCGGGGAGCGACGTGCCGCTGCTCGTGCAGGCGGTCGGAACCTTATTCGCCCCGCCGGCACCGATCCCCGCAGCCGGGGATGCCGAAGAGGGTCTCGTGGTGATTGCCAGGGATCTCGGCCTGGCGGAGCTGCAAGCGGGGCTTTCCTCCGCGCCGGTCCGGATCACGGCGTTCCACGGCAATTCCCTGCTCTCCTGCACGGCTGCCTGAAGCGGACGACCAACGTCGAAAGGCAGGGTCCGCGGCCCGCTTCACCCCTCGATCATCTCCCGCATGCGATCCACCGCCGCATGTGGCGCCGTCAGCACGGGAACGGTGACCACCGCTCGCACGGCCTCGGCCGCGCGGGAGGTGGAGAAATGGGCGAGCATGATGGCGTCGTGTTCCCCGAGCTCCGGCGCGCGGGCGGCGACAAGGCGATTGTGCGATTCCACGTCGCCCCCCTTCAGCAGGGCGATCGCATCCGCCACCAGCACCGTGTTCAGGCTCGCCGGCCGGCCGCTGCGTGCGACGAATTCTTCGAACTCGTCCGTCATCGTGCCGACGGACGGCCCGAACGTCGCGAGCATGCCGACCCGCCCGCCCCGGGCGATCGCTGCCTGGAACATCGCCTCGTTCGGCTTCAGCACCGGGATGGGTAAGGCGTCGATGAGGCGGTCGATGGCCGGGCCGAACGCCGAGCAGGTCACGAGGATGCCGTCCGCGCCCATACGGTAGCCATAGGTCCCGAAGGCCACGAAGCGCTCGATCATGGCCTCGCTCAGGTCGGTTTCACGCGCACGGTCGATCGAGAGGCCATCGTCCAGCAGGTTGACGATCTCCGCCTCGGGCCAGCGCTCGGCGAAGGCGGACTGGATCGGTTGCATGGCGACCGGGGTCGCGTGAAGGAGCACGATACGGGGCATGGGTGACCTTGGCGTTGTGGGATGTTTTGTCGGTTATGCCGCCAAACACGCGGCCCTGAAAGCGTGTCCGCCGCGGCTGCGGCTTGACCGCGGTCGGCGCTTGTGGTCGTCCGAACGAAGCCGGACTGCTCAGCAGACGGGACCATCCACCGGAGGAGATCAAAGGCGTGGCAACACCATCATCGGGCGTGACACTTCGCATCCTGTCCGGCCTCGCGGTCCGCGGCGCCTTCGAGGGCGGCATCATATCGGATTATGAGGGGCGGACCGGCAATGCGATCGACGTCGCCTGGGTGCCCACGACGCTGATCATGACCCAGGTCGCGGCGGGCGAGCAGGCGGACGTGCTCGTCCTCATCCGCGACGCGATGGACAAGCTGATCGCAGAAGGCAAGGTCGATCCGGCGACGCGGGTTGAGGTGGCGCATTCCCGTCTCGGCGTGGCGGTGCCGCGCGGTGCGGCGCACCCACCGGTTGGCACCGTCGAGGAGTTCCGGGCGGCCCTGCTGGGCGCGCGTTCCGTCGCCTATTCGCGCGCCGGCGCCAGCGGCATCCACTTCGAGTCCATCATCGAGAAGCTGGGCATCGCCGATGCCGTGCGCAGCCGCGCGACGGTGATCCCCGCCGGATTCACCGCCGAGAAGCTGGTGACCGGCGAGGCGGATCTTGCCGTGCAGCAGGTGAGCGAGCTGCTGGTGGTCGAGGGTGTCGAGGTGGTCGGCAGATACCCCGAGGAGCTGCAGCAGGTCTCCTCCTTCTCCGCGGCGATGATGACGTCTTCGGCGCATCGTGCCGCCGCGGAGGCCTTCCTCGCCGGGCTGAACGGCGAGGCGGCAAATGCGGCCTATCTGGCGAGCGGCGTCGACTCCGCCTGATTCGAATGGCTCCGGTGCCAGCGACACGACCGAGGTCCTGGAGGCGCTACGCGCTTCGGTGGACCGGGTGCTGGTTTACCCCCCAACCTAGGAGGCCGCTGCCCACTGGACATAAGCGGTTGTCCGTAGGCTGCGGGAAGGTGTCTAGCGCCGTTGGATTGGGATGCGGGAACAGAGTTTTGGTAGGGGGTGCCGGGGGCAAAGCCCCCTGCGTCAACATCCCCGACAGCGCCCCTCACCACAGCGAGGCCTCCGCCATCAGTCATTGCCTTCGCCTTGCTGCCACTTGCGGCGGGCGAGGGCGAAGTAGCTGAACAGTGTCGCGAAGATCAGGAAGGGGATCATCGAGACCGCGATCGCCGCGCCTTCGCCCAGTTGTCCGCCGGGGATGCCGCGTTGGAAGGCGAGGGTGGCGAGCAGGTGGGTGGAGTTCACCGGGCCGCCTCGGGTGATGGCGTAGACGAGTTGGAAGTCTGTGAAGGTGAAGATGATCGAGAAGGTCATCACGATGGCGAGGATGGGCAGCAGCATCGGGAAGGTGATGAAGCGGAACCGTTGCCAGGCGGTGGCGCCGTCCAGCAGCGCGGCCTCGTAGAGCGACGGGGAGATCGTCTGCAGGCCGGCGAGGAGCGAGATCGCCACGAAGGGAATGCCGCGCCAGATATTGGCGGCGATGAGCGAGAAGCGCGCCGGCCATTCACTGCCGATGAAGTCGATATTGGTCGTGCGCCAGCCCAGCACGTCCTTGAAAACGTAGCTGATGATCGAGAATTGCGGATCGTAGATCCACCAGAAGGCGATGGCCGAGAGCACGGTTGGGACGATCCACGGCAGCAGGATGATGGCGCGCAGGATCGACTTGAACGGCATGTGATTGTTGAGCAGCAGGGCGAGCCACAGGCCGAGGCCGAATTTCCCCACCGTCGCAAGGGCGGTGTAGAACACGCTGAAGAAGACGGCGTTCCAGAAGATCGGATCGGTGAAGAGGAACTCGAAATTCTCGGTGCCGACGAAGATGCCAGGGCGCCCGATCGTAGTGTCGGTGAAGGCGAGATAGATGCCGAGGCCGAGCGGATAGGTCAGGAACACGCCGAGTAGCCCGAGGGCGGGCAGCAGGCAGGCGACGATCAGCACAAGCTTGTTGTCGAAGACGCGCACCAGCCAGCCGGGCTCTTGCCGCGACTTGGACCAATGCAGGGTGGTGGTGGCGTCCATGTCGATACTCCGGAAGCCGGTTCCCGCGCGGCACGGCGCCGCGCGGGGATCTTGTTTTGAAAGGTGGCTCAGCGCCGGCGGAAGAAGCGCGCCGCGCGGCGTTCGGCCTCACGCGCCGCGGCCTCGGGCGTGGCCTGGCCGGAGGCGACGGAAGCGCACATCTGCACCATCACGTAGTCCGAGGTGGCGGCGGCCGAGCCCTCGGTGATGGGGCCCTCGTAGCCGGCCCAGAAACCGGTATCCATGGTGTTCTTGAACACCGTGACCTTCGGATCGCTGCGCCACACGGCACTGTTATCATAGGCATTGAGCGGCTGGGCCCAGTAACCGAGATTGGCCTGCAGCCAGGGGTCGTACTGCTCGGATTCGAGCAGGAAGGTGAGCAGCGCCTTAGCCGCATTCGGGAAGCGGCTGTGCTTGAACACCATGCCGTTAAGCGTGAGCCCGGCCATCGGCGAGGTGGCGGCCAACCCCTTGGGCAGCAGCGTGTGCTCGGTATCCGCGGCGATGGCGGCGGTGGCCGGATCGTTCTTCAGCGAGAAGTAGAGCGACACGCCATTCGAGGTCAGGAAGCACTCATTGGAGGCATAGGCGCGGTTGTTGCTGATATCGCCCCAAGCCAGCGTGCCCGAGATGAAGGTGGGATACAGCTCCTTCAGATAGTTCAGCGCGGCGATGGTTTCGCGGCTGTTGATGGCCACGCTGCCGTCGGGGTTCACCAGCTTGCCGCCATGCGCCCAGACGAGCCAGTTGGCGAAGCCGTTGCCGTCGCCCACGGCATTGCCGAGCGCGAAGCCGGCCGGCTTGCCGATGCGCTTCAGCGCCTGGCAGAGGCGGAGGTAGCCGGCGAGGTCCTCGGGCGGCCGCTCAAAGCCGGCCTCGTTGACCGCGGATTTGCGCCAGACGAGCGGGCCGCCGGAGGCGCCGAAGGGCAGGCCGATCCAGGTCTCGGTGTTGCTCCGCTTGCCGTAGCGCTGGGCCAGGGCCTTCCAGCCGCCGTACTTGGCACCGAGATAGGCGGCGGCATCGCTGAGGTCCACGAGCTTGTCGGCATAGACGTGCGGAGACTCGTTGAAGCCGATGATGAGGTCCGGCCCCGCGCCGGTATTGGCGGTGACGGCGGTCTGCTGGGTGATGTCCTCCCAGCCCACGAAATCCACGCGGACCTGCACGCCGGTCGCGGCGGCGAAGCGTGCGCAATTGGCGCGGAACACTTCCTCGTCGGGGGCCACGAAGCGCACGGGGCGCAGCATGCGCAGCGTGGCGCCCCGCTCGATGGCGAAATTGGGCGCGGGGACATTGGCGGCGGCGACGACCTGTGCCGAAGCCTGCGTCGAAGCCAGTGTCGCGGCACCGATCGCCGCCATTTCGCGGCGGGTGACATTGATGTTCATTCTTGTTTTCCTCCCTTTTTATTCGTTCCGAGCGGTTACATGCGCTGCCCGGTTTGCTTGTCGAAGAGATGCGTCTGCGCCGCTGCGGGCAGCACCGGCATGATGTCGCCGGGCTTCACCGAGATGCGCTCGCGGAAGATGCCGTTCACCACGGTATCGCCGACGCGCATCGTCACCTGGGTCTCGCTGCCCATGGGCTCCACGAGCTGCACGCGCGCCTGCATGCCATCGCCCGCGAGCCGGAAATGCTCGGGCCGGATGCCGTAGATGGCGGGCCCGTCCTTCGTCGGTTGCGTGGGCAGCGGCCAGCTCGTGCCGTCTGGTGTCAGGAAGGCCCCATGCTCGATACGGCCGTCCAGCAGGTTCATCGCGGGGCTGCCGATGAAGCCGGCCACGAAGACGTTCGAGGGCCGGTCATACAGCTCCAGCGGCGGGCCGGCCTGGCGGATATAGCCGAGCTCCATCACGTCGATCTTGTCGGCCATGGTCATGGCCTCGATCTGGTCGTGGGTCACATAGACGGTGGTGACGCGCAGCCGCTGGTGCAGCTCCTTGATCTCGGAACGCATCTGCACGCGCAGCTTGGCATCGAGGTTGGAAAGCGGCTCGTCGAAGAGGAAGACCTGCGGATCGCGCACAATGGCGCGGCCCATGGCGACACGCTGCCGCTGCCCGCCGGAGAGCTGGCGCGGATAGCGGTCCAGCAGCATTTCCAGCCCCAGGATCTTCGCCGCGCGGCCCACTTCGGCAGCCATGACCTCCTTCGAAGCCTTCGCCAGCTTCATGGAGAACGCCATGTTGTCGAAGACGGTCATGTGCGGATAAAGCGCGTAGTTCTGGAACACCATCGCGATGTCCCGATCCTTCGGCGGCACCTTGTTGACCACCCGCCCGCCGATCGAAATCTCGCCGCTGGTGATGTTCTCGAGGCCCGCCAGCATCCGCAGCAGCGTGGACTTGCCGCAGCCGGAGGGGCCGACGAGGACGACGAATTCGCCATCCTCGATATCGACGGAAACACCATGCAGCACGGTCGTGCTGCCGAAGGACTTACGGACGTCGTCGATCTTGACCGTTGCCATTAGAGTCTCGACACCTGCGTCTCCTTGGAGGTGATGAACTCCAGCAGAACGGGGATGCCTTCCTTGGTCTTGGCGATGCCGCGCAGGATGGCGGGGATGATGTCCTCGACCTTCTCCACGCGCTCGCCATAGCCCCCGAAGGCACGCGCCATCGCCGCATAGTCGCCGCTGATGTCGGTGCTGCGGTATTTCTCCGTGCTGATGGGCATGACCTTCAGCTCGATCGCCATGGAGAAGTTGTTCAGCAGGATGGACATGATGGGGATGCGCTCGCGCACCGCCGTCTCGAAGTCCATGCCGGTGAAGCCGATGGCCGCATCGCCCCAGACGTTGATGCAGAGCTTGTCGGGTGCCGCCAGCTTGGCGCCCATGGCCAGCCCAAGCCCGTAGCCGAGCTGCGTCGTCTTGCCCCAACCGAGATAGGAAAGCGGCGTGCGGCTCACCCAGAAGGGCGAGAGCTGATCGCGCGGCGAGCCGGCGTCATGGGTGATGATGGTGTTGTCGACGTCCACCGTGCGCCACAGGTCGCGCAGAACGCGATAGGGGTTGAGCGGCGATGCGTCGCTATCACGCTTGGGCGCCCATTCGGCGAGCCAGGTCGCACGGATCGCCTCGATCTCGTCCTGCACGGGCTTATGCGGCCGAGCCTCCTTGATCATCCCGCGCAGCTCCACGAGCAGCGCGTCGAGCACCAGCGCGGCATCGCCGACGAGGCCGATGTCGCAATGCTGGTCCTTCTCCAGATGGTCCGGGTCCAGCGTGGCGTGGATGATCTTCGGGCCTTTGGGCATCTTCACGCCGAAGTTGGTCTCGGTGAAGGAACAGCCGATGCCGAAGATCACATCGGCATTGTCGAGGAAGTGGCGCACCGGTTTGGGAATGGCGAGGCCGCCCGAGCCCAGCGCCAGCGGATGATCTTCCGGAAAGCTCGACTTGCCGCCGAGGCTCGAAGTGACGGCCGCCGCCAGCAGTTCCGCGAGCTCCTTCAGCTGCGGCCAGGCCTTGGCCCAATGCACGCCGGTGCCGGCATAGATCACCGGACGGCGGGCCTTGGCGAGCATCTCCGCCGCGCGCTTCACGTCGACGGGATCGGGTCCCGAGCGCGTGATGACGACAGGCGTGTAGCTCCAATCCGCCGGCATCTCCTCGTTGAACATGTCCGTCGGGATCTCGACGATGACGGGCCCGCCGCGGCCGTTGCGCAGCCGCGCGAAGGCGCGGCGCATGATGTTCGGCACCTCCGCCGCGCTCATGATCGGCTCGGCGGATTTGGTGATGCCGCGCATCTGCACCGAGCTGTTGTAGTTCGGCGGCACATGCGCGATGCGGCGGGGATAGCCCATCGGCAGGACCAGCACTGGAATGCTTTCGCCGAAGCACTGCGCGACACCGCCATAGGCGTTCTCGGCGCCCGGGCCGTGCTGCATGCAAAAGGCGCCAAGCTGCTGGGCCGAGGTCACGCGGCTGATGGCATCGGCCATATGTAGGCCGATGCGTTCCTGGCGGACCATCACCGGACGGATATCGATCGCAGCGCAATGTTCGATCAGATGATTCACCGGATAACCGGTGAGGATCTTGATCCCCTCGCGCTTCATGATCTCTGCGATTGCGTCGCCGACTTTCATGCCGCTTTAGCTCCCAAATATTTATTCTTATGAGGGAAGCTAGCCTCGGCTTCGCATGCACCGCAAGCTGTCCCTGTCTTTTTCTCGAACCGATGAGGGCGTTCCATGGCAGAGCCACTTTCCGTGCAGGATTTCGCGACGATCGTTGCGCAGGCGGGCCTCACGCTGCCTCCCGCCGAGGTCGAGGACCTCCGCCACGCCCACGCGAAACTGATGGGAATGCTGGCTTTGCTGCGCGATCCGGCGATCCCGCTCGCCGCCGAACCGGCTTTGACCTTTTCGGCGGGGAAGGGCGCATGATCCCCACCATCGCCGAGGCCGGCGCGCTTATCGCGGCTAAGAAGGTCTCGCCCGTCGAGCTGACGCGGGACTGCCTCGCGCGCATCGCTGCCCAGAACTCGACGCTCAACGCCTTCATCCTCGTGACCGAGGAACGCGCTCTGGCCGACGCCCGGGCCGCCGAGGCGCGGCAGATGTCGGGGACGCTGAAGGGCCGGCTGGACGGCATCCCGATCGGTCACAAGGACATCTACGGAACGGCCGGGATCGCCACGACCGCGCATTCCGCGCAGCTCATCGACAACGTGCCGACACGGGATGCTGTGACGGTCGGCAAGTGGCGCGACGCCGGCGTGGTCCTGCTGGGCAAGCTGGCCACGCATGAATTCGCCTTCGGCGGCCCGAGCTTCGATCTCCCCTGGCCGCCCGCGCGCAACCCCTGGGATACCGAGCGCTTCACCGCCGGCTCCTCCTCCGGTACAGCCGCGGCCGTCGCGGCTGGCTTGGCGCTGGGCGGCACCGGTTCGGACACGGGAGGCTCCATCCGTGGCCCCGCCGCGCTCTGCGGTATCGCCGGCATCAAGCCGACCTACGGGCTTTGCTCGCGCACCGGAATCCTGCCGCTGGCACAGACGCTCGACCATGCCGGCCCGCTCGCCTGGAACAGCGAGGACTGCGCCATCCTGCTCGAAGCCATGATGGGCTACGACCCCACCGATCCCGGCAGCGTGGATCATTCGGTGACCGCGCTGGACATCAAGCAGGACATGCGCGGCCGCCGCATCGGCGTGATCCGGCACTTCCATGAGGTGGATCACCCGGTCTCGGCCGCCACGCTGCGGGGTATCGAGGAAAGCTGCGCCATCTTCCGCAAGCTCGGCGCCGAAGTCGCGGACGTGACGCTGCCGAGCCTGCAGGAGTTCAACGCCGCCGGCTGGGTGACGCTCTCCGCCGAGGCCTGGGCGGTCCATGAGGAGTGGATGCGCACGCGCCCCATGAAGTACGGGGAGTTGCTGCGTTGCCGCCTTGCCCTCGGCGGGCTGCTGTCGGCGGGCGATTATATCCAGGCCTCTCGCAAGCGGCGCCAGTTGATCGAGCGCAGCTTCGCGGCCTCGGCGGGCTTCGACATCCTGATCACCGCGGCCCAGCCCATGGAGGCCGCAAAGATCCGCGACGTGCCGAAATGGTCGACCCTGGAGAAGCCCAACTTCACCATCCCGTTCAACCTCACGGGGTGGCCCGCGCTCACCATCTGCACGGGCTTCGGCGAAGGCGGGCTGCCGGTCGCCGCACAGCTCATCGGGATGCCCTGGACGGACGGGCTGGTGCTCGCCGCCGGCCATGCCCTGGAGCGCGAGAACGGCGCGCGCGCCAAGCGCCCGCCGGTCTGAGGTGGAGACCTCCTTCGACCTGATCGTTGTCGGCCACGGCATCGTGGGCCTGGCCCACGCGCTGGCGGCCGCGCGGGCGGGGCATCGCGTCGCCGTGCTGGACCGGGACGCGCAGCCCAACGGCGCCTCGGTGCGGAACTTCGGCTTCATCACCGTGACGGGGCAGGGGGCGCCGCACACCTGGCGCCGCGCCCGCCGCGCACGCGACGTCTGGGCGGGGGTCTGCGAGGAGGCGGGCATCCCCATCCTGCAGCGCGGCTTGCTGATGGCCGCACGCCGCCCCGAAGCCCTCGCGGTGATCGAGGAATTCGCGGCGGGACCGATGGGCGAGGGCTGCACGATCCTGCGCGGCAACGACATCCCGGCACCACTCTCGCGCGAAATCCTCGGCGCGCTGCATTCGCCGCACGAGCTCCGCGTGGAAAGTCGCGAGGCGCTGCCGCGCCTGCGTGGCTGGCTGGCCGAACGCCACGGCGTGACCCTGCATCCGCGCCTCGCCGCGCTGGCCGTCGAGAGCGGTGCGGTGCACACGCCGCTCGGCCGCTTCACGGCTGAGAATATCGTGGTGTGCCCGGGGACGGATATCGTCTCGCTCTTTCCCGACCATTTCGCCTCGCGCGGGGTCACGCTGTGCAAGCTGCATATGCTGCGCCTCGCCGATCCCGGCTGGCGCATGCCCGCGCCGGTCATGAGCGATCTCGGCCTGCATCGGTATCGCGGCTATGCGGATGCGCCTTCGCTGCCCGCATTGCGCGCGCGGCTGGAGGCGGAGCAGCCGGAGGCGCTGGCCAACGGCGTGCACCTCATCGTCGTGCAGGGTGCCGACGGCAGCCTCGTCGTCGGCGACAGCCACCACTATGCCGACACGCCCGACCCGTTCCAGCCGGAAGCGGTGGACGCGCTGATCCTGGATGAATTCGCCAAGGTGCTGGGGCCGCCGCCAGCTGTCACCGAACGCTGGATCGGCGTCTATCCCTCCGGTGCCGAGGATGCCTTCTTCGAGACGCCGATGCCCGGCGTGCGCCTCGTCTCCGTCACCTCCGGCACCGGCGCTTCCACCGCCTTCGGCCTCGCCGAGGAAGTGCTGGCCGACCTCATGGGCATGGAGTTCCCCGCATGATCCGCGCCGTGATTCTCGACTGGGCGGGCACCGTGCTCGACCATGGCAGCCGAGCCCCAATGGCCGCCTTCCAGGAGGCCTTCCGCCGGCTCGGCGTGGACATCACCGTGGACGACGCGCGCGGCCCGATGGGCATGGCCAAGTGCGACCACATCCGCCTGGTCGGCTCGGCGCCGCACACCAATGCGGCATGGCGCGCGAAGCACGGCCATGATTTCGGCGCGGCCGACGTCGAGGCGATCTTCGAGATCTTCGAGCCCCTGAACATCGCCGCCGTGGAGAAGCCCGAACACTCCACCCTGATCGCCGGAGCACGTGAGGCGCTGGACTGGTGCGCCGCGCGCAACATCCGCATCGGCTCCACCACCGGCTATACCCGCGCGATCATGGAGCGGCTCGCGCCCCTGGCCGCGAAGCAGGGCTTCACGCCGGAGGTGATGGTCTGCGCAGGCGACCTCCCAGCGGGGCGCCCGGCCCCGCTGCAGATGTGGTGGGCTATGGCGACGATGGGCATCTGGCCCGCCAGCGATGTGGTGAAGTGCGACGACACGCCGCCTGGCATCGGCGAGGCGCGGAATGCCGGTTGCTGGGCCGTGGGTTTCGCGCTGTCGGGCAATATCGCCGGGCTGTCGGAGGCGGAGATGGCGCGCGCGTCGGATGCCGAGAAGGCGGAGATGCGCGCACGGGCGACGGCCGAGTTGCTGGCGGCGGGCGCTCATCTGGTGGTGGATTCGATCGCGGACCTGCCGCGGGCCATCATCGAGATCGAGGCGCGGCAGGAGGGGAATGGCGGACCCTGAACCTCGCCTGGGTCAGCCCTTGCGCAGCCGCCAGAGCTCAGCCGCCAGCGCGAAGTCGTCCTCCCAATCCACATCGAGGGTCTTCTTCTTCGGCACGATATGGAGCAGCGGCTTTTCGCCGATCCGATCCTGCCTCCCGCGATAGATTTCGACATTGGCAATGAAGACAGAACTGTTCACGTCGTAGAGGGGCGGCAGCGTCTGCGTGCGGGGCCATTTCTCCACATCGCGGTCGTAGTTCAACGGCCCCGCCTCGTTCCAGATGAAGCTGTGCAACGCCATGACTCCCATCAGGCTGTCATGCGTCCCGGCTGCAATGGCGGCGTGATAGGCTGCGATCGCCGAGGCGTACTCCGCACCGTCGAAGAATGGCGACGTCACATGCGTCCAAAGCACATCGCCCGATGGGATGACGCCGGGAACATAGGTGATCAGTTCATCCGTCAGCGTCGCGGCAGAGCAGAGATGGTCCGGCCGGCGGTCGATGCGCAGACGGCCCTCCGCGGATGCCGCATGCCGTTCGCCGATCTCGATCACGAGGGGATCGTTGGTGGAGAGCAGGACGAGATCGATCTCAGGGGTTTCCAGCAACTGCCGGAGCTTGATGCCGAGAAGCCCTTCCGTCTCGCCCGCGAAGGGCCGCGTGTTCTTATGCGGCACGCGCTGGCTGCCGGCACGGCATGGCAGGAAGGCGGTGAGCGTCATTGGCAGCCTCCTGGCGGCTTCGGTTGCCCCAATGCCAGGCCGGGGGCGGAAGGGCGGCTATCGAGGAGTTCAACCATCGCGTGCGCCTCTTCCAATATTATTGTTTCTTATCATGGCCTTGAGGGAGAGACAATCCAACGGAGGCAAGGCGCTGCTTCGCCTTGCGATTGACAGGCCATGCCCTATCCACAAGGGATATTCCGGCAGCAGGGCGAGCCTCGCTTGGATCCGAATCCCGTCTACTTCGTCACCGATGTCGAGACCGACGGCCCCGATCCCGGCCGGCACTCGATGCTGAGCTTCGCCTCGGTCGCCTGCGACGCGCGCGGAATGCGGCTCGGCCATCTGGCGCTGAACCTCGAACCGCTCGACGGCCATGCGGCGGATGCGGGCACAATGGGCTGGTGGGCCACCGAGCCCGCTGCCTGGGCCGCGGTGGTGCATGATCGCCAGCCGGCCGCCACTGCGATCGAGAGCTTCGTGCAATGGGTTCGCGGCTTCGGCGGCGCACCCGTCTTCGTCGGCTATCCCCTGATATTCGACGGAGCCTGGATCGACTGGTACCTGCGGCGCTTCGCCGGCATTCGGATGCTCCAGGCGCCGCGCAGTGAGGACCTGCTCTTTGCCGGCGGAGGGCTCGATCTCGGCTCGTTCGTCATGGGCCGTGCCGGGCTGTCCTACGTTGAATGCGCCGCCAAGCGGTTTCCCAGGGCGTGGCTCGGCGGGCATCCGCATACCCACATCGCGCTGGACGATGCCGAGGGCTACGCGCATCTCCTGAGGCATGTCCTGAACATGCCCCCGCCTTAGCAGAAGCTGCGTCTCAGCCGAAGTAGCCCCGCCACCAGCGCACGAAATGGTGCAGCCCGGTCCGCAGGTCCGTGGTGGGATGCCAGCCGAAATCCCGCTCCATGGCGGAGACGTCGGCGAAGGTCGCGGGGACGTCGCCAGGCTGCATCGGCATCAGTACGCGCTTCGCGGGCACGCCCAGCAGCTCCTCGAGGTGCTGCACCATGTCGAGCAGCGGCTCCGGCCGGCTATTGCCGATATTGTAGGTGCGGTGCGCGGGGCTCGCCGGCGGATGGTCGAGGGCGGCCATGATCCCGGCCACGATATCCTCGACATAGGTGAAGTCCCGCATCATCCGGCCCTCGTTGAAGAGCTTGATCGGCTGGCCCTTCAGCATTGCGTCGGTGAAGAGCCAATAGGCCATGTCGGGCCGGCCCCAGGGGCCGTATACGGTGAAGAATCGCAGCCCTGTGAGCGAGAGGCCGTAGAGGTCGGTATAGGCCTTGCTCATCATTTCGCCGGCGAGCTTGGTCGCGGCGTAGAGCGAGGCGGGGCGTTCGGCGCGGTCGGTTTCGCGGAAGGGTTGTCCATCGCTGCGCGATCCATAGACCGAGCTGGTCGAGGCATAGACCGTGTGGAGGATGCGCCCCTCGCTCCGCCGCACGCCTTCGAGAATGGAGAGATGGCCGGTGACGTTGGCGCTCGTATAGGCGAAGGGCGCCTCCAGCGACCAGCGGACGCCGGCCTGCGCGCCCAGATGCGCCACGCGGTCGATCCCGCTCCCGGGCTTCATGAGGCTCAGCACGCCGTCGGTATCCGCGAGGTCGAGCTTGTGGAACTCGAAGGCGCCGGCGGGCGCCTTTCCGGTCAGCGCCGCGAGCCGTGCCTGTTTCAGCGCGGGATCGTAATAGGGGTTCAGGTTGTCGATGCCGACGACCTGCTCGCCGCGGGCGAGAAGCGCCTGGCAGAGATGCGCGCCGATGAAGCCGGCGGCGCCCGTCACGAGCACGCGTCCCATTGTCAGATCATCCAGATTTCTTCGCAGGCAGCCATGCGATGGAATCGGCGTCCCGGTCAATCGCGCAGGAGGATCACCCGCGCCCGCGGTATCCAGGCACGTCCTGCGCCGGAATCCACACGCCCTCAGGCGGGGCTCCGGTCTGGTAGAACACGTCGATCGGGATGCCGCCGCGGGGATACCAATAGCCGCCGATGCGCAGCCAAGCGGGCTCCAGCAGCGCCACCAGCCGCCGGGCGATGTCCAGCGTGCAAGCCTCGTGGAAGGCGCCGTGGTTGCGGAAGCTGCCGAGGAAGAGCTTCAGGCTCTTGCTCTCCACAATCCAACCGCGGGGCACGTAGTCGATCATCAGATGCGCGAAATCCGGCTGCCCCGTTAGGGGGCAGAGCGAGGTGAATTCCGGCGCGGTGAAGCGGATGCAGTAGGCGAGGTCGGAATGCGGATTGCCCACGCGCTCCAGCACCGCCTGGTCGGGCGAGGCGGGCAGGGCGGTCGCCGCTCCGAGCTGGGTGAGGCCGGCGGTGTCAGTCTTCGCGGTCATCTTCGCCGTCCTTGGCCCAATCGGTCTCGAGCGCCGCCGCCTCGTCCTCGAAGCGGCCCGCGAGGATGGCGTCGCGCATGCGCGCCATCAGCGCCTGGTAATAGTGGACGTTGTGCCAGCTCAGCAGCACCGGCCCCAGCATCTCGTCGCATTTCAGCAGGTGGTGCAGATAGGCGCGGCTGTGGTTGCGGCAGGCCGGGCAGGTGCAGCCGGCATCCAGCGGCCGCGCATCCTCGGTGTGCCTGGCGTTGCGCAGGTTGAGCTGCCCACGCGAGGTATAGGCGCGGCCCATCCGGCCCGAGCGCGTGGGGATCACGCAGTCGAACATGTCCACGCCGCGCCTGACCGCGCCGAGCAGGTCGGCCGGCTTGCCCACGCCCATGAGGTAGCGCGGATGGGTCTGCGGCAGCATGGGCACGGTGAAGTCGAGCGTGTCGAACATCGCCTGCTGGCCCTCGCCGACGGCAAGACCGCCGATCGCATAGCCCTCGAAGCCGATGCCGGTCAGCGCGGCCGCACTCTCGGCGCGCAGGTCCTCATAGGTGCTGCCCTGGACGATGCCGAAGAGGCCATGGCCCTCACGCGCGGTGAAACTGTCCCGGCAACGGCCGGCCCAGCGCATGGAGATGCGCATGGATTTCGCCGCCTCCTCATGCGTGGCGGGGAAGGCGGTGCATTCGTCGAAGCACATGGTGACGTCGGCGCCGAGCAGCCGCTGGATCTCGACACTCCGCTCGGGTGTGAGCCGGTGCTTGGAGCCGTCCACATGGGATTGGAAGGTGACGCCGTCCTCATCCATCTTCCGCAGGCCCGAGAGGCTCATCACCTGGAACCCACCGGAATCCGTGAGGATCGGGCCGTGCCAGTCCATGAAGCGATGCAGCCCGCCCAGCCGCTCCACGCGCTCGGCGCCGGGGCGCAGCATGAGGTGGTAGGTGTTGCCCAGCACCATTCGCGCGCCGGTCTCGCGCACGGCATCAGCGGTCATCGCCTTCACCGTGCCGGCGGTGCCCACGGGCATGAAGACGGGCGTCGGCACCTCGCCATGGGCGGTACGCAGCAGGCCGGCGCGGGCGCGACCGTCAGTGGTCTGTTGCGTCCAGTTCAACGTCATGAAGGGTGGTTCCCGGGAAAGATCAGCGAGGCATCGCCATAGGAGAAGAAGCGATACCCCCTGGTCACCGCGTGTTCATAGGCCGCGCGCATGGGGGCCTGACCCGCGAAAGCCGCGACCAGCATGAGCAGCGTCGATTTCGGCAGGTGGAAGTTCGTGAGGAGCAGATCCGCCGCGCGGAACGAATAACCCGGCAGGATGAAGATATCCGTGAGGCCACGGAACTCGGGAATGGGCGCCCGCCGGTCCGTAACGTCGCGGGCCGCCGTCTCCAGCAGACGCAGCGCCGTGGTGCCGCAGCACAGGATGCGCCGCCCCTCGGCCCGCGCCGCATTGATTGTGGCCGCGGCTTCGGCGCCGAGCTCACCCCATTCGGCGTGCATCTTGTGCAGGCGCGGGTCCTCCTCTCGCACGGGGAGGAAGGTGCCCGCGCCGACATGTAGGGTGACGGTCGCGCGCTGCACGCCGCGCGCCTCCAGCGCCGCCAGTAGCGCCGGAGTGAAATGCAGACTCGCGGTGGGCGCGGCCACGGCGCCTGGCCGTGCCGCGAAGACGGTTTGGTAGTCCGCGCGATCCTCGCCGCGGGGCCCGGCCTCGCGGTGGATATAGGGGGGCAGGGGGATCTCGCCCGCCTGCTCCAGCGCGGCTATCAGCCGGGCGGGATCGGCGCCGAAATCCAGCCGCGCGCTGCCGCCCTCGTATTTTTCCATCACCCGGGCGGTTATATCGGCGCCCTCGACGGCGATCTCGTCGCCCGCACGCAGCCGGCGGGCGTTGCGGATCAGGGCGTGCCAGGTCCCGTCGCCCTCGGCGCGGTTGAGCATGATCTCCACCCGCGCCTCGCCCCGCCGTGCCCGCAGCCGCGCAGGGATGACGCGGGTGTCGTTCACCACCATCACGTCGCCGGGCTCCAACAGAGCCGGCAGGTCTGTGATGCCGCGATCCTCCAGCGCCGGCCCGCGGACGACCAGCAGCCGCGCCGCGTCGCGCGGGCGGATCGGCGCCTGGGCGATCTGGGCCTCGGGCAGCGAGAAGTCGAAATCGGCGGTGGTGAAGGGCATGGGCGGCGCGGTAGCGCGGGCGGGCAAGCGGCGCAATCTCCTGCGACAGAGGGGCTGTCGCAGACTTGGCTTCCACGCTTTTCTTTAGAAGGTCTCGGGTGCTGGCGGCCGAGAATGATCGGTCCAGCCCGTTTCGCGCCCAACAGATATAGGCGGCGGAGAGGCTCCATGCGGTGCCGGGGGTTCGCCGGCACCTTGCCGGTGAAGGCCGGGCACCGCCGCAGCGGCGCTCTCGTGCTCATCGCCGATCCACGCGCGTAGCTTTGCCGCGTGGCCCGACCGCCCCGGCCGGATGCTTGGCTTGCCGGCCTCCGGGCACGACATAGCTGGCTTTGCGTTTTCGGCGCCGGCATGTAATTTACTAGAGTGAGATTTCCATAGCAGCATGGGGTGAATAGTGGCTGTATCCCGGCACGTAGACGATTCCACCTGGGTAGCTGTCTGGAAGAATCAGGAAGATGCCGCTCAAGGAAAACTGGGGGTCGATTCCCAAAATCCTGTTCGGCTTTCTGTTGATTTTTCGGAATGCAGGGAGGTTTCGCGGCTATTGTGGCCAATCCCGCAACTAAATGACGCGGGGTCGCCCGATTTTTCCAACCAGTTGTCCATAGAGCTCAAGGCGACGCTCGCGAACGCCGATCCGTCCAGTTCCATTGAGTGGATTACCTTGGTTCAAGGAAGATCGGCCGAGCATGTCGCATTCTTCAGGCGGCCGGAAAGACTCATGGGGGACGGATCGGCAGATCGATCCTTGAACTGGTCTGTATCCGCGAAGGAAATTACTTCGGCTGCGGATGATTTGTTCTTGTGTTTCCAGTTTTGTCCCAAGGCAAAGCCGATCGAATTCATGTTCGAATGGGCGTGGCGGGAGCGTCGCGCTGCAACGAAGACCGGTGTCGGCGAACCAATTCCCAAGCCGAGGCCGGCTGCAAATTTCGTTGTCCCCGCTAGATTTCCGTTAAATGCAGCAAGCAAATCTCCCATCCTGGCGCCGGCGCAGTTGGGCGAAGGTCCGGTTCCTGCTGAACATCTGCGTGCAATATCCGACAGTTTGGCGTCGCTCTCACCGGAGCATCTGAT